>JARKOQ010000097.1 GCA_029976005.1 Aggregatilineales bacterium | reverse complement strand
AATCTACCATGTCTGGCTTTTGATCACATTCCCCTAAAAGCCCTTTGGGCAGCCGTTTTTACCCGCGCCGGCTGGCTGTCCCGGTTCGACTCGCGCCGAGGCAATCCCCCGATCGGCCAGCGGGCAATCGCATCAAATCGCGAAAGGCATCTCACCACAGAGGACACGAAGGACACAGAGGGCAAACCAGTTCATCAGCTTTCGATTCGCGGCTTCAGTGGTGCAACTCTTCCTGATTTTCGCTTGTCTCTGCGTTTTTTATTGGTGTTCTTGGCGTTTTGGCGGTTCATTTTGTTTTTGATGCGATTGCCCTGGATCGGCCAATCGATTGGCTGGCAGTGCCCGGCCTGAGATGCTAAGCTAGACCCTGCCAACGCCAGTCCGGGCATCGACCAGGAGGCCCAGGTGAGTTCGATTCCGCACATTATTCGACGCCGGCGCGCGCGCCGCCAGAATCGCCAGCCGGGGGTGGCTCTGTGGGGCGGCATGGGGGTCGCGGCGGCGCTCGTGCTGCTGGTGCTGCTGATTGGGGCTGGGAGCGTGGCCTATGCGGCCGCGGCTTATCTGGGGGCGGCCGGGCGAATTCCGGCCCAGCCCGCTGCCCTGGCGGCGACCAGCCCGGCCGGTCAGCCGACGATGCTGCTCGACCGCGCGGCCCAGCGCGTGATTTATCGCCTTCAGCCCATGACGACGGGCGCGGCGGCCTGGGTTGATCTGGACGAACTCCCTCCGGTGGTCTGGCAGGCGACGGTCGCCATTGAGGATGGGATTTTCTTCTCGCGGGGTGGATTCAACCTCGCCATTCTGGCGGAGAGTCTGAACGCGGCGGTGCTGAACGGCCGCCAGGCGATTGACGATCCGATCCTGCTCTACCTGGCGAGGAACGCGGTGGTTCCGCTGTACGAGATGCCGGCCGACAGCCCTGACCGGGTGTTCACGGACGCCGTGATTATGCTGGAACTGCGGCGGCGCTTCAGCCGGGAGGAGCTGCTGGCCTGGTTCCTGAACACCGCCCTGTATGGCAACGGCGCGTATGGAATCGAGGCGGCTGCCCAGGCCTATTTTGGCAAGCACGCTGCCGACCTGACCCTGGCCGAAGCGGCGGCGCTGGCCGGAATCCCGGACGCGCCCTCCATTAACCCGTTCGATCAACCGGCCGAGGCCTTCCGCCGGCAAAACCTGGTACTCGACGCCATGCTCGGCTATGGGATGGTGGACGCGGCCGAGATCGAGGCGGCTCGCGTCCAACTCAGCGTGACCCATCCGCTGGCCCCGGCCGACGTGGTCGCGCCGCATTACGGCCTGGCGGCTCGCCGCCAGGCGGAGAGTCTGCTCAACGAAGCGGGTTACGATGGCGCGCGGCTGGTCGCGGCGGGTGGGCTGCGCATCACGACCTCGCTCGACCTCGATCTCCAGTACCAGGCGGAGTGTGTCCTGCGGACTCACCTGACCCGGCTGGGCGGCGTGGACCCGACGTTCGTGTACGCGACGTCGGTCGGCCAACCGTGCGTGGCGGCGGGCTATCTGCCGGCACTGGCGGCGGAGGACGTGGGCGTCTCGCATGGGGTGACGAACGGCGCGGTGGTGATCACCAGCCCAACGACCGGCGAAGTGCTGGCCTACGTGGGAAGCATGGATTACTGGAATACCGGCATTCGCGGCTACGTCGATTCGGCCGAGGCTCGCTACGAGCCGGGCAGCCTGATCCGGCCCTACATTTACCTGACGGCCCTGGCGCGGGGGTTCACCGCCGCGACGATGACCCTCGACGTGCAGCGCCAGTTCGAGCAGCCGTTTGGCTCTACTTTGCTGGTAACCAGCCAGGACGGTGTCTATCGCGGGCCGATCAGCCTGCGCCAGGCGGCGGTGGTCGACGCGGCTGCCCCGGCGGTCGAGGTCATGAACTGGGTCGGGGTGGGGGATGTGGTGGGCACGGCCCACCGGATGGGTCTCAATTCCCTGTCCGACAGCCCGACCAGCTACGATCTGTCCCTGGCTCTGGAAGGCGGTGACGTCCGCCTGCTCGATCTGGCGTACAGCTTTGGCGTGCTGGCCAACCAGGGCCGGATGGTCGGCGCGCCGGTGAGCCATGCCCAGGAGCGGGCCGGATTCCGCGCCCTGGACCCCGTGCTGGTGCTGCGGATCGAGGATGCCCAGGGGGCGCTGCTGTGGGAATACCAGCCCCAGACCCGCGATACGCTCGCGCCGGTGCTGGCCTATCTGATGAACGACATCCTGGGCGACCGCGAGATGCGCGCCCAGCTTTATGGCGTCGACAACGTGTACGAGATCGGCCGCCCGGCGGCCGTGTATGGCGGGACGCCCCTCCAGGGGCGGAGCGCCTGGACGGTCGGGTACACGCCGCAGATCAGCGCCGGGGTCTGGCTGGGCAATGTCGACCAGACGCCGACGATTGGGCTGGACGCGGCCAATGGCCCGGCCGCGATCTGGCGGGCGGTGATGCGTTACGTCCACGAACGGGATGGCTTGCCCGCGCAGGACTGGCAGGCTCCGGCTTCGGTGGTCGAGGTGGCCGTATGCGCGGTGAGCGGCCTGCTGCCCAATGCCTACTGCCCGGTGGTCAGGGAGATGTTCGCCCAGGGCACCCAGCCGACCCAGACCGATTTCTACTACCAGATGGTGGAGGTCAACCGGCAGAACGGTCTGCGGGCGACGGCCAGCACCCCGCGCGATCTGGTCGAGCAGCGGGTGTACTTCAGCTATCCGGCCGAAGCCCAGGCCTGGGCTTCGGCCAACGGGCGGAGCGGCCCGCCAGACCAGTACGATACGGTCGGCGCGCCGGTGGTGCTGGGGCCGGTGGCGATCCTTGCCCCGGAGCCGTTCGATTACGTGCGCGGCGTGGTGGACGTGCGCGGGAATGCCACGCTGCCCGGTTTCCAGTCCTACCAGCTCGCCTATGGGCAGGGCCTGAATCCGCCGAACTGGCTCCAGATCGGCGCGCCAGTTTCCAACCCGGCGCGCGGGGCGCTGCTGGGCCGCTGGGATACGACCGGTCTGGAAGGGCTGTACAGCCTGCGCCTGACCGTGGTCGCTGCCGACCAGACCGTCCAGGAGAGCGTGATCCAGCTCACGGTGGACAACACCCCGCCCCAGATTCGCGTGAGCAGCCCGATCGAAGGCGAGGAGCTGCGCATCTCCGGCTCGAATCCGGTGCTGGACGTGGCGGTTGAATACAGCGACAATGTCGGCGTGGCGGAAGTCATGTACTACCTGGACGGCGAAGCGGTGGGGAGCGCCATCGAGCCGCCCTTTGCCGCGCCGATCATGCTCGAGTCGCTTGGCCAGCACAGTCTGTGGGCCGAGGCGTTCGACGCGGCGGGCAACAGCGCCCTCAGCGAGCGCGTCAACTTCAGCGTGCGGCGCGGGTCGTGAGTCTGTTTGGAATGCAGGACTGAGTGGGGAGTACTGGAATGGATCGCTGGCGGGAATATCTGGCCGCGCAGGGCGCGGTCTTTGGGCCAGATGGGACAGCGCCGCTGTCCTTCGGGGACGATGCGCGGGCCTACCGGGCGGCCCACGCGGCCGCCGTCCTGGCCGATCTGGGCGACGAAGGACTGATCGAGCTGACCGGTGCCGACCGGCTCAGGATCGTGCACCGCATATCGACCAACGCGGTCGAGGGTCTGGCTCCCGGTGAGGGGCGGGCGACCGTCCTGACCACGCCGATCGGGCGGATCATCGACCGGATCATGCTGCACGCCCTGGACGAGGATCGGACGCTGGTCCGCACCGGTGCCGGGCGCGGCACGCTGGTCGCGGATTACTTGCGCCGCAATGTCTTTTTCCGCGACCGGATGCAGATTCGCAGCGTCGGGGATGCGCTGACCCTGCTCGGTCTGTATGGCCCCCAGGCCGGGGCCATTCTGTCCCGGCTGGGGACGCCGGACGCGTTGCCGGAGTTGCACGCGGTCCGGCCGGTTACATGGGATGGGCTGCCGCTGTTCGTGGTGGGGCTGGACCCGTTCGACATGCCGGGCTTCGGGCTGGTCGTGCCGTGTGACCGGGCGATCGCGCTGTGGCAGGCGATCCTGGCCGCCGGGGCGGAGGCGGGCCTCGCACCGGCGGGCCGGGCGGCGCTGGACGTGCTGCGGATTGAGGCGGGCCTGCCCGGCCCGGCGGGCGAGCTGAACGAGGAATTCATCCCCCTGGAAGCCGGATTGTGGGCCGACGTCAGTTTCCGCAAGGGCTGCTACACCGGCCAGGAGATCATCGCCCGGATGGAGAGCCGGGGTAAGCTGGCCCGGACGCTGGTCGGGGTGAGACTGTCCGGCCCGGCCCCGGTGGGCGCGGTCTGGTCGGAGGGTGGCCGGGCGCGGGGGATGCTGACCAGCGTGGCGCAGCGCCCGGACGGGGTCTGGATCGGGCTGGGATTCGTGCGGCCGGAGCTGGCGACGGTCGGCCAGACGCTCGATCTGGCGGGTGGGGCGGTCGCCACGATCGTGAGGGCGGCCGGCGGCGATGTGTAGGGGGGATCGAAACGTCACGGGGCGGCGGCAGCCGCCTTTTTTTGTGGGTCAGGGCAGCCAGCCGAAGGGGGTATCCTGTTCGCCGGGGGCGGAACCCGCCGTCCGGGGCAATCCGCCTGGGGTGGGCCGCTGGATGGGGAGCAGGCGGGCCTCGGCGCGAAGGCGGTGCCCGTAGATCGTCTCGCCGCGGGCGCTGGCGCTCAGGGCGATCTGGGCGATGCCCCGCGCCAGCACATCGACAGGCATCGGGGCCCAGCGCTCGAACGGGCGGCCGACGAGCGGGAAGGCTCCCAGCAGCGCCGTCAGGAGCAGGGCCGGGTTCTGCATCTGGCCGCGTGGATAGGCCAGCGGCGCGCGGATGATCGTCCAGGGGCAGCCGCTGCGCTGGAGGTAGGCTTCCGCTTCGCGCTTGCTGGCGGCGTAGCCGCGTGGGAGCCAGGGCGCGTTCGAGGTGCTGACGAAGATCAGCAGCGGCACGCCGTCGCTGACGGCCATGCGGGCCACGTTTTGCAGCGAATCCACGTTCAGGTAGTGGTAGGTCAGGCCGCGCGCCGGCTGCTCGCGCAGCGAACCGATCAGGTGGATGGCCGCGTCGTGTCCCCGGCCCCGGCCGCTCAGGCTGGGGCGGTTCCAGGCATCGGCCTCGGCCACGCGCAGGCGTCCGTCCGGATTGTCGAGCGGGATCACTGCCCCAGGCGGGGCCAGGGCGGTGACGCTGGCTCCCGCGGCGAGCAGGGCATGGACTACGTTGAGGCCCACGAATCCACTGGCCCCGGCCACGAGAATGCGCTTGGTCTTAGGTGAGGAGGACATGCCGGCAATTGTAGCATGGCCGGGGCCAATTGGGAGGTTCAATGTCAATCGTAGACCCGGATGGTGAAGTCCCCGCCGGTGAAGACGTCGATGCGCATAGTGTATGTGCCGGCCCGGGAGACCGTGTATCGCAGGGTAGCATCCCAGACGCCCATGCCGTAGTCATAGCCGCTGTCGTCGTCTTCCGCCAGCAGGCTGCCGTCCGGGTCCAGCAGGCGCAGGCGTGGATCGGTCTCGCCGATGGCTTCGACATCGATGGTGACGGTCTGACCCTCCGCGGCGTCGAAGACCCAGTTATGGGCCTCGAACAGACCGTCGATCCGGTCGCGGATGGCCGGGCCGTTGACCGTCGCCGTTCCGCCGCCGGTGGTTCGAAACTCTTCATCGGGCGCGCTGAAATTGTTGGGCGGGCCGCTGGGAATCAGGCTGGTGAAGTTGAGCCGGGGCAGGATGACCGCGATCAGACCGACCACCACCAGCACCGCCAGGACGGCGATGGCGATGTTGATCCAGCGATCCATCGCCGACCCGCTGCTGGCGCGTCCCTCGGACGGGGCGGCATTTTTCTTCTTGGCGGGCGCGCCGGCGCTGGTCTGGCCGGCGCTGACCGGTCCCTCCCAGGTGTTCTGGCGGGAGGGGATGATCTCGTAGCCCACGAAGGGATTCCCCTGGACGCCGGGGTCCTCTTCCAGGGCGTCGGCTTCCGGGAACGTCTGCGCCTCGAACGGGCTGACCGGGACACTGGGCTGCGGTGCGGCAGTGGGCGCGACCAGCCGGCCCGCCTGCTGGGCCTGGGCCTTCTGCAGCAGGCCGGCGGCTTTGGGATGGTGGGGATTCAGCTCGACAGTCTTTTTCAAGGCCGCGATGCGTTCCATTTCGTCTGTCGTCGCGTGGGCCAGCCCCCACCAGGCGCGCCAGTCGCCGGGAGCCTGGCGGGCTACGGACTTCAACAGGCGGTAGGCTTCGGCCCGATTGCCCGCCTTGAGCAACCGGGCAGCATGCTCGATCTGGGTGCTTGGTTCCGGTGCAACCATTTTCCTGCTCCTGCGTCGTTCTGGTCCTGTTTATTGATTTAGAATTGTGTCTTTATTATACATTACTTTTTGCGGGAGCTGTGAAGGATTCACGCAATTTTCCGAAATGAACACGGCGGCCTGTTTCACGGGCCGCCGTTGGGTCAACCGACCAGGACAATCGCCGCGCCGGCTCGCTTAGTAAGCGACTGCCGCGCCGTCCTTACGTGGATCGCTGCCGCCCCACAGCGCCCCGGTCTCCGGATCGCGCAGGATGATCTGCCCCCCGCCGAACAGGGCGCGCCGCGTGCCAGCCACCGGCACGATCCGGTGGCCGTATTCCGCCAGCGAGGCCAGGACTTCGAAGTCGAACCCTTCTTCGAGGGCGACTTCGCCGCCTGTCTCGCCGCCCAGGATGCAGAAGCGCGGCCGGTCGAGCGCCGACTGGGGATCGACCCGCGCGTCGATCAGGGCGGTCATCACCTGGAGGTGGCCCTGGGGCTGCATGAAGCCGCCCATCACGCCAAACGAGGCGTACAGCGCCCCGTTGAGCGTGGCCATGCCGGGGATGATGGTGTGGTACGGCCGCGTGCCCGGCTCCAGCCGGTTGGCGTGGTTGGGGTTCAGCGAGAACAGCGCGCCCCGGTTCTGGAGGATGATGCCGTGGTCTCGCACGACCAGGCCGCTGCCGAAGCCCATGAACAGGCTGTTGATGAACGAGCAGGCGTTGCCTTCGGCGTCGACGACGGTCAGGTAGACGGTGTCGCTGCCGTATCCCG
The DNA here is from genome assembly GCA_029976005.1 of Aggregatilineales bacterium. Lineage (GTDB taxonomy): Bacteria > Chloroflexota > Anaerolineae > Aggregatilineales > Ch27 > JARKOQ01. The sequence goes on along the minus strand of JARKOQ010000097.1, from coordinate 28,966 downwards.
GCTGCCCGAAGGACGAGGGCCGCATCGCCCGTTCGTGGGAGATCAGCCTGCGGCGCTGCTCGGCATAGGATTCGCCGAGCAGCCGGTCCAGCGGCGCGGGGGCGAAGCGCGGATCGGCGACGTGGGACTGCGCGTCGTCGAAGGCCAGGCGCATCGCCTCGATCATCACGTGCAGGCGGGCAGCGGACTGGTGGCGGTGCAGGGGAGCGCCTTCCATGCCCTTGATGATGTTCAGGGCGAGCAGGGCGGCCAGGCCCTGGCCGTTGGGCGGGCATTCCCAGACGCGCACCCCGTGGTAATCGACGCTGATCGGCTCGTCCCAGGTGCTGGTATGGGCGCGCAGGTCCTCCACGGTCAGGCGTCCGCCGGCGGCCTGGACGCGCGAGGCGATGGCCTCGGCGATCGGGCCGGTGTAAAACGCCTGGGGGCCGTCCTCGGCGATCGCGCGCAGGGTGCGGGCCAGGGTGGGCAGGCGAACGACCTGGCCGATCGAGGGCGGCGCGCCTTCCGGCAGGAAGTCGTGCGGGCCGTCCACCGGGCGGAACACGTCGACCAGCTCCTGCCAGGCCAGGCCAATGATCGGGCTGACAGGGTAACCATTCTCGGCATAGTGGATGGCCGGGGCCAGGACTTCCCGCATGGGCAGGCGGCCGTGGCGGGTCAGTAAATCCGCCCAGCCGCGCACGGTGCCGGGCACGGTGACGGCGTGCGGGCTGCGATCGGGAATGCGGGTGATGCCCTCGGCGCGCAGGTCGTCCAGCGTCAGGGCGGATGGCGAGCGGCCGCTGCCGTTCAGGGCGGTGACGGCCCCTCTGGAGGCGTCATAGTACAGGGCGAAACAATCCCCACCCACGCCGGTCGACATCGGCTCCACGACGTTCAGGACGGCGGCCGTCGCCACGGCGGCATCGGCTGCGTTCCCACCCTGTTTGAGGATATCAAGCCCGGCATGCGCGGCCAGCGGGTGGCTGGTGGCGACCATCGCGCCGGTGGTCAGGACCGGCGAACGGCGAGACGTGTAGTTCGTCTGATGAATGGGCATGGATTCTGGCTCCGTATAAGGCGACGGCGTCTGGCATGAATCATCTCTTTCAATCATACCCCGGACGGGGATGGACGGATCAAATCTGGCCAAATCACCCGGAATCGTCGCCCTGGCCGGATAATGCTTATCCCGCCGTCCCGGCTCGCGCGCTATAATCACCCTTCCGCGGGCCGCCTGCGAGGCCCTATCACCGCTGGAGCAGCTTTGTCATGGCACGTTTCTGCCCGGAATGTGGCACTTCGACCTTCAAGCGCGAGGACGGCGGCCGGCCGCGCGATGTCTGTCCGGCTTGTGGCTGGGTGCAGTACGCCAGGGTCGCCGTGGGCGTGGGCGCACTGATCGTGCGGGAGGGGCGCGTACTGCTGGTCGAGCGGGGGATTCCGCCGGTGGGGCGCTGGACGCTGCCCAGCGGGTGGATCGAGCAGGAGGACACGCTCGAAGGAGCCGTGATCCGCGAGGTGTGGGAGGAGACAGGCCTGCACTGCCAGCCGGTCGGGCTGATCTGCCTGCGCAACATGCCCAGGGAGCGCCAGAACGAGCTGTATGCCTGCTTTCTGTGCGAGGTCGACCCTGCCGTCGAGCCGGTGCCGGATGGGGTCGAATCGACCCAGGCCCGCTTTGTCGACCCGGCCGAGTTCGATGCGCTCGACCTCTCCGTTTTTTCGCGGTACGTGATCGAGCAGTATCAGACCCGGCGGCCGCGGCCCTGGCCGGCCCGCGCGGATGTTCCCCTGCCGGGGGCGCTGGTGCTCGCGGCTTTTTAGGTTGTGACCCCCGCCAGTTTGCGGCATACTCGGTATTTGCAATGGAACTACGGATTATTGAGAAAGGCTGATCCATCGATGGCTACTTTTGAAGTCACTCAACCGCGGACTGATGTCGTGCGGGTGGCTTTTCTGGCAGGTTGGGATGCGCAGCGTGACTCCGAGGGGATGTTCCGCGAGCTGCTGGATCTGTTGGACGCCCAGGAGCGCCCGGTCATCCTGCTGATCGTCGCCGGCGAACACCGGCCCGTCTACGAATCCAAGGCGCTCCAGCCCGCGCGCGGCATCCTCTACCACGACAACATCAAAAAGATCATCGTCGTTGCGAAGGATGCGAAGCTCGCCGTGGCGCATATGGGAGCCAGTCGCGGGGAGCGCGGCGCGAACCCGGTCCCGATGTTCGCGTTCGACAGCGAAGGCGAAGCCCTGGCCGAACTGTAGCCGTTCGCCCGGCCTTCGATGCCGGGCGCTCGATACAAACGCCCCCGCGATCGCTGCGATCGCGGGGGCGTTGTCATCCAGGGGAAGTCGCCCGACTGGCGGGGGCTAGTTGTGGGCCGTTTTCAGCTCCAGCCGGGTGGTGGCGATCTCGCGAATCTGCTGGCTGATGATGTACGTCTGCTCGTCCGGGAGGATGCTGAGCAGGGCGCAGTGGATGCGCCAGTTCTCGCGGCGGCTGCACATGTACAGCACGGCCTGGCCGGGCACGATGGTGGGAGTCAGGGTGAAGCCGATTTGCTTGCCCCGCACCACTTCCATGCCACGCACAATCAGGCGGGGATCGAAGTAGTAGCGCTGCTCGTCCCCCCGGAAGATCGGCTGGCCATCGATCCGGAAGCGCCCCGGCGCGGAATCGACCAGAATCGCCAGGTTGTTACGGTCGAACTGCTCCATCGCTTCCAGCCGGCCCAGGTTGGCGATCGCCAGGTGGACGGCATCGGCGATGGCGATGTAGTTTTTCTCCTCCAGGTTTTCCTGGGGGGGCTGGGCCATCAGATCGAAGAAGGGAGGGGCGGCGAAGCTGCCCGCCTGCCAGCGCCACTGAATCACGTACTCGCCGTGGTTGTCGCGGACGGTCAGCGCGATGTGAGTCCGGTTGACCCGGACGCGCAGGCCCGTGACGGCCGAGCCTGTGTGGCCGACCAGGGTGGTGGCGATGAAGGGCGGGATCAGAAAGAAGCGGTAAGGCGCTTCGGTTTCCTCGTGCCATTCCCAACTGGCGACGAACCGGCGCTCGCAGACCGCGACGAACCGGATCGCCTCCGGTGTGGTGACACACAGCACGGGGCCGTTGCTCCAACTGTGCGCCCAGCCCAGACCCTGGCGCACGATTTCGGGATTGAGGCGTATTGATTGATCCATGACGTCCGCTCGGTTTCTTTTCTAGAGACAGTATAATCGAAAGCGTCCATCTTGGGGAATCATTGTTTTGGAGCAATTGTCGAGCGCCGGAATCGCCGGGTAGACCAAATCCAATCGGCTGCGGCGCGCGGCAAAACTTGCTTCCGGGCCGTTGCGCGCATAGAATGAAATCCGCTGCAACTTGCTGTTATTCGGCCATGCCTCAAGCGCTGAGGAGTTCGCGATGTCCGCCCACCTGAAGTGCCCGAGTTGCGGACACATCAATTTACCCCGTGCGGTTTACTGCTTTCAATGTGGCAGGGCGCTCCAGACTACCCCTTCGGAAGATTCCGGCCAGCCGAACGTGTCGCGGCGCAGCCAGCGAATCTACGAGGCGTTGCGCGACGAGGTGCCCGCCTTCAAGGCCAGCCGCCGGTTGCCCAACACGGATACCCTGCGCGCCCTGGGCATCCAGGAGCCGCTGACCTGCCTGTTCTGCGGGGCGCTGAACCGGCCCGATTCGGATCACTGCCGCGTCTGCGGGACGCAGTTGATCGTGCCCGATCTCGAATCGCAGCTCATCATCCGGGCCAGCGCGCGGAGCGATCCCGGCCAGGTGCGCGAGAACAACGAGGACTCGATCGGGCTGTGGGCCTTGCAGGGCACGTTGCTGGCCCTCGTGGCGGACGGCATGGGCGGCGCGGTCGGCGGGGAAGAAGCCAGCCTGCTGACGGTCGAGGCGGTTCAGGCCGATTTCGTGGGCGAAGACCGCTCCGGCATCGAGATGCTGAGCCTGGCCGAGAAGCAGATTTCCGACAAGCTGGCCGCGGCCATCCAGTCCGCCAACCAGGCCGTGATCGACCGCGTGGACGAGAACGTCGCCCTGCGCGGCATGGGGACGACTGCCACCCTGGCGTTCATCAAGGGCCGGCGGCTGTACGTTGCCCACGTCGGCGACAGCCGGGCCTACCTGGTCGACGGCGAGGCGGGCTGGATCAACCAGATCACTTCCGATCACAGTTTTGTCGAGGCGTTGGTCACGGCCGGGCACATCAGCCCGGAGCAGGCCGCCGATCACCCCATGAAGAACGTGCTCTACCGGGCGCTGGGCCAGACCCCGGATACCACGGCCGATCTGTACGATCGCAGTCTCAAGACCGGCGACCGGATCGTGCTCTGCTCGGATGGCCTGACTCGCCACGTCCCGCCCGACGAGATCGCCCAGGTGGTGCGCCAGGAGCGGGTGCCGGGCAAAATCACCCACCGCCTGGTTCACCTCGCCAACCGGCGCGGCGGCGAGGACAACATTTCCGTGGTGGTTATCGCCGTCGACAATCCCGACGACGTTTCGCGCGAGACGAACGAGTCCGAGTCGGCCGAACAGCTCCGGGATGCCGTGCGGGATACGGTGGAGGATTTGCCTAAGGAGAAGCCTTCCGAGAAGCCTTCCCGGCGCAGCACCCCCAGGGCCGAAATCGAGACGGAAGTCGCCGAGGACTTCTTCCAGGGCGATCTGTTGGAGATCACGGCCGACATGTCGACCACCGAGACGTATGGTGTGGTGGACGAAACCTACCAGCCGTTCGAGGGCCATCCCGCCGACCCGGATTGGGGACGCTGAGCCTGCCGGTCAGACCGCCGTCCGTTTCGTTCGAGCTATCTCTCGCCCGGTTTCTGGTAAGAACCGGGCGTTTTTTTGCATCCAGAGCGCAGGGACTTCGATCGTTCGTGGCAGAGAGGGAAGGTACGATCATGGTGGATTTGAAGGACAGGGTCTTTGTCGTCACCGGCGCAACCGGGCACCTGGGCCGGGCCGTGGCCCGGCTGCTCTTCCAGTCCGGGGCCAGGCTGGCCCTGGCCGATCGCCTGGTCGAGGAGAAACTCGATGAAGTGCTGCCCGACCTGGCCGGTTCGGAGCGGGTGCTGGCCCATGTCGCCGACCTGACCGATCCAGGCTCGGTCGCGGCGCTGGTGGAGGCGGTTGCCGAGCGTTTTGGCCGGATCGATGGACTGGTCAATGTCGTCGGAGGCTTCCGGGCCGGAAGTCCCGTGCACGAGCTTGATCTGGAGACGTGGGATTACCTGTTCGATCTGAACGCGCGCTCGGTGCTGCTGGCCAGCCGGGCGGTGATCCCGCACCTGATCGCCGCCGGCGGCGGGCGGATCGTCAACGTCGGAGCCAGGGCGGCGCTTTCCGGTGCGGCCAACATGGCGGCTTACAGCGCCTCCAAGGCCGTGGTGCTGCGCCTGACGGAGAGCATGGCCGCCGAGCTGAAGGCGCACGACATCACCGTGAACGCCGTTCTGCCGGGCACGATCGATACGCCGCCCAACCGGGCGGAGATGCCCAAAGCCGACCCCGGCAAGTGGGTCACCCCGGAGGCCCTGGCCGACGTGATCGCCTTTCTGTGTTCCGATCAGGCCCGCGCGGTGACCGGCGCTGCGATCCCGGTCTACGGCAAGGGTTAGGCCGGGCGCGCGCCGGTGAAACATCACCTGCCAGATAGTGAGTCCCGTCACTGGCTGGCAGCCCGCCTGAATGGGGTAAAATGGGGGTCTGGGTCCTACGACTGGGCAGGAAACGCGACAGCGTGGCCCCGTGGATAAATTGCACCCGCCGTTAAGGGCTGAGAGAAAGGCTTCACCATGACCAAACTACACGATCTGGCCGGATTGGGGCAATCGATCTGGTATGACAATATTCGCCGTGAGCTTCTGGAGAATGGTGAATTCCAGACACTGCTGGACGCCGGGGTGCTTGGCGTGACCTCCAATCCGACGATTTTCGAGAAGGCCATCGCCCATACCGCCGACTACGATCCGGCCATCGCCCGGCTGGCCCGCGAAGGTCACTCGACCGAGGCGATCTACGAAGCGCTGGCGATCGAGGACATCAGCCGGGCGGCGGACATGCTGCGCCCGGTGTACGACCGGACGGGCGGGGTGGATGGCTACGTCAGCCTGGAAGTCAGCCCGCTGCTGGCCCACGATACCGATCGGACCATCGCCGACGCCCGCCGCCTGTTCAAGACTCTGGCGCGGCCTAACATCATGATCAAGGTGCCGGCCACGCCGGAAGGGATTCCCGCCGTCGAGCAGCTCATCTCGGAAGGCATCAACGTCAACGTGACGCTGATCTTCTCGCTCACCCAGTACGTGGACGTGGCCGAGGCGTATGTTGCCGGGCTGGAAGAACTGGCCGCGGCAGGCGGCGACCTGAGCAAGGTGGCCTCGGTCGCGTCGTTCTTTGTCAGCCGGGTGGACACCAAGCTGGACAAGCGCCTGGCCGATCTGGGCAACACGGCCCTCCAGGGCAAGATCGCGATCGCCAACTCCAAGGTTGTGTATGCCCGCTTCAAGGAGATTTTCAGCGGCCGGCAGTGGGATATCCTGGCGGAGCGCGGCGCGCGTGTGCAGCGGCCGCTGTGGGCCAGTACCAGTACCAAGAATCCGGCCTATCCCGACACGATCTACGTCGACAACCTGATCGGCAAGGACACGGTTAACACCGTACCGCCCCAGACGGTGGACGCCATTCTGGATCATGCCAAGGTCGAGGCCGCCCTGGAAGAGGGCCTGAACGAGGCCGTCGCCCAGCTCAAGGCACTGGCGACCCTGGGGATCGACCTGGAGCAGGCGACCCAGGAATTGCAGGATGAAGGCGTCGAGTCGTTCGCCAAATCCTTCGAGAGTCTGATGGCCAGCGTGGAGGCCAAGCGCGCGCAGTTGATGGGGAGTGGCTCATGATCACCAGACTGGGGGGCCATCAGGCCGAGGTCGACGCGACTCTGGCCCAGTTGACGGCGAGCCGGGTCGTACCGCGCCTGTGGGAGCACGATCACACGCTCTGGAAGCCGGAGCCGGCCGAGATCACCAACCGGCTGGGCTGGCTGCACCTGCCGGAGACGATGCGCGTCCACGTCAAAGATATTCAGACTCTGGTTAAGGCCGTGGCCGAGGAAGGCTATACCCATGCCCTGCTGCTGGGGATGGGCGGCTCCAGCCTGGCTCCGGAAGTGTTCAGTACCACGTTCGCTACCCCCGCGCCGGGCCGCCTGGCGCTGTCGGTGCTGGACAGCACCGATCCGGGCGCGGTGTGGGCGGCCGACGCGGCCCACGATCCGCGCAAGACCCTGTACATCGTCTCGACCAAATCCGGCGGCACGGTCGAAACATTCTCCTTCCTGGCGTACTTCTACAGCCGGGTGGCCGAGGCGGTCGGCGCGGCGGAGGCCGGCCGGCATTTCATCGCCATCACCGATCCCGGCAGCAAGCTGGAAAAGGTCGCCTCGCAGTACGGCTTCCGCTTCGCCTTCCTGAACGATCCTGAGATCGGCGGGCGTTTCTCGGCCCTGTCGCTGTTCGGGCTGGTTCCGGCGGCGCTGGTCGGCGTGGACGTCACGCGCCTGCTGGACGCGGGCGCGGCGATGGCGCAAGCCTGCCGGATTCCCGCGGCCGGGGACAACCCCGGCCTGCGGCTCGGCGTGATCCTGGGCGTGCTGGCCCGGGCCGGGCGCGACAAACTGACGATCGTGGCCTCGGACGAGATCGCGCACGTGGTCGATTGGATCGAGCAGCTCGTGGCGGAAAGCACCGGCAAGGAAGGCGTCGGCATCCTGCCGGTGGTCTGGGAAGCGCTCGGCGCGCCGGAGGTATATGGGGACGACCGGCTCTTCGTCAGTCTCGATTTTGACGGCGATTCGAATCGCGACGCGGCCCTGGCCGCGCTGGCCGATGCCGGGCATCCGGTGGTGCGCCTCCCCTTGGCCAGGCGCTACGATCTGGGCGAGCAGTTCATGCTGTGGGAAGTGGCGACGGCGGTCGCCAGCCACCTGCTGCGCATCAACCCGTTCGACCAGCCCAACGTCGAGGCGGCCAAGGTGCTGGCCCGCCAGGCCGTGGCGGCCTACGCGGAAACGGGCCGCCTGCCGGCGGTTCCGGCGGACAGCCCCTCGGCCGAGACGCTGCGGGCCTTCCTGGCCGGCGCGAAGCCGGGCGATTACCTCTGCCTGCAAGCCTATGTGAAGCCGACGCCGGAGACGACGGCCGCGCTCGACGCGCTGCGCCTGGCCGTACGCGATCGCGCCCACCTGGCGACGGCGGCCGGCTACGGGCCGCGCTTCCTGCATTCGACGGGCCAGCTTCACAAGGGCGACGGCGGCAACGGCCTGTTCGTCCAGTTTGTGTCCTCGGTGGATCGGGATGTCGCCATTCCGGATGAGCCAGGCTCGACCAGCTCGAAACTCTCGTTTGGCACGCTGATCGCGGCCCAGGCGGCCGGGGATCGCCAGGCGCTGCTGGACAACCAGCGCCGGGTGCTGCGCTTCGATCTGGGCAGCGACGTGGCGGGCGGCCTGAAGCGCCTGCTGGACTGAGCGATCATTCCAGCATGTATACGGGCAAGAAATCGACCGGGCGCCCATGCGGACGCCCGGTTTTGCGTTCTTCGTGCAGGTGCCTGGCTGAGGACGCGGTCAGCGCGACTGCTGCCCCCGGGCCAGGACGGTGAGCTTGCGCAGGAGCATCTGCATCTCCGGCGGGGCGGAGGCTTCGCCCATCGTGACGGTGTGCGAGACCGGTTCCGGATCGAAGGCTTCCTGGCGTGATACGGTGAGCCTGTACTGGAACTGGTCCATGCCCTGTCCCGATTCGATCCGGGCAGGCAGGCTGAAGAAATTTGACGCGTTGATGAGCGAGCGGACTTCCTCGGCGTCGGCCTCGTCCAGCTCATCCAGCACGAAACTGGCGGCGATGCGCAGCCCCATGAAGCCGCCGCTGCGCTCAAAATCGATTTGCATGGTGGGCCTCCTTTCTGGCCCTGCCGTTAGCGGCTGCCGCCCAGCACCCGGATCAGCAGTTCGCGGCAGCCTTCCAGATCGGGGGTTTCCGTCGAACCGTTCCCGCTGGAGACCGTAATCCCGACTTCGCTCCAGCCGGTGCGCACGGCCTGCTGCTCGATGCTGCCGGCCCCGTACAACTGTCCGGCGACCAGGAAAGTCAGGTTGGCCGAGTCCTGGAAATTTGACTTGGCCTGGAGCTTGTCACGCAGGGCGACGTACCAGATGCGGCCCGCCTTTTCCCAGGCAAAGCCGCCCAGTTCCCGCGCGACGACGTAGAAGGCGTGGTTGGGGATGCCGGAGTTGATGTGCACGCCGCCGTTGTCGTAGTCGATGTTCTTGTAGTCGTTCATGTGGGCCGGTTGCGGGTCCTTGCCCAGCACGGGATCGTCGTAGGCGGTCCCGGGGGCTTTCATCGACCGGATGCCGACTCCGTTGACTTTCGACGTGAACAGGCCCTGGCCGATGATCCAGTCCGCGTCGGCGGCGGTCTGGTTGAGCTGGCGCTGCTTGACCAGCGAGCCAAACACGTCCGACATCGACTCGTTCATCGCGCCGGACTGCTCGTAGTAGACGAGCTTGGCTTCGTATTGAGTGACGCCGTGGGTCAGTTCATGGCCGACGATGTCGATCGACAGGGTGAAGCGGTTGAACAGGCGATCGTCGGCCGGCAGGTCCTCGTCACCGTCGCCGTAGACCATCTGCTGCCCGTTCCAGAAGGCGTTGTCATAGCCCTGTCCATAGTGGACGGTGGAGCGCAGCGGTAGCCCCTGGTTGTCGATCGAGTTGCGCTCGTAGACCTCCTTGTAGAGATCGTAGGTCGCGCCGGAGTAGTCGTAGGCTTCATCGACCGCCGCGTCGCCGGTGGGGTCGTCCCCTTCGGAGCGAACCGTGCGGCCCGGTAGATTGGTCTGGTTGTCGGCGTTGAAGATCGTGCGCTGCTTCCCGACGGCGACAGCTCGGAAGGCAAGCGAGGGAAACTGAGCGGAAGCGGTGCGCTGCCCGCGGAACTGTTCCGAGGTAGCCAGGGTGGCGACGGCCCAGCGGCGCTGCTCGGCCGTGCCGTGTTCGGCGATATTCTGCAACATGTGAGGCGGGAGGATGCATTGGAGCGGGTGTTCAGGACCAGTCGGGTAAGCCATGAGACTCTCTTTCACTCACACAAGAAGGACACTTTTCGAATCGAACCCGGTGACCATACCACACGAACCACTCTTGCATTATAGACGAGTCTGGTCGCGGAACAAGTCGGTTGGATTCGGAGGTAGGGCAATCAGGAACCGCCAGGAGCGCAAAAAACGCGGACAATAACAAACGTAGAGCGCCTGGCGTGTCACCGTTTGCCTCTGCGTTCTCCGCGTTTCCGCAGTGAGGCGTTTTTCGGCGTATAACACAAAAGAGGGCGCGTCGACACCCATCCTGTGCTAAAATCCCCGCGTGATTGGGCCGGCTGGAACCCCGCCGGCAATGATTCCGGGAGAGTAACCGTCCTTATGCAGACCGAGCAATTGAAGCGACAGGCAGCCGAACAGGCTGTGGAATTCATCCAATCCGGCATGGTGGTTGGTTTGGGGCACGGCAGCACCGCCATCTTCGCGGTTCGCCGCCTGGCCCAGTTGTTGGCCGAAGGCAGACTGACGGGAATCATCGGCGTGCCCTGTTCGCGCCAGATCGAGGCGGAAGCCCATGCTCTGGGCATTCCTCTCTCCACCCTGGACGATCAGGCGGTGGTCGACATCACGATCGACGGCGCGGACGAGGTCGATCTGAAGCTGGACGTGATCAAGGGCGGCGGCGGGGCGCTGCTGCGCGAGAAGATGGTCGCCCAGGCCAGCCGCCGGGAGATCATCGTGGTCGATGAGGACAAGCTGTCTGGGACGCTGGGGACTCACTGGGCGGTGCCGATCGAGGTGGTCGAGTTCGGCTGGCGGTCGCACGTCCGTTTTTTGCAGTCGCTTGGTGGCGAGGCCGTGCTGCGCCTGGCCGGGGATGGCACGCCCTTCCACACGGACCAGGGCAATCTGATTCTGGATACGCGCTTTGGCCCGATCGAGGACTGCGGCGCGCTGGCGCGGAGCCTGGAAAGCCGGGCCGGGATTGTCGAGCACGGGCTGTTCCTGGGGCTGGTGACGGACGTTATCGTCGCCGGGGCGGACGGGCTGCGCCACTTCAGCCGGCTGGGCTAGAGTCCGCTTGTCGATCGGATTGGCCGGATAGATACTTCTTGTCCATCAAAGGAATCCAACCATGACTGGCAGTACGAGCATCGTCATCTTCGGCGCTTCGGGCGACCTGACCAATCGCAAGCTGATTCCCGCCCTGTTGAACCTCTATTGCAAGGGGCGGCTGCCCGAATCAACCCGCATCATTGGGACGGCGCGGCGGCCCTACAGCCACGAGGAATTCCGGGATGGGCTGGAGGAAAGCGCCCGTCGCTTCATGGGCGAGGCTTTCGAGCCGGAGCGCTGGAAAGCCTTCCGGGAGAAAATCTGGTATTCGCCGGGCAGCCTGAAGGAGCTGGACGACTTCAGGAAGCTGGATCGCCTGCTGGTCAGGCTGGAGGGCGGCCCGGCCGACCGGCTGTACTACCTCTCGGTCAGCCCGGAGCTGTACGTGGATTCCATCCAGAACCTGGCGCGGGCGGAGATGAACCGCTCGGCCGGGGGCTGGCGGCGGATCGTGATCGAAAAGCCGTTCGGCCACGATCGGGAGTCGGCCCGCGCGCTGAATGAAGAGGTGCATGCCGTCTTCGGCGAGGATCAGATTTACCGGATCGATCATTACCTGGGCAAGGAAACCGCGCAGAACATCCTGTTCTTCCGCTTCGCCAACACGATCTTCGAGCCGGTCTGGAACCGGCGCTACGTCGATCACGTCCAGATCACGGTGGCGGAGACGGTGGATGTGGGCCACCGGGCCGGATACTATGACCAGTCCGGCGTGGTGCGCGATATGTTCCAGAACCACCTGCTGCAACTGCTGTCCCTGGTGGCGATGGAGCCACCCGCGTCGTTCAATGCCGACGCGGTGCGCAACGAGAAGGCCAAAATCCTGAGCGCGATCCGGCCGATCCGCCCTCAGGACACGGTGCGCGCTCAGTATGCGGGCTACCACACCGCCGAGGGCGTGGCTCCCGACTCCGAGACGCCGACCTATGCGGCGCTCAAGCTGTACATCGACAACTGGCGCTGGCAGGGCGTGCCGTTCTATTTGCGTTCCGGCAAGGCGCTCGCGGCCAAGACGAGCGAGATCAGCGTCCGCTTCCAGCGGCCGCCGCACGTCATGTTCAACCTGCCGCAGGATACCGAGTTCTTGCCGAACGTGCTGGCGATGTGCATCCAGCCGGACGAGGGGCTGCACCTGACCTTTCAGGCCAAAGTGCCGGATTCGACCCAGGCCATGCAGCCGGTCGACATGGAGTTCCATTACCGGTCCTCGTTCAACGGGCAGCCGCTGCCGGATGCCTACGAGCGCCTGCTGCTGGACGCGCTGAATGGGGATGCCTCGCTGTTTGCCCGCAGCGACGAGATCGAGCTGGCCTGGAAGCTGGTCGATCCGGTGCTGGAGGGCTGGCAGTCGGCGGAGGCCCCGCCGCTGGCGAGTTACGCGCCGGGAAGCTGGGGGCCGGAGGCTGCCGATGCGTTCATGCAGGCCGACGGCCGGCGCTGGCGGATGGGCTGCCTGACGCATGACGCAGAAGAGCCCCAGGGCGGCGCGGGATGAATACTTGCAATTGAGGAACGGACATGAGCACCGTCAAGACCTATCGTGACCCGGCGGCGCTGGCGGATGCGGCGGCCCGGCAGGTGATTGCCATCACCAGGGAGGCGATCGCGGAACGCGGGCAGGCGACGCTGGCGCTGTCGGGTGGGTCGACGCCGCGCCTGTTGTATGCCCGGCTGGCTCAGGACGATCTGGCCGCCCAGCTTGATTGGGCTGCCATCCACGTCTTTTGGGGGGACGAGCGCCCGGTACCGCCGGAGCACGAGGACAGCAACTACCGCATGGCCTGGGAAGCCTGGCTCTCTCGCGTGCCCATCCCGGCCCAGAATGTACACCGCATGCACGGCGAGATGGCCCCGGCCGCCGCGGCGGCGGAATACGAGGGCATGCTGCGCACCTTCTTCGCTGCCCGGATTCGGCGGGGCGACGCCCTGACCGCCGCGTTCGACCTGGTCTTGCTGGGCATGGGCGAGGATGGGCATACCGCGTCACTGTTCCCCGGCGCGGAGGCTATCCGCGAGGCGAAACGCTGGGTGACGGCCTACCAGGTGGACAAACTGGCAAGCTGGCGGATCAGCCTGACGCCGGCCGCGCTGAATGCGGCCCGGCACATCCTGTTCCTGGTGTCGGGGGCGAGCAAGGCAGGGCGGCTCCAGCAGGTGCTGTACGGCACGTATCAGCCGGATCGCCTGCCGGCCCAGATTATCCGGCCTATGCGTGGCAGTCTGTTGTGGATGGTCGACGAGGCTGCGGCCGGGCGGGGCGGACCCGCCTGAGGCTGGCTCCGGACGGGATCAGCCTTGCAGCGGGAAGCCGTCCGGGTAGTCGGGATGAATCCCCCAGAACCGGTTTTCGCGCGTGAGCGTCATCAGATACAGCCGGTCGACCGGCAGATCGTACTCGCCCATGTCCTGGCTGAGGTAGCCGCTGCGCTGCCAGGTGGCCCATAGCCGGTCGCGCTCCGCCTGGTTTTCCAGCGCATTGCCCAGGGTGAGGTGGGGGTAGTACTTCTCGATCGTCCAGTGGCGGCCGAACACGGTCTCGATCGCCCAGTCGCGCAGCAGGTGGGGCTGGGTGGTCATGGGGACCGTGACCCGGTTCAGGCGGTGGCGCAGGGTGTTGATGTGCACGGCGCTGGCCACGGCCAGCCGGTGCAGGTCGTTGATGCCCGCTTCCCAGCGCAGGGCCAGGACGGTATCCCAGTAGTGCTGGTCGTAGGAAGCGCCCTTCAGGACGAACGGCGCGACCTGGGCGGCGATTCCTTCGAGGCGGCTGGCGACTTCCGGCAGGACGGTGGCCGGGTATTCGAGCGCGTCGCCGACGGTGATGTGCACCCCGTAGGGCCTGGGCAAGGCGCGAATGCGGTTGACCTGGCTGCTGGTGAACCCCGGCCAGACCGCGCCCTCGTCAGGGAAGAGCGTGCCTGTCCATACATCGTACCCGATCAATGGGCTGCCCTGGACGGCCAGGGGGTGATCCTGCGGGGGAACCACGAAAACCGCCAGCCAGATCGTGTCCGTTTTAGGGGCTGGGGTGATGAGTGTCGTGGGATCGGCCAAGGCTGGGTTCCTCCCAATAAGGTATCTGCCGGATGTCTCGCGGGCGCTGCCGTCAGTATAGCATGCCTGCCGCCCGGCCGATCTAAGAAACCCCTTACAGCCGCGCGCTCAGGTGCAGGGCCTGGCCGGTTTCGGTCGGGCCGGGTCCGGTGACGACGATCCCCCACTGCCACAGGTCGACGGTGGCGGCGACGCGCGGCATCTGCTGGATCGTGCGCCAGGCGCGGGTCATCTCCGGCGACCAGTGGATGTCATCCAGGATGATCAGGCTGCCGGGGCGCGCCCTGGCCTTGAGCTGGGAGACGTAGCGCAGGGTCGCGTCGCAGTCGTGATTGCCGTCGATGTAGGCCATCTGAAGCGGCTTGATCAGGTCGAGTGCGCGCTCCAGCTCGGTTTCGAAATCCCCCTGAATCACGTGCACAAAATCCAGGTAGCCCAGCTCGTCGAAGTTGTTTTCGGCGATGCGGGCGAACTGCCGGTTGCGCTCGATGGTCACGAAATAGCACGTGCGGACCGGGAAACTGTCCAGCAGGCCGCGCGCGATGTACAGCCCGGACAGGCCAAAGGCCGTGCCCAGCTCCAGGACGCGCTGGGTCTCGCTCAGGTGGACGAGGCCGTGCAGCAGCGCGCCCCAGCGCGGCCGGATGCTGTCGCGCCGGGCGCGGTAGCCGATGGGGGTGGGCGGCTTGATGCCCTCGATGGGGGTCTCGTCGGCGTAGACGATCGAACGGATCGCGTCGATGTCGCGGTAGCGGGACAGGTGGCGGCGATAATGGCGCGCCCAGGTCAGCGCGCGGGGCACGACGGCCAGCCCGGGGACCGAGTTCCAGACTGCTCGCCCGCGCAGGCGGGTGCGCAGGCAGGCCAGGCCGTGCAGCGTCCGGCGCGGATGGAACCGGACGTACAGGGCGTGCCTGATTCGATCGGCGGGCAGGTAGGTGCGGCGCAGCCGGCGGCCTTCGCGGACGTAGTAAATCCCCTTGCGGATGCCTGCCGCCGTCTTGCGGCGGCCCACGTACAAGGCCCGCGCCGCGGCCTTCCAGGCCCGCCAGATGCGCCGGGGCAGCCTGATCAGGAACTTGACCAGGTGGACGGGCAGCAGGGCGATGAACTTGAGCAGCCTGAATGGGGCGGTGGCGATCCCGCGCAAGACAGCCTTGAAGCCCGGCCAGCGCGGGCGTTGGGGCAGCTTGATCCTGAACCTGGTGCGGAGGCGTTCCCAGAATTGGCCTGGCTGTGACATGCGACCGTGCCCTATCCGAAGCGCCGCCCGGCGGCCACCCGCTGCGCGAAGATTGCCGCCAGCGCGTCCGCCGAGTCGACCACGATCAGATCGTACCAGATATTCGGCCAGGGATCGCGCAGCAGGGTGTTCATGGCCTCGACCTGGGCCGGACTGCTGATCACGGTCACGGCCAGGGTCTTGCTGTAGGGCATCCACTGGATGAACTCAGGCTGGTCGAGCAGCACCGGCCTGAAACGCGCCCAGTAGGCTTCCGCCGCCGCGAAGAACCAGGCCGGGTCGAGGTCCGGGCTGAGGAAGAAGAAGTGGTGATCTGGCCCGCCGTGCACGGGGCCGGGGCCTTCCGGCACTTCGACTTCCGGCGCTTCTCCACCCACCCCCGGCCAGACCGTGCCGCCGGTATCGAGCGCGGGAACGCTTTTGTAGGGCGGATTCGTCGCAGCCAGCCGCTCGACCGTAGGGGCGGTGCCGTGCGCGGTCTCCCAGTAGTAGTCTTCCTTCCAGAGCGTGACTCCAAATAGCCAGGGGGGAGCCTGCGGTCCGGCAATCCAGTCGAACATGGCGGTCATGGCCTCGGCATGGCTGCGCCAGGTCACGCCGGGGTAGCGCGCATCGTCCACGCGCGGGGCCTCGCCGGGGCCGGGCCAGGGCCAGATGCCGCCTTCCGTCCCGATCACCGGCACCATGCCGCCGCCGAAGTAATCGCGCAGCAGGTCCATGAACGCGCCGCCCATCGCCGTCAGCCCGACCGGGTCGCCGTAGGGGGTGGACGGCGTGCCGCCCCACACGCTGCGGCCGGGATCGTCTGCCTGGCAGATCGCGTCGTAGGGATAGTCGAAGTGCCAGCCGCCTTCCAGGGCGTTCTGCTGTTCCGGCGATCGCGCGCTGAGCGGCCCACCGCCGGGAATCTCCTGCGAGAAGTGGTTGTAGATGTAGGGGTGATCGGCGAACCACAGGCCGTTGCCCAGCACCGCCCGGAAGCGGCTGTAATGGGCCGTGCGCAGGTAGCCCATCATGTTGCGCAGCCAGATCGTGGCCGCGTGGCGGCGGACGGCCCCCGGCCCCAGGGCGATGAAGCCCGGATAGCCGCCCATCTGGATCACGCGCTCGGCCCACTCGATCCAGTGGTTCATCATCGGCGCGATGTAGACCTCGATGTTTTCCGGGTCGAGGCCCGGCTCCAGGTGGGAGGGCCATTCGTTGCCCAGGTTCGGCTCGTTCCACAGCTCGAACCAGCGCACGCCCGCGCTGATGTAGCTCTGGATGCTGGCGTAAGCCTGGGCATCGGCGGGCTTGTCGCTGAACTGGGGGCGGTAGATGCGCACGATGGGCGTGATGTTGGCGGCCAGCAGGGTCGGGATGTTCTGGACGTATTCCACGTCGGAGGCGACCAGCTTGACCCACCCGGCCCGAATCTGCTGGTAGCGCTCCGGCCGGATGCGAAAGACGCTTTCGTTGTGCATGCCGCGCGGGTTGCGCGACCACTGGTAGTCATCCAGCCGCATGGGTCAGGCTCCGCCCGGTGTGGGGTCCGGCACGCCATAACGCTGGTTGTAGGCTGCCCGGCCGTCCAGGGTCAGGCGCAGGTCCTCCGGCGCGTCGTAGACCAGCGGATCGAGGAATGCATCGGGCAGCATCCGCGCGGCCATCGCCTGGACGGTGCTGGCGGTATCACGCCGCATGACCAGTGTCACGGCCACGGCATGGCCCTCCTCGATCGGGTAAGTGACCAGGGCCAGGTCGTCCGGGGTGCGCATGGTGTACAGAATGGGCTTGAACAGGGTCCAGTAGCGATAGGCGGCCCGAAAGACCCAGGCATCCAGGCCGGGGGCAAACACCAGAAAGTGGATTGGGGAGGCATGGGGCGTTCTCTGGGCCATCGCCTGCATCCGTTACGAAAGTCCCTCAGGTCGGTGCTATTGTAGCCTTCCAGCCGGGCCGGGTGCCAGTCGCGGACCGGACAAAGCTACAAGCAGCCTGAACCGCCAAAACGCCAAGGAAAAACACGAAGAAAGGCAGGAGATGGAAAAACCTGCCTCAGAGAGCGTGAGGAATGCCGAGGATGGCTCCAGGAATCGAATTCTCGCCCTGCGACCCTGGTGCTGTTAGCGCGTGTTCTCAGCAATGAGATGCCTCTAGGGCTGATGATTCGATGGCCCTGTTCGCGGCCTCATGTCTGGGCGGGGATCGACCCAGGGCGAGCAAGCGGGCGCGCAACCAGGAACGCGGCCGCGAACAAAACCCAGAAAGGCTCCAGGGGAAACAGGTAGCGCGGGATGGCGGCCAGCACCAGGTGGATGCCCAGGAAGTAGGCCAGGGTGGCAACCAGCGGCCACAGCGCCCGCCAGCGCCGCAGGTTCAGCGCCAGTCCCAGGCCCCCCAGCAGCAGGGCCGCGTAGTGGAAGACGTACAGGGCCAGCTTGGGCCAGAAGGACTCACCCTGGATCAGGCGGCCCAGCCCGGCCAGCGAGCGATCGTCGCGCAGCCAGGCCAGCGCCAGCTCCTTGAGGCTTTCGCCGGGGAAGGCGGTGGTGTTGTGCGGCTGGAGCAGGGCGCCGCCCAGCTCGCCCAGCCGCCGGGTCAGGTAGCCGAGCGGGTCGGCCAGCACGGTCTGGATGAACCCCTGGGCGTAGGCGTCCTGGCGAGCCTCGCGATCCGCGCTCCCCTGGGTATCGCCGCTGAATCCCAGCTCGGCATCGACCGCCTGTGGGTCTTTCCAGCCGGCCGCGCCCACGTACAGGGTGCCCATCAACCCCTCGCCGGTCAGGGTCAGGCGGTCCCACTGCACAAGGTTGTAGAGCGTCCAGGGAGCGAGGGTCAGCAGGAAGCAGACGACCAGCACGCTCCCGCAGCGCAGCAGGCGGCCCCAGGCCCGTTCGCGCCAGCCCAGGGTGAGCAGCAGGTGACTCACCGGGATCGCCAGGATGCCCAGGAAGACCGAGCGAGTCAGCGCGCCGATCCCCAGCAGTCCGCCCGTGGCGGCCATCAGCCGCCAGTCCGGATGATCGATTTTCTCCAGCCAGAGGGCGGTCGCCCAGGTCAGGAGGAAGAGGGCGATCGACTCGGTCACGAGGTTGCCGGCCTCGATCACGAAGGGCGGGCCAATCGCGACGAGCAGCGCGGCCAGCAGCCCGGCCTTTCTCGACCAGGCCGCGCGCCCGATCCGGTC
Organism: Aggregatilineales bacterium; assembly: GCA_029976005.1. Taxonomy (GTDB): domain Bacteria; phylum Chloroflexota; class Anaerolineae; order Aggregatilineales; family Ch27; genus JARKOQ01. Next base: position 10,285 of record JARKOQ010000097.1, on the reverse strand, counting down.
GACCATGACCACCGTCAGGCTGCCGAGCAGGGCGTTGAGCAGCCGGATCGCGGCCGCGCCCCGGCCCAGCGGATCGGGGAAGACCTGCGGCCCGGCCACCATCCGCTGGAGCAGCCAGCCGTCCTGATCCGGGAAGTCGGGCGGGGTCAGTTGCTCGGCGTAGCCCGCCACCAGGAGGAAAAGCGGGCCGGTTGGCGGCGGGCCGAGCGTCCAGCCGGTGCGCACCAGGGTGCTGCCGTAGTCCGCGTACCAGTGGTAGTCCCCTCCGCGAATGGGCGGCCAGTCGGTTCTGAAAGTCACGTAGCCTAACCGCAGGCCGAGCGCGACCAGGAAGATCAGCCCGATCGCGAAATGGGGATGCCGGATCAGACGTTCGAGGGAAGGTTTCAGGCGAGTCATGGGGCTGATTGTAACAGAGCGCCCGGTTTTGGAAATGGCGGATCGGCCATGTACCCGGCGCATCAGGCCGGAAAAAGTATCTCACCGCGGAGGTCGCGGCGGACGCAGAGTAAGGGCATGATTCGTAGGCTCTGCTGCTTGTTCCGGGCTGCTTGCCGTGGGAGTTCTTGTATGGTTCGTTTTGCCGTTGATGGGGTAGCTCTGTCCGCGCGGCCCGGCTACAGCACATCCAGCGGATCAATGTCCAGGTACCAGTTGCGGGCCAGGTCCATCCCGTCGAAGACCGTGGCCGGCTCCGGGGAGCGCACCAGGATGTGCCAGCGGTAGTAGCCTTCCAGCTTGCTGAAGAAGCACGGCGCGGGGCCGATCAGGCTGGTGGCGTCGAGCTGCATCTGGCGGATGCGCGTGGTCAGGAGGCGGGCGGCTTGCTCGGCCTCGCGCTGGGCCTGGGGCGCGCTGCGCTGGCGGATCAACAGGCGGGCCAGCCGGCGGAAGGGGGGATAGCCCAGCTCCCGGCGGCTCTCGATCTCGGCGTTGTAGAAGGCCTCGTAATCCTGGCGGGACGCGGCCTGGATCGCCATCTGATCGGGCTGGTAGGTCTGGATGATCCCCCGGCCGGGCAACTGCCCGCGCCCGGCCCGGCCCAGCACCTGGGTCAGCAACTGGAAGGTGCGCTCGGCCGCCCGGAAGTCCGGCAGGGCCAGCCCGACATCGGCGTTCAGGACTCCGACCAGGGTGACGGCGGGGAGGTCGAGGCCCTTGGCGATCATCTGCGTGCCGATCAGGACGTCCGAATCCCGCGCGGCGAAGCGGGTCAGGATCGCGTCGTGATCGCGGTGGTGGCTGGCCGTGTCCCGATCCCAGCGGATCGAGCGCGCGTCCGGGAACAACTCCCCCAGCGCGGCCTGGACGGATTCCGTCCCCGCGCCGAAGTGCTTGATGCGCGGGCTGCGGCAGGCCGGACAGCGCGTTGGGAGGCCTTCCCGGTGCCCGCAGTGATGGCAGCGCAGCATCTCCGCCGCCTCGTGGTAGGTGAGCGGCATCTCGCAGCGCGGGCAGGTGGCCACGTAACCGCAGTCCCGGCAGAAGACATAGCTGGCCGATCCGCGCCGGTTCAGGAACAGGATGGCCTGCTCCCGGCGCTGGAGGACTCCGGCCAGGGCGCTCTGCAGGGCGCGGCTGAACATGGTGGTGTTGCCGGACTTCAGCTCGGCCCGCATGTCGATCACTTCGACGGCAGGCAGGTCGATGGCCCGCGCGTCGGCCGGATTGCCGGGACGGTAAAGGGCTGGCGCGTCGGAAGTCTGGCCGGGCTGGAGCACCGCGCCCCGGTGGCCGGCCACCCGGACGGGCAGCACGACGGGATGGTACAGGCCGCGCCGGGCCAGATACGTGCTCTCCAGGGAGGGGGTGGCGCTGCCCAGGATGACCGTACCCTGGCTGCGGCGGGCCAGCTCGATCGCCACGTCGCGGGCGTGGTAGTAGGGCGGGGGCAGCGGCGGGGACTGCTTATAGCTGGCGTCGTGTTCCTCGTCCAGCACGATCAGGCCCAGGTCGGGCAGGGGGGTGAACAGCGCCGAGCGCGTCCCGACGATCACCCGGATTTCGCCGCTGCGGGCGCGCCGCCAGGCGTCGAAGCGCTCCCCGGCCGACAGATCGCCGTGGATGACGGTCACCTGGCCGGGGAAGCGCGCCGCGAAGCGGCTGACGGTCTGCGGCGTGAGCGCGATTTCCGGCACGAGCACGATCGCCCCCCGGCCGTGGGCCAGGGCGTGTTCCACCGCGCGCAGGTAGATTTCGGTCTTGCCGGAGCCGGTGATCCCGTGCAGCAGGAAGGTGTGCGGCTCGTCCGGCAGGGGGGTGATGTCGTGCCACTTGACCGCGTTCATGTGCGCGGCGATCTCCGTCCAGACGGCCTCCTGATCGCGGGTGAAGGGCGGGGCGACCGTTGGGGAAAAGTTCTGTTCGGCCAGCGGATCGCGCCAGGCATCGTCCTCGCTGAGCAGGATCAGGCCGTCCTCGGCCATGTCGCGCAGCAGGTCCAGGTCCGCGCCGGTCTGGGCTTCGATCCAGTTGATCGGGATCGCGTCGCCTTCGCGGGCCAGCAGACGCAGGGTGTGCAAGGCTCTTTCGCCGCCGCGCAGCGCGATCAGGCGGGCCAGCAGCGCGGCGGGATCGATCTGGCCGGTGCGGGTCAGGTAGCGGGGCGGCAGGGCCACGATGGCCGGCTGCTCGCCTTCTCGAATCAGGTCGCGCTCGGCCAGGGATTTGACGATCGCGGCGCTGAGCCTGCCCGCCGGCAGCGCGCCGTTGGCGGCGACCAGGGCTTGCAGGGCGTCCTTCTGGCGGGGTGTTTTGTCGAACTCCCCGGCTTCGATCTGGGCGGCGACCTGGGCGGTGGGGGCGGTCAACTCGTGCCAGCGGTTGGGCGGGGTCAGCACGAGGTCGCCCTCGGCGGCCATGTCCTTGACAACGCGCTCGGTGCAGCCCGCCGCCTGGCATACGCTGGCGAGGGTGGGGCGGGCTTCCGGCGAGGCCAGCATGACCTCCAGGACGTTGGCCCGGCGGCTTTCGCGGCCCAGACGGGTGGCGATGGCGTCGATGTGCTCGGCCGGGATCGCCAGGCGGGCAGTGCGAATGGTGCGGGCGTGGACGACCGGCGGGGCCAGGACGGTTTCGCGCTGGACCAGACCGCGCTGGATCAGGGCCTGGGCGGCCGGCTCCCAGGCTTTGGCGCGCATGGCCTGATTGAGTTGCTTGCCCAGCAGCGGCCCGCGCCGCCGCAACAGGCTGAGGAGTTGCAAGGCGTCGTCGTCGAACCGGGAAGTCTCCTGCACGGCCGGGTCCTGCGCCGCCAGCGGGGTGAGGCTCAGGCGCGGCTCCGAGCGGCCGGTCAATCCCGGCGGCAGGAAGAGCCACAGGCAGGCACCCAGGGGGGCCAGGGTCGTCTCGCTCAGCCAGCGCGCCACGCCGATGTGGATGTCGCTCATCACGGGCCGCGAGTCGAGCAGCTCCAGCACGGGCTTGGTCTGCTCGACCGGGCTGTGCTCGCTCAGGCCGATCACGATCCCCGGCTGCTCGCCCGTGCCAAACGAGACGCGCACCAGGTGGCCGGGCTGGAGCCGTCCGGCCAGTCCGGCGGGGATGTGATAGTGAAAGACCGTGCGCACCGGCACGTAAACGACCACTTCGGCGAAGGCCATGCAGGGATTCCGGCTCTCTGGCTGGGACGAAAAAGGGGCGCTTCCCTGTGGAAAGCACCCCTCCTAGTGTACCGCAATCGGGGACTCAGACCAGCCGGGCGTTGAGCCTGATCTCGACGCCGGTCAGGGCGTTGGAGACCGGGCAGCCGGTCTTGGTGGCTTCGGCCTGCTGCTGGAAGGTGGTCTCGTCGACGCCGGGCACGCTGGCTTCGGTGTCCAGCTCGATGGTCGTGATCCGGAAACCGGCGTCGGTGCGGGTGAGGTGGACTTTGGCGGCGGTCTGGATGCTGGCCGCGGTGAATCCGGCCCGCTCCAGGTTGGCGCTGAGCGCCATCGAGAAGCAGCCGGCCAGAGCCGCGCCGATCAGTTCTTCGGGGTTGGTGCCGGGTGTTTCCTCGAAGCGCGTGCCAAAACTGTACGCGCCTTCGAACGCGCCGCTGCCTAGCTTCATCGCGCCGTTGCCTTCGCGGAGGTTGCCTTTCCAGACGGCCTGCGCATGTCGGACTGCCATTGTGTTCGCTCCTGATCTGAAATACAAGAAAAGAAATCCATTTACTCCAAATGTACTCCGGGCTATTGTAACACAAAGCAGGCGGTGGGCAGGTCCGCCGGGCGACTCTAATACACCTCTTATGCCTGCTCCGGCTCGGCGCGGTAGAAGACGCCCGCACCGTAGCCGACCACCGAGTGAGTGTCGCCGTTGACGGCTCCGGAGGTGGCATGATGCAGCACCTGGGCCCGGTTCGCGCCAAGCGCCTGGGCCGCCCACATCACCGCCGCGATCGCGCCGCGCCCGCAGGCGTAGCCCTGCTGCTTCTCCTCGGCCTCCAGAACACCCTCCGGATCGAATGCGCTCACCTGTTCCAGCAGGTAGGCGTCCAGGGCGTCGGCGATTCTCTGGGGGTAGAAGTGGGAGAGGTCCGAGCTGGCGACCAGAAGCGCGTTGCGTCCCTGGAGGACCTGGGCCAGGGCGAGGCCAAGCTGGCGCATCCCCGCGGCGGATTGGTCAAGCACCATGACCGGCAGCAGGCGGAACGCGCCTTCGAGCACGTGCTGTAGGAAGGGCAGCTCGATTTCCAGGGAATGCTCCGGGTCGCGGACGACCGGGTACAGGTCGACGATCTCCCCCAGCGCCCGCACGGCCTCGCCGTCGACCGGTACCGTGCCGAGCGGCGTGGCGTAGGCGTCGTGGCCGGTGGTGAGCAAGGGGGCGGGATAGCCGTGGTGCGAGGGCGAGATCACGGCCACGAGGTCCGGCGCGGGGCCGGCGATCAGCTTGTAGGCGTAGGCCGCGACCGGCCCCGAATAGACCAGTCCGGCGTGGGGGGCCAGCAGTCCCACAATTGGCCCCGGCGGGGCGACCGGCGCGGCCGCGTCCAGGTAGTCATCGAGCATCATCCTCAGCTCGCGCGGGTTGGCGGGATACCAGCGGCCAGCCAGAGGGGATGGCCGGACATTGGTGGGCTGGGTGGCGGTCATGGCGCTCCTCCCGTGGGGATATTCGACCTTCCACCTGTATTGTACTATGAGTGTGGCCTGGTATTGAGGTCATCCTGGCCGGAAGCGCGTTCTTCGGCTACACTGGGACGGCCGCCGGGCGGTTTTCCGGGCCGGCATGGGGGAACGGGATTACAGGTAAGCAGGGGGGCGTGGAGGATGGTATGGCCGAGATTCTCGAACAGCTTCGGGTGATTATCGAACACGTCATCGTCGGTGTGGGATATCCCGGCATCGCGGTCGTGATGTTTGCCGAGAACGTGTTCCCGCCGATTCCGTCGGAACTGGTAATGCCGTTCGCCGGGTTCCTGGTCGCGCAGCAGCGCCTGAGCCTGGTGGGGATTCTGATCGCCGGGACGCTGGGTTCGGTGCTGGGGGCACTGGCGCTGTATTACCTGGGCCGCTGGCTGGACGAGCCGGTGATCCGCGCCCTGGTGCGCCGCTACGGACGCTTCCTGCTGATCGAGGAGCGCGACCTCGACCGGGCGATGGCCTTTTTTGCCCGCTTCGGCCAGATGGTGGTGTTCTTCGGGCGACTGGTGCCCGTCGTGCGCAGCCTGATTTCGATCCCGGCCGGGATGAATCGCATGCCGATGGGCGCTTTCCTGCTGTCGACCACACTGGGCACGGTGCTGTGGAACGGTCTCCTGGCCGTGATTGGGCTGGTGCTGGGCGAACACTGGCAGGCGGTGCTCGGCCTCGTCAAGCAGTACGAGAAGATGACCCTGCTGGCGCTGGCCGGGCTGGCGCTGGCCTTCTTCTACCTGCGCCTGCGCGGGACGCGGGCGGTGACGCGCCTGCCTGAGGAAGAATAGACCTTCTCCGGCAGCCCTGGCGCGGTCGCAGGGTTATTGGGGTTTGGGGAGGACTATGGTAAACTCCCCCTGTTATGTTCAACCTGGTAGTGAGGAAAGCAACAGGACAGACGGATGGATCTGACACAGTTCATCATCACGATCGGCTACATCGGCGTGTTTGGCATTATCTTCGCGGAAACGGGGCTGCTGGTGGGCTTTTTCCTGCCGGGGGACAGCATGCTGTTCACGGCGGGCTTTCTGGCTTCCCCGGCTTCGCGGGCAATTATCGACCATGACATCTTCAGCCTGCCGGTCCTGATCGTGGGGTGTTTCATCGCGGCGGTGACCGGGGATACGGTCGGCTACTGGTTCGGCCACAAGGTAGGCCGGCGGCTCTTCCAGCGCGAGGACTCGCGCTTCTTCAAGAAGAAGTACCTGCTCCAGGCCCAGCATCTCTACGAAAAACACGGCGGCAAGATCATCATCCTGGCGCGCTTCATGCCGTTCGTGCGCACCTTCGCTCCCATCGTGGCCGGAATCGGGACGATGCATTACCGGCGCTTCCTGTCCTTCAACGTGGTGGGCGGCGCGCTGTGGGCGATCGGCATTCCCCTGTTGGGCTACTTCCTGGGCAGCCTGATCCCGGATGTGGACCGCTATCTGTTGCCGATCATCATCCTGATCGTCCTGATCTCCGTGGCTCCGCCCGCGATTCACGTTCTGCGCGACCGGATGGCGGAGCGGTCGGCTAAAAAAGCGGCCGCCGCGGCCGAGGAAGCCGATACCCTGTCCTAGAACCACCTTCCGGCAACCGATCGACTTCTCCATCCGCGCGAGAGAGCCTCGCGCGGATGTTTTTCCGTCTGGCGCGCGACCTCCGAGAAATGGCTGCATCTAAGCAGGTGTATTGAGCGGTTGATTGTTCGATGAACCGAGGTCAACATACCCATGGAAATGCAAATCGTCTTTCCCGGCGGCGCGCAGGTTGATGCCATCAGCGGGGACATGGTCATCACGACCAACCAGGATGGCTCCGCGCCGGCCCCGTTTGGCCTGTTCCTGGCTTCGATTGGCACCTGCGCCGGGATTTACGTCCTGAGCTTCTGCACGCAGCGCGGCATCCCGACCGAGAACATCCGCATCGTGCAGCGCATGTCTTCCAATCCCTTCACGCGCATGATCGATCAGGTGGAGCTGGACATCCAGGTGCCGCCGGATTTCCCGGAGAAGTACAAGGAAGCGGTGATCCGCGCCGCCGATCAGTGCGCGGTCAAGAAGCATCTGGAAAATCCGCCCCAGTTCAACGTGCATACCTCCGTGGTCGAGGTGGCCTGATCCGGCGGAAAGTCGGGCGAGGATAGCCGAGCGGCGTTCCCCCAGGGACGCCGCTTTTCGTTTGGCGATCAGGAGGCGGATCACCCTAAGGAGGAGTTTTTTCGATGGTTAGCCTTTCTCTGCGTTTTTCCTTGGCGTTCTTGGCGGTTCAGACTGCTTCTAGGTGAGACAACTCTGAGGAACTCTCCGGCCATGGATGCGTAAAGACCGGTAGAAAGGGTATGATCGACCTCCGGCGGCGGTCATTCAGGCGGCCGATCAGGCGATCGATCTCGACGATGGCACGCGAAAAACCGGCGAAACCAAGCGAAACCGAAGCGGTACCCCAATCACGCGGCTGTCTGGTGCGCCTGCTGCCGTTCTGGATCGCGCTGTGCGCGGTGCTGGCGCTGATTGGCTCCTTCCTGCCCAACATGGTTGCGCACTTCGAGTCGCTCGGCCGCTACACGGACGAGCGGCGGCTGGAAGCACCGCCCGGCGGCCAGATCGCGCCGCTGTTCACGGCCGAGGTCGATCACTGGACGGCCGAGATTGTGCGCTGGGCCGCCGAAGCCCAGCTCGATCCCGACCTGGTGGCGACGATCATCCAGATCGAGAGCTGCGGCGATCCGCTGGCCCAGTCCCCCGCCGGGGCGCAGGGCCTGATGCAGGTCATGCCCCTCCATTTCGCCATCGGCGAGGACATGCTCGACCCGGATACCAACGCCCGGCGCGGGCTGAGTGTCCTGAGCGAGTGCCTGAACAGCCCGTACAACCCCCGGAACGACGTAGGATTGGCCTTCGCCTGTTACAACGGCGGGCCGAGCGTGTTCGTGTATGCCTGGAGCGCCTGGCCGGAGGAATCGCGTTACTACTACACCTGGGGGACGGGCATCTACGCGGACACTCAGACGGACGCCGCCAGCAGCGAGACGCTTCAGCGCTGGCTGGCCGCAGGCGGCTCGTCCCTGTGCGCGTCCGCCCGGAGCAATCTCCAGCTCGAAGCGGACTAGGGGGCCGCGCCGTCCCAGGGTTCGGCGGCCCGCACGGCGGGCAGGTGGTCTTCGTAGACAACGACGGACAGCGGACTGGCGTCCAGCCACTCGGCCAGGACTCCGCGCAGGGCGGGCCATTCCTCCCGGCCGCCGGGACGGGCCAGGGCCAGAGTGTGGATGTTCTCTCGGGGCCAGTCGCGGGCGATCTGCTGCGCGGCGTCTTCCAGGTAGCGGGGGCGGGTGGCGCTCCCGGCCCGGTCACGCACGACGAGTAACGCCAGCCAGGGCAGCGCTTCGCGCCAGATCCAGGCGGAACCGGGTGGGAGGCGTCCGGCGCGGGCCTGCTTGCGGAAGCTCGCCAACGCGGCCGGGTAGCGGTCGAGCAGGGCGGTGAAGGTCGGGTCGCTTTCCGCGCCGCCGCGCGCGTTGGCCCCAAAGACCAACACGCGCCCCCGGCTCAGGAAGATATCCCCTCGAACGAAACTCAGCGGCATTCCCGGCATCCCCGATCGCACTGCGCCAATCCTCCGCAAGTGTGCCGGGTTCCGTGTCCGAAGGCAAGCGGAAACTTGGCCCCGGACCGCGCCTTGTTCAGTCCCAGCCTTCGTCAGCGGCGCGGGCGTAGAGGTGGGCGCGCTCAGGCGGGATGGGGTAGAGGCGCTGGGCGGGGGCGGTCGGCCGGGCCGGGATGGATCGGGCGGTCGCCTGCCGGCGCGCGGCCGGGCGGGGGGCGATCCACGGCTCGACGACGGCCAGGAACAGTCGGAACCACCAGGCGACCAGGGCCTGGGCAAGAGTTGGGGCTGGGGTGGTGGTGTGAAGCATGGCGCACCTCGATGAACTAGAATATATGTTCTAATGGTGCGCGTCATCGTAACATGGAACATTTGTTCTGCGCAATACCCGGCACCTTAAAATTCAGGGCTTCGCACCGGAAGGAGCCGCCCGGAGTGTCGAGGCGGCAGGCCAGTGGGATGGGAGTCGCGTCTTTGCCTCTGGCTGACCGCTGATCGCCGATGGCTATTTTTCGAGGATTCGCCGCAGGGTGGCCGCATCCAGATTGCTGCCGGTCAGGACGACGGCGGTCGGCCGGACATCGGCCGGGATGACTCCGCTCAACAGGGCGGCCACGCCGACCGCGCCGCCGCCTTCGATCAGCCAGCCCTGCTCGTCGAGCAGCCAGCGCATGGCGGCGGCCGTCGCGTCTTCGTCCACCCGCACGATCCGGTCGACCGCCTGCTTGCAGAGGCGGATGGTCAGGTCGCCCTCGATCTCTCCGCTGAGGGCCTCGGCCAGCGTCTCGGCGGCCTGGGGGTAGGCCGTGCCGTGGAAGGCGTTGTACATGGCCGGCGAGGCGGCGATGTTGACGCCGATGACTTCGGCCTGGGGATGGATGGCTTTGATGGCGGTGGCGATCCCGGCGATCAGTCCACCGCCGCCAACCGGCACGATCACCCGTTCGAGGGCAGGGTTCTGCTCCAGCAGCTCCAGGCCGCAGGTGCCCGCCCCGGCGATGATGCGCGGATCGTTGTAGGGGGAGACGTACGTCCGGCCTTCGCTGGCTTCGATCTGGCGGGCATGTTGCTCGGCGTAGTCATACAGGTCGCCGTGGAGCACGACTTCCGCGCCGTGGCGGCGGGTGCCTTCGACCTTGCGGCGCGGGGTGTGGGCCGGCATGACGACCTTGGCGCTCAACCCGAAGTGCGACGCGGCCAGGGCGATCGCCTGGGCATGGTTACCGCTGGAAGCGGCCACGATGCCCCGCGCGCGCTCCTCCCCCGTCAGGCTTAGCACGGCATTGAATGCCCCACGTACCTTGAAGCTGTGGGTCGGGTTAACCTGTTCCAGCTTGAGGAAGATACCTTCGCCCAGGCCGGGGGCGGCTTCGAGCGGGGTGGGAGTCAGATAGGGCTGGATGCGCCGGCGGGCGGCGACGATATCGCGGAAAGTGACGGACACGATTCCCTCCGAAATGTTGAATGATGAATGCTTAATTTTGAATAGAGAGCCGTGCATACGGATAGACGGTTGGTTCTGATTTCCACCGGCGGTGTGTCGAATTTGAACCAAAAGCGAGACA
>JARKOQ010000082.1 GCA_029976005.1 Aggregatilineales bacterium | reverse complement strand
GGCCGAGTTCGGCCTAGCGGGGGCCGCGGCTTCGACCGGCGGCCGCGCCGGAGCGCCCCAGGTACACCCGGCAGATGACCTGCATCAGCGGGGAGCGCTCCCCGCCGATTTCCACGTACCCGCGCTCGCGGTCGGTGTCCTGGTAGAACTTCCCGATGATTTTGTTGAAACTCACGGCCACTTGCCGGGCGAAGTTTTCCGCGCCGGCCACGGGATAGACAACCGCCAGGTGATTCTCGCTTACGTACCCGGCGAAGGTCCTCGCGATATCGCTCTGGCCCAGCATGGAAACCACGAGCTGGCCCAGCCGTCCATAGACGTTGTTCATCGCCACCTTGCCATAGCGCTGCCGGTACGGCACATTGTGCGCGATCTGGATTTCGATAATCGCCAGGCTGGAGTCCTGCCTGGCCTGGGCCACATAGTCACGGGCGATCTGCGCGCCGGGCAGGCCGGTCTGGAGATCGATGCGGGCGCTTTTCTCGGCCCGGCGCAGTGTGTTCTGGATGCGAAGCAGCATTTCTTCGGGATCGAAGGGCTTGGCGATGAAGTCATCCGCGCCCAGCTCCAGCGCGGCCAGGACGTTGTCGTGCCCGGAACGGCGGGTCAGGAAGATGATCGGGATGTGTGCCGTGGCGGGCATGGCCCGCAGGTGCTGGCACACCTCGAAGCCATCCATGTCCGGCAGGATGCCGTCCATCAGGATCAGATGGGGCATCTTCTCGTGAGTCAGGCGCAATGCCTCCTGGCCGTTCTCCGCGTGCAGCAGCACGTAGCCGTTCTGCTCCAGGAAGAACCGGAGCATTTCGGCGATATCTGGCTCGTCCTCGACCAGCAGGATGCGTCGTGGAGAATCCATCGGACAGCTCCTCGTTCCGGTCAAAACTCATCGGGTGGGGCATCGCTGGCAGGGGCATCCAGTTCTTCGGTGTAGGGTGTCTCGGTATCGTCCGAATGGGCGAGATTGAATACGTCCCGATAGTGCGTGTCCGCATAGTGGGCCAGCGCGTTCAAGGCGTCCGAGAAATGGCTGAAGTGGAAGCTCTCCGTGGGGAGTTCGGCCGTCAGGAAAATGTCGCCATCCCGGTCGATGCCAAATTTCACCATGTTCGTTTCGTGGTTCAGACGCAGCAGGTGATGGTACAACCGCAGCCGCCGTTCGGGCTGATCCGGCCCGATCACGAACGGGTTGATCACAAAGAAGACCCAGTTGTCCGTCAGTTGCACGTTGATCCGGTAGCTGCTGGTGGCGCCCCGAAACCCGGTCTGCCAGACCTCATCCTTCACTCGGGTGAACGACCACCCGTACCGGTCAAAGTAGTCCTCGATGTTTTCCGGCGTGACCTCGGGCTGAGCTTGATCCTTGTTCTCCATAGTCGCTGACGTTTTCCCCAATTCACAGTTACCAGCCTTTGACTCGACGCTGGCTGGGATGATGACGGCACAATCTGCTCTATTGTCTGTGGCGTTGGGTCAGCGTGCAAGTGGCAGACGGAGCAAAAAGGTCGTCGAATTGTCAGCAGTATTGCTGGAAGCGGTGAGGTTCCCGCCCATGCGGCGTAGGGCTGCGCGCGCAAAGGGCAGGCCCATCGCCACGCTGGTCCGGCTGCCCTGCTGGCGGGCTTCCCACTGGACACTCCGCTCGAAGATGCGCTCGGCATACTCTGGCAGCAGGGGACGGCCGTGATCGGTCAGTGCGGCGGTGACCTGGCCGCCGGAATCGGCCAGCGTCCAGACGACCGTATCGCTCCCGCTGGCGAATTTCAGGGTGGTGTCCAGCAGCACGTTGAAGACGCGCCCAATTAACTCCCGATCTCCACTGGCGGCCGGCAGGTCGGGGGAAGCATTCACGGTCAGGTGGATGTTCTTGCGCTCGATGGCGGCGGCGTTAGCCTGTGCCGTCGTATGAGCGATCAGTTCCAGGTCGACCGGCTCCTGCCGGATGGGATAGGCGTCGATCTCCAGCTTGGCAAGGTCGAGCATGTCATTGATCAGGAACGTCTCGCGGCGGGCCGCCTGGAGGATGTTTTCGAGCATCATGCTCTGGCGTTCGAGGTCGGCCTGATTTGGGGGACGGCGTTCCTCGGCCAGATCGCGCAGCATTTCAGTGCTGCTGACGATGATTCCCAGCGGGCTTTTCAGGTCGTGGGCCAGCAGATCGGCGCTGCCCAGGATGTCTACCGGGTTGGCTCCCAGGGCCAGATCGGGGGTGTGATGCAGGAAGTCTTCCAGGCTGGGCAGGCGAGATTGTTCCACGCGCAGGGAGCGCAGCCGCGTCCTGACCTCGACCCAATCCAGGGGAAAGGTCAGCAGTTCGTCGGCCCCGGCTTCCAGCGCGGCCAGTCGCTGCTGGCTGGTGCGCGTGGTGACGAGCATCTGGACAGCGATCGTGGCCGGGTCGGTGCGCAGCCACTGGCACAAAGCCAGATCGTCCTGTCCGGTCAGCTCACTTTCCAGGATCAGGGCGACCGGCGGATTCTGGCGGGCTTCGGTCAGGGCGGTTTCGATGTCCCCCACGACGTTCAGACCGTAACCGTCCGCGCGCAAGGCCTGCCGCAGGAGATGATGGGTCTGCCCGCTTCGTTTACTGACCAGGAGAATGCTGGCGTTCAAGCTTTCAACCCCACAACTTCATAGACGACCACTGGCATCTCACGTCCTTTGACAGATTTGTGTCCCAGGTTGTTGGCGATCACGTGCTCGCTAACCTGGGTATAGGTGGATTCGCTGATCAGGATTTGCCCGCCGTTGCTGAGGTCCTCCAGACGGCTGGCCAGATTGACCGTATCCCCGATGGCCGTGTAGTTCATGCGGTTGACGGCCCCGACGCGCCCAACGACCGCCTCGCCCGTGGTGATGCCGAAGTTGACGTGCAGGCGGAAGGCCGGATCGACGCTGCTGTAGAACTCCGGCAGGGCCTTGTGGATGCGGACCGCCGCCCGGATGGCGCGCAGGGCGTGATCGGGTTGGTGCAGGGGGGCATTGAACAGGGCCATCAGGCCATCCCCCAGGAATTTGTCGATGGTCCCTTCTTCGTGGTGGATGTGCTGCACCAGAAGCTCCTGGTAGCGGTTGAGCATGTCCAGCAGATGCTCTGGGTCGACCTGCTCGGCGACCGGGGTGAATCCTTCCAGATCGGCGAAGACCACCGTCACGGTCTGGAGCGAGCCTCCCAGCCGGACCTGATCGGGATTGTCCAGTAGCTGCTGGACAACGGTCGGGGGGACGAACTGCTCGAAGGTGCGCTGGATGCGTTCCTGCGTAGCCCTGAGTTGGTCGGAGTCTACCTTCTGACGCATGCGCGCGTCGACGCGGGCGACCAGCTCGCGCGGGCTGAAGGGCTTGGTGATGTAATCATCCGCGCCGAGTCCCAGCCCTTTGATCCGGTTGTCGATATCCGCCAGGGCGGTCAGCATCAGGATCGGGATCTGCGCCGTGCTGGCGTTCTCTTTCAGGCGAGTGCAGACCTCGAAGCCGTTGAGCACCGGCATGTTGATATCCAGGATCAACAGATCGGGCGGGTCGGCCATGGCTGCCGTGAGCGCGGCCTGCCCATCCACCACGCAACTGACGGTGTAGCCCTTGACCCGAAGGATGTCTTCCAGCAACTGCCGGCTGTCGGCGTTGTCTTCCGCAACCAGGACTCTCACGTGGATAGGCGCTCCTTGGCGCGCTAAGCCAGGAACTTGGCCAGCTTGGTTTGCAGCTCGTGCAGATCGATTGGCTTGGAAATGTAATCGTCGCAGCCCGCAGCCAGCGCCTTCTCTTTGTCGCCCACCATTGCGTGCGCGGTGAGGGCGATGATCGGGATGGATGCCAGATCGGGGTTGGCCTTGATCGTCCCGGCGGCCGTCCAGCCATCCATGTGAGGCAGCGAAAGGTCCATCAGGATCAGATCGGGGCGCTCGGCAATGGCCTGCTCGATTCCCTGTTCTCCATCGATCGCTTCGATCACGGCGTAATCCAGGGCGTCCAGGATGTCGGAGATCAGGATACGGTTGTCGGGGTTGTCTTCCACTACAAGAATACGCGACCTGCTCATGCTCGTGTGTAACTCCTGTTCGTTTCTCGGAAGGGTGGGCAGCCCTGGTCGCGCCACGGGTGCGGCCAGAAAGTCTCGACAGTTTGGCCCATGTTCTGTCTGGCACGTAGAACCGCGCGATTCAGTCAGAACGCCGGGCGGACCCGGTGTGCCGCGCCCCCTTAATATGATTCATGCAACAAACTTCGAATTTGTGCCAGTAGGTCAGTTCCCGCGCTCCCCTGCTTTTTGACGATCGTCGCGATCCGCTGCTGGATGAAGCGTTCCTCATCGGCGGTGAGGTCTTTGGCCGTCGCGATCAGCACCGGCAGCTTGCATAGGGCCGGCGTCTCCCGGATGTGGGCCAGGACGTCGAATCCGCTGACTTCCGGCATCAGCAGGTCGAGGACGATCAGGCTGGGGCGCTTTTGTTCCAGCCACTGGAGAGCTTCCTGGCCACCCGTGCAGGTCTCGACCGGGTAAGCCGCATTGCGCAGGCTGATCGAGATCACTTCCAGGTCTTCCGGATTGTCGTCCACGACCAGGATCGGATCGATCAGGCGGCCGTGCAGGATTTGCTCGATCGTATTGAGCAGCGTTTCGCGGGCGACGGGTTTGCTGATGTGGGCCGCCATCCCCAGGCTGACCTGGGTTGGCTGTTGATCGACGATGCTGACCACGATGATCGGGATGGACGCGGTCATCGGGTCGTTCTGAAGCCTTTCGATCACCTGCCAGCCGGTCATGTCCGGCATCATGATGTCGACGGTGATCAGGTCGGGCAGGAGGTCGAGAGCCTGAGCGATGCCCTCCTGGCCGCTGGTCGCGCTGCTGACCTGGTAGCCGCCCTCGCGGAGATAGGTACTCAGGATATCCACCGCTTCCTGGCTGTCATCGATCACCAGCACGTGCCCGCCATGTCCATTGACCGGCTCGCCGGTCGGGGCCGATTGCGGCGCTTCCGGCGCGGCGGTGCTGGCCGCGCTGCTGGCCGGCAGGGCGACGTAGAAGGTGCTGCCCGCGCCCACGGCGCTGTTGACCCAGATCTGCCCGCCGTGCATCTCGACCAGCTTGCGGGTGATGGCCAGGCCCAGGCCCGTCCCGCCGTATTCGCGGGTGGAGGTGCTGTCAACCTGGCGGAATTCATCGAATATCCGGGCATGATCTTCCGGGGCAATCCCGATCCCGGTATCGGAGACCTGGATCAGAATCCACCGGCCATCGCTCAGCCAGCCGCGTACCGGCAGGGGGAATTGCTCGCAGAAGCCGTTCTTGACCTCGATCCGTCTGGCTGCCAGCCCGATCGCGCCTTCGTGGGTGAACTTGACCGCGTTATTCATGAGATTGTTGAGCACCTGGCGTAGGCGCAGCGAATCGGCAAAGACCGGGTAGGTTGGCTCGGAAATCGCGATATCGAAGCGCAGACCTTTTTGTTCGATGGCCGGGCCGAAGGTCCCGGCGATTTCCACGAGGTGGTCGCGCAGGTTGATGGACTGCGGCATCAGCTCCAGACGGCCGGCTTCGATCTTGCTGAGATCGAGGATGTCGTTGATCAGGGCCAAGAGGTCGCGTCCATTGCGGTAAATCTTCTCCAGGCGATCGGACTGTTTTTCGTTCAGGTCGCCGTAGATTCCCTGGAGCAGCAGCTCGCTGTACCCGACGATGGAATTGAGTGGGGTGCGCAGTTCGTGGCTCATCTTGGCCAGAAACTCGTTTTTGTATTGGGTGGTGGCGCGCAACTCCGCGTTGAGGGTCTCGGCGCGCTCTTTCTCCGCGCCGACCTCGAAGATGATGTCGCGCAGGCTCTTGTTGGCGTCGGTGAGCTGCTCGTTCATCAGGGCCAACGGGCTGAAT
The DNA here is from genome assembly GCA_029976005.1 of Aggregatilineales bacterium. Lineage (GTDB taxonomy): Bacteria > Chloroflexota > Anaerolineae > Aggregatilineales > Ch27 > JARKOQ01. Next base: position 52,286 of record JARKOQ010000082.1, on the reverse strand, counting down.
AACTGCTGATAGATGATCGAGTAGCCCATCAGCACGGCGGCGAGGGTGGTCAGCACGGCGTCGATGGGCAGCCGCGCCAGCGGGGGGATGAAGTTCGCGCCGAAGGCGACGATCAGCAGGATGGCGGGCAGGCGCAGCGCCTGGCCGCGCTCGCCGGGGATGTTGCGCAGGTAGAGGAAGGCGACCACCACGTAGAGCAGGATGATCGCCTGGGCAATGAGTCCGGCCGGGAGGACGCTGAACTCCGGCAGGCCTGTCTCCATGAAGGCGCGCGGAACGGCCTCCGTCTGGACGAGCAATCCGCCCCAGAGGAGGATCAGCAGAAGCGGCATGAGCAGCAAGGACAGGCGCAGGAGGAGCCGGATCAGGCGCTCCTTGAGCTGGCAAAACTCGACCGTCGCCCAGAAAAAGGTTGGTGGAATCAGGCTCAGGAAGGTCAGGTACAGGTAGAGCGCGGTGCGGTTGTCACCCGGCAGGGCCAAACCGGGAACGAGCAGCAGCAGAGAAATGCCTGCCCAGATCGTCAGAACCACCAGGAAGATGGCAAAGAACCAGTTGGCTCGCTCCCGGCGCGGCTGAACGAGGATGCCGAAGGCAAGGCCAATCGTGGCGCTCAAGGTGAGCAGGTTGGCTATGATCGTGATGAAGTCGATGAATGCGCCCTGCATGCGTGTGTCCCTCTGCTAGCGTCCGTTCATTTACCCGGCGAGGACGAGTCCGGAGTCCCTGGCGCGACCGGCAGCCAGAACGTGAACGTGCTGCCCGCGCCGATGGCGCTGCGCACCGTGATCTCGCCGCCCATCAGCTCCACGAGCTTGCGCGTGATGGCGAGGCCCAGGCCCGTCCCGCCATACTCGCGCGTTGTCGTTCCGTCCACCTGACGGAACTCGTCGAAAATGATTGCCTGATTTTCCGGCGCGATCCCGATCCCGGTGTCGCTGATGGCGCACCAGACCTGCGTCGGGGCCTCCGGAGTATTCTGGCCGACTTCGATGGTGATCCCCCCCTTGGGTGTGAACTTCACGGCGTTACTCAGGAGATTGTTGATGACCTGGCGCAGACGCAGGGAATCCGCCTCGATAGGCGGAAGCGGCGCTTCTGGAACGATGACCTGAAGCTGAAGGCCGCGCGCGGCAATCTGGCTCTCGGCGCCTTCCAGAGCGGCGCGCAGTTCGTCCACCAGCGAAACGGTCTCCAGGCTCAGTTCCAGCTTGCCGGCCTCGATCTTGGAGATGTCCAGCAGGTCGTCGATCAGCATCAGCAGGTTGCGCCCGTTGCGGCGGATGCGCTCCAGCCGGTCGCGCTGTTTGTCCGGGACTTCGCCATACAGGCCGCTGAGCAGCATGTCCGAAAAACCGATGATCGAGTTCATCGGCGTGCGTAGCTCGTGGCTGATGTTGGCCAGAAAGTCGCTCTTGAGGCGGTTGGCCTCGGCCAGTTCCAGGGCGCGCTGCTCGAGTTCCTCGATCAGGCGCACGTTTTCAACGGCGATACCGGTCTGGCGGGCCAGCGCCTCCACCAGCTCGATGTCTGGCTCTTCGAAGACGTGCCCCGGCCGATCAATCATCACTTCCAGAATCCCGACCACGACCGCGCGCTGGATGATCGGCGTGATCAGATGGGTGCGCGCCTCCGGGTCCAGCAGGGCATACAGCTCGTGCAGCACGGCGCTGGGGGCGCGGCCGGGCACGACCAGGGTGCGCGGGCGGTGGAACTCGGCCAGGAGCGCCGGATAGGCTTCCACCGAGCGGCCAAGCTGGGCCGTGATGAGCGTGGACCCTGGGCCGTCCGGTGGGCAATAGGCGCGTTGTTCGATCTGGTTGTTCTGAAAGAGCACCATGCCTGCCTGCGCGCCGTCCAGGGCAGACGCGACGGCCGCGACGGCTTCTTCCAGCAGGTCTTCCATGACGATGGCCCGGCTGAATTCGGCGGTTGTCTCCCGCAGGAAGCTCTGGTCGCGGGCCTGGCGCTGGGCCTGGCGGAAGAGGCGCACGTTGATGATGGCCGTGGCGATCTGGGCCGCCAGGGTCTGCATGGCGTTCTGGTCGGTCGCGTCGAAGTCGTTGGCACGGGTGCTGAGCAGCTCCAGCACGCCCAGGATGGTTTCGCCTGAACGCAGCGGGATGGTCAGGCAGGAGGCCACCGCGCGCAGGGCTTCCGGCGCGAAGAATTCGCTGCTCTCGCGCACGTCCGGGAGGAGCTGTGCTTCAAGGGTGGATAGCGCCTGGCCGATGATACCCCGCGTGCTGGGAAAACTGTAACCTTCGGGGATGATCAGTGCGGGGCTGCTCGCGGCGTTGGCGACCAGGGTGACTTCCCGGCCGTTGTCGCCCAGCAGCAGGATCGAGACCCCTTCGTAGCCCAGCAGCTTGTGGATGTGCTGGACGGTGTTGCGCAGCAGAGTGGGCAGGTCCAGGCCGACGTTCAGTTCCTGGCTGACCTGGTTGATCTTGGCCATCAGATTGGCGCGGGCGCGCTCGGCGGCGAAGAACTGGGTGCTCTCCAGGCTGACGGCGACCTGGCTGGCGATCGCGCGGGCCAGGTCGAGATCGTCCTCTGTGAATGGCCCGCCGCGATGATTGAGCAGGCACATCACGCCCAGGGTGCGATTCCGGGTGTTGAGCGGATAGGTGATGACATTCTGGACGACCAGGCCCAGTGTCGTGGGGCTGGCCAGGATGGGATCGTCGATGGCCTCGTTGCTGTGGAACGGCTGGCCGGTGTGGTAGGCGTGGATCACGTGCCCGTGGCCGTCCAGGGGCCAGATCGGCAGGTAGTCGTTTGGGTTCACGCCGATCAGGGAAGGTGTGTGGATCGTCAGGTAACGCGCCGCCCGATCGGGCACCAGGAACAATGCCGCTTCGACCTGCATGAGATCGACGGTTTCCCGGAGCGCGGCAGTGAGCATCTCGTTGGTGTCCAGCGTGGCGCTGGTGATCACGGCGATCTGTTGCAAGGCGTTGCTTTCGCGCAGGCGGGCGCGGGTCGTGGTGTGGAGCTGGGCATTGCGCAGCGCCGAGGCAACGTGGCCGCCGAGGGCGGCCAGCACGTCCGTATCGTTCCGGGTGAATGGCTCACCGGCCCGGTTGGCTACCAGAAACACCCCGAAGGGTTGATCCTGGATGCGCAGCGGCGCTCCGGCCAGGTTGTAGATGCCCGCCGAAGCGGTGAACCCCGCCAGGACGGGCAGTTTCTCCGCCGTGTTGGTGAAAAAGGGCTGGCTCGCCATGAAGGCGACCGCGATCGGGTTGGCTGGATCGATCGCACTGAAGCACAGGGCGTCCGCTGGGATAGGGAGGCCCCGGCTGGCGCCGGGTGGGGCGCTCAAGGTTTGCGTGCCGCGGTCGTACAGGAGAAAGGCGGCCATGCTCACCCCGAACGTTGAGCAGGTCAGCTCCAACGTCCGGGCCAGGATGGTCTCGATCGCTTCGGTCGATGCGGTCATGGCCGCGGTTTCCAGCAGCAGAGAAGTTTGGGCAAGCTGGCGGCGGGCCATCTGGTGCAGGAGGCGGTTGTCGATGACCAGCGCCGCGTATTTCAGCAAGGGAATGACTTGCTCTGCCTGGACCAGTGTCAGAACGCAGCCGGGCCGGGTCGCGATCAGGAGACACACGCCGACGCACTGGCTGCGCGCGACCATGGGCAGACCCAATGCCGACTGAGCCGGCGTGTTGCTCAGGACTGACGAACTGGCCGCGACGGCCTGCGGCGTCTCCAGCAGGATGGCCTCTCCGCCGGCCATGACGCGCTCGGTGAGTGAGTTCCGAATCATGCTATGGTCGAGGGCCGGCAGTTCGATGCCGTGGGCGGCCAGGCGCTGCGGGCTGCCTGCCTCCCAGATCGTGAGCAGGCAGGCATCCACCCCGGCGATATCCGCCAGCCGGACGCACATCGTGTGCAGGATGTCGTCCAGCGGTTCCTGCTGCGTGGCTAGAGCGCCGAACTCGCTCTGGGCCAGCAGCTCGCGGTAGGCATCGAACAGAGTCGCGTAGCGGCTTTCCAGCGCCGCAAGCTGTTGGGCCGAGTTCAGGCCGAGGGCCACGTCCCCGGCCAGGGCGGCCAGGGCAGCCGCGTGGCTTTGATTCAGACTGTTGGCCTGGATGCCGCTGACCTGGAGGACTCCCAGCAGGCGATCCTCGATCGCGATCGGCACCGCCAGGATGGCTCGGAACCGCCCACCGCCGGACGAGGTATCCTCCGGGGGAATATCCGGCAGGAGCACGGTCTGGCGGCCGGCGGCGACCCTGCCGGGGATGCCTTCTGCGAACGGCAGTTGGACCGTTTCTGTTGACTCCGCCTGTGCCCCGATGGGGTACAGGGTGAAGGTTTCACGGTCCGGATCGAGCAGGGCGAGCCACCCGGCGTCAAACGGGACGGCCTGGCGAGCGCGTTCCCCAATGCGCGCGACCAGCTCGGTCAAGCTCAGTGTGGGCCGTGTGGCTGCGTCCATGCGTCCCCGTTCAGGAATCAAACCCCGGTGGGTGGATACTTCAGGTGGTACAACTCAATCGCGTGCAGAATCCGCTGCTTGGCTTCTTCGGCGTTCAGCCAGCCGCGCGGCTCAATGTTGCCGTTCGTTTCGAGCTGCTTGTAGGTCTGGAAGAAGTGCGCGACCTCCTGCAGAAAGTGGCGGGGCACGTCCCCCAGGTCGTGATAGTCGTCGAAAATCGGGTCGGTCGCCGGCACGGCCAGGACTTTGTCATCCGGCATGCCCCGATCGAACATCTGAAACATCCCGATGGGCCGGGCCTCGATCACGCAGCCGGGATAGGTTGGCTCGTTGATCATGACCATGATGTCCAGCGGGTCGTTGTCTTCATAGTAAGTTTGGGGGATCAGACCATAATCGCTGGGGTAGTGCAGGGGGCTATAGAGCACCCGATCCAGCTTGATGACCCCGGTTGTCTTACTGTACTCGTATTTGTTACGGCTGCCTTTGGGAATCTCGACAATACAATATACCACATCCGGCACTTTAGGCCCCGGCATCAGGCCGTGCCACAGGTTGATGGTCATAATCCGCGTTGTCCTGTTGGAACGTGACGAACAAGAAGCAGTCTATGCCGCCAATCATAGCATGTTCCCGGCCGGGGAGGTAGGCTGCCCGGCGGGAGCATGTCGCTCCGATTGGACGGTCTGGAAGGGGCAGGTCACGGGCCGGTTGGCGGAGCTGCCAGACCTAGACGGACTGTCCCGCGCCGAATTCAGAGTCGTTTTCGACTCCGGAAACCCGTCTAGATTTCGGGCGGAAAGACGCGCGGCCGGGCGACGATCCCCGGCCCTTTCTGACGCGGCTGGCGGTTGGGCGGCGGGCCGGAGTGCCCGACCAGGGCGTCTATCCGCTGAAGCGAGTCGGTGTCGTATTCGGTCGCGCGGCAGAAATCGCATTGCAAGGCGGAGACGTTCGGCACGCTGACCAGGGTGCCGTTGTAGACGTGCACGTAAGTGATCTGGCGTTGTTGCAGCCGGCCGACCAGGCAGGCAGGGCAGGTGAGGAAGTGGGAAGCGATCATGATGATCTCCAGGCAAAGCCGGTTAGTATTCCGCCACGCCACAAGAGCCCGGCGGATGGATCGGCCAGGGTTTCATAGGATGCATGAGCAATCAGCCCCCAGTCTTCGGGCGGCCAGTAGATCAGGGCTGCCCGGCCGATGACTCTTTCACGCGTGACCGGCCCGAAGGCGTGCGAGTCGTTGCTGTTGTTACGGTTGTCGCCCAACACGAAATATTCGTCCGGGCCGAGCGTCCAGGTACCGCTGTAGCGGGGCGCGGCCTTGATGTACGGTTCGTCCAGCAGCAGCCCATCAACCCAGACCTGCTGATTTTCGATGGTCACGGTTTCGCCGGGCAGGCCGATCACGCGCTTGATGAGGTCGTCATGGGGCGCTTCCGGCGAGATCAGGACGACCACGTCGCCCCGTCCGGGGGCCGCCAACAGGTAGCTCAACCGGTCAACCAGCACGAACTGGCCGGTTTCGAAATTAGGCTGCATGCTGCTGCCGTCGACGACGAATCGGGCGGTGAGCAGATTCATCAGCGCGTATACCGCGACGATCAACAAACCTGTCTGGACAAGCTCGCGGGCCAACCATCGTCGCCTTACGGGCGGATGAGGAAGACGTTCCAGGGTGATGGACTGATCACCTGACAGCGCGGGGTCATCGGGATACAGGACGTTTTCAGGTTCAGGTGCTGTCACGTGAACAGCCTCTTTCGGACTGGGTGGAACCGGCTCATGACTGCTGGTTTGGATCGAGGTGCGCACGGGCCACCGTCCACATTTGGGAGGATTATAGTGCAGAGCCGGGGGTGGGGCAATCGTCAGCCTGAAAATTATCGGCATTCTAACAAATCGCGCCCACGTGTTGCGCCGGGCCGGGGTCGACCTGGCTCTGAAAGTTGGCTTGGTCTTGCTTTTGCACTATACTGATCCTGGCGTTATTCCTTAATAGTGAGGGTACCGGATTGGCTGGCGAGCGCATTCTGGTCGTTGATGATGGCCGGGAGAACCGGGATTTCGTCGTCGACTACATCTTACGGCCGAACGGCTACCGGGCGATCACGGCACGGGATGGCGTGGAAGGGCTGGAAAAGGCCCTGTCCCTGCGCCCCGATCTGATCCTGCTCGACCTCCAGATGCCGCGCATGACCGGCATTCAGGTGCTGCACGCCCTGGCTCGGGAAAACGCCAACATCCCGGTGATCTTGATGACGTTCCACGGCTCGGAGGAAATTGCCATCGAGGTCTTCCGGCTGGGGGTGAAGGACTATGTCAAGAAGCCTTACACCGTGGACGAGATGCTGGCGGCCATCGAACGTAGCCTGTCTGAGACCCGCCTCCGCAAGGAGAAGGAAGCGCTGACCGAACGCTTGCTCGTCTCCAACCGGGAGCTTCAGCGCCGGGTCAAGGAACTCAACGTCCTGTACAAAATGGGCAAGAGCGTGACTTCGCACCTGGAGGTCGATCAGCTCGCGGTGCGGGTGGTGGAAGCGGCGACCTATGTCACCGGGGCGGAGCAGGGCAGTCTGATCCTGGCCGAGGACGAGGACCGGCTGATGTGCCGGGCGACCAAGCGCAGTACGGATCTGCATGCCCGCGCGGTGTGCGTCCCGGTCAACGACCGCCTGGTCGAGGAAGTGATCGCGAACCGCCAGCCGGTCGTGCTGACCCCGGACGACCTGGCGCAGGCCCGTGCCGCGAATGAAGCGGTCCCCATGACCCTGTTATATACGCCGCTGTTGATGGCCGACCGGGTGTTGGGCGTCCTGGGCGTGGACAGCGTTTCCGGGAATGCCAAGATTTTTAACGAGCACGACGGCGCGCTCTTGAGCGCCCTGGCGGACTATGCCGCGATTGCAGTTGAAAACGCTCACAATTACGTCCGGCTGGAAGCGGTCAAGGAACGCGAGAAACAGGAAATCCGCCAGACCTTCGAGCGCTACGTCGCGCCGTCGGTGGTCGACCGCGTGCTCGACCGGCCGGAGGCGCTGCGGCTGGGCGGAATCCGGCAGGAAGTGACGGTCCTGTTTGCCGACCTGCGCGGCTATACCCATTACAGCGAGCGAGCCGATCCCGAAGCGCTGGTTGAACTGCTGAACGAGTATTTCCGAATGGCGACCGATGTGATCATGGCGCGGGAAGGCACACTCGACAAATTCCTGGGCGATGCAGTCATGGCGGTTTTCAATGCACCGGAGCCACAGGAGGATCATTTCTACCGCGCCGTGGATGCCGCCCTGGCCCTGCGCAATGCCGTTTCGACCTGGAATGCGCGGCGCGGCGGCGAGGGTCTGACCTTTGGGATTGGGGTCAACCAGGGCGAAGCCGTGGTGGGCAACATCGGCACGTCGCGGGCGATGAACTATACCGCCATCGGGGACGCGGTCAACCTGGCCAAGCGTTTGCAGGAACAGGCCGCTCCCGGCCAGATTCTGGTGGCCGAGAGCATCGTCACCAGCCTGGGCGACCTGATCAAGACCCGGCCGCTCGGCCTGATGCAGGTCAAGGGCCGCCAGCAACCGGTCATGGTCTACGAGCTGCACGATCTGGCCTGACGGCAGCGGGTAGTGGAAGAACTGGCGGCGGGGACATCCCCCGCCGCTTTTTCATTCCTGGAGTCTGTTGTCCCGGCCACGGAAACTGAGCCGGATCGGAGTCCCGGTGAATGGGAACTCGGCGCGAATCTGATTTTCCAGGTAGCGCTCGTAGGTGAAGTGCAGGAGCCGGGTATCGTTGACGTGAAACAGGAACACGGGCGGATCGGAGCGCACCTGCTGCGCCATGAAGAACTTCAGCCTGCGTCCGCCCTTGGACGGAGGGGCATGGTGTTCCACCGCGTCGCGGACGATGCGGTTGAGGTCGCCGGTGGGCACGCGCACCAGCCGCTCTTCCTGGATGCGCGCCGCAGTCGGGATGACCTGGTGGACGCGCTGGCCGGTCAGGGCGCTGATGAACAGCAGCGGCACGTAGGGCATGAAATTCAGCCCTTCCCGCACCTTGTCCGTGAATTCGTTGATGGTGTGCTCGTCCTTTTCGACGGCGTCCCATTTGTTGATCAGAACCGCGGTGCTCTTTGTTTGTTCCAGGATCATCCCGGCGATGTGGGCGTCCTGGGCGGTGATGCCGTCCACCGCGTCGATGACGAGCAGCACGACATCCGCGCGCTCGATGGCCTTCAGGGCGCGCAGGACGCTGTATTTTTCGATGCCCGGCTCGATTCGCCCGCGCCGCCGGATGCCGGCTGTGTCGATCAGGCGAATCCGCATCCCTTCCCAGGTGAGCAAGGTGTCGATCGCGTCGCGGGTCGTGCCGGCCAGCGGGCTGACGATGGCCCGTTCCTCGCCCAGCAGGCGGTTAACCAGGCTGCTCTTGCCCACGTTGGGCCGGCCCACGATTGCGATCTTCAGGGTATCGCGGTCTTCGTCGTCCTCGTCGTAATCGACCGGCGGGGCGTTCTTCAGCGCCTCGACGATGCCGTCGAGCAGGTCGCCCGATCCGGTGCCATGCAGGGCGCTGACCGGGAAAACTTCACCCAGGCCGAGCGCGTAGAAGTCGACCGCGTTGTTGCGACGGTCTTCGTTTTCGGCCTTGTTGGCCGCGATCAGCACCGGCTTGTTGGTGCGCCGCAGGATTTCCGCGATCTCCTGGTCGGCGGCCGTGATACCCTGGATCGCATCGACCAGCATGACGATCACCTCGGCTTCTTCCACGGCGATCATGGCCTGGGCGCGGATCTGGGGCACGAACTCGACACTGCCCTCGGCCAGCGCGGACGTGTCGCGCGTGCCCTTGGGTTGGTAAATCTCGATGCCGCCGGTATCGACGACGTTGAAGGCCACGCCGTTCCATTCGGCTTCGGCCTGGAGCCGGTCGCGGGTCGTGCCGGGGATTTCGTGCACGACGGCCAGTTGGCTGCCGACGAGCCGGTTGAACAGCGTCGACTTGCCGACGTTCGGCCGGCCGACCAGCGCGACGAGTGGTTTGCGTTTCATAGGAATACTTCCGCCCGTAATTTGACCTAAACGAGTCGATTGTAGCGGCCCCCCGGCCAGCGTCAAGCCTTAACCGCGCCGCCGCGCGGACGTGACACTACCCGCCGGGGCGTGGAGTCAACGCCGGCGGGGCCTGCGGAGTCTGGGTAGGCGGCGTCGCGTTGGGGGTGATCTGCACTTCCAGGATCGCCGGCAGCACCGAGATCACGGCATTGCTCAGCCCTTCGCGATTCACGACTGCGTTCAGTTGAACCTGATGGTTGCCCGGCGCGAGATTGCTCAAGTCGGCCAGAATGGAGATATTGCCTGGTGTGAGCGTGTCCAGCACCGGCTGGGGGCCGGTGATCAGCATGGTCACCTCGGAAGGCGCGACGGAAGCCTGTAATCCGGCGCCGAGGCCCTGGACCTGGACGGGCAGGTGATCGAAGCGGCGGCTGGCCGTGAGCGCGTCGATCTGGACGGTGACGGTGACGTTCTGCTCGGTGGGCAGGAAGACATCTTCGGGCAGCTCGACCGACAACGTCTGGGTAAACGACTCTGTGCGCCCGGTCAGATAGAGGGCCGAGGTTTGAATCGTGCCGGGGAGCTGTTCCAGGGCACTGGGGCGCCCGCTGACCAGAATGGTCTGGGGATCGTAGGTGATCGAGTAAATGACGTAACCTGGGCTTGGCTCGCCAACGATGTTGGGGGTGACGAACACCTCGCGGAAGTCCGCCCCCGGCTGAATGTCGATGCTGATGTCCACCGTCTCCGGCGCGAGCTGGACGCCGGAAATGATCTGGCCTTGGGCGTCGACCGGCAGGAGCCGGACATCGGTGCGCGTCAGGGGGTTGCGCTCGTTGAGCAGGTTGACGCTGGCCTGGGCTGCGACCACCCGGCTGACGGCCCCGGCCGGGCCGGTGATCCGGACTTCGGGCGTGTCGAAGGTTGTCTCGGTGACTTCGAAGCCGGTGGGTGGATTGTTCCGCATTTCGATTTCGACCGGGATCAACGCTTCAGCGGCCTGGTCGATGGCCACCGTAATCTGGCGGGGCTGGAAGTCTTCGACGACGACTCGCCGGCTGGTGGCTACGTCGATTTGCAGTTCGGCGACGTAGGTGCCGGGGCTTTTGCCGCGCAGGTCGGCCACGATGTTGATGTCCTGGGTTTCCAGCGTTTCCCAGACGGAGGCTTCCGCGCGCAGCACGACCTGGGCGCTGGTGATGGGCGAATTGGTGACGATCATTCCTTCGTCCGTCTCGATCTGGATCGGGACGCGCTGGGGAAAGCGGCTGACCTGAACCGGATTCTGTTCCACGGTCGCCGAAATCCAGACGAAGATCGCCAGCAGCAAACTCCCGATAAGCCAAGCCAGGTTTTCCAGGACGACGCGGGGGGATAGAGCGCGCATGAGGGAACTCAATCGATGAGCGACAGGCGCTCAAGCAGACGGTGGATGGGGCGCGGGAGCCGCCGCTCCAGTCTGGCCCGCCGCGCGCCTCGCCGGTTATCGTCTTCGTAGAAGGCGGTCAGGATCGTGTGCAGGCGGCTGGCATCCAGCCGGCGGATCATCCGCCCGCCGTTCGTCACGGAGATTTGCCCGGTTTCTTCCGAGACGACGACGCAGATGGCGTCGCTGACCTCGCTGATGCCGAGCGCGGCGCGGTGGCGGGTGCCCAGCTTGCGGTCGGCGATGCGATGGCCGGACGAGAGGGGTAGCACGCAGGCCGCCGCCGCGATCTCATCCCCGATCAGGATGGCGGCCCCATCGTGAAGCTCGGTCTTGGGCCAGAAGATCGTCAGCAAGAGCTGGGGCGTGACCTTGCTGTGCAGGGCCACCCCGGTGTTGATGTATTCCTGCAAGTTGACGTGCCGCTCCAGCACGATCAACGCACCGTGCCGCCGTTCGGCCAGCCGGTCTGACGCCGTGCAAATCTGGTCGATGATGTACTGCTGTTGGGTCTTGACCTGCTGTCGCCCAAACAGCGGGATATCGCCCAGGTGGGTCAGCGCCCGGCGTAGTTCCGGTTGAAAGATAACCGGGATGGCGAGCGCTGCCGCCGTGATGACGTGTCCCAGCAGCCAGCGCAGGGCCACGAGTTGGAACACGCTGGTCAAAAAGCCGATCACGAGCAGCACGAGCATCGTCCCGCGCAGCAGCGAGACGGCCTGGGTGCCCCGGATCAGCAGGCTGGCGGTAAAAAGCAACGCCGTGACCAGCAGGATGTCCAGCAGCGAAACCAGGTTGAAGTTGTCGAATGCCCACAGAATTTCCATCGCGGCGCGGGCACTAGCCCCCTAACTGGCTGAGTAGACGTTGGTAGTCCTCTATTCCCGGTGGGTTGAGGGCGATGATCTGGCGAATGGTTTGGGCAGCCTCTTTGTGCATCCCGGCGTCGAGCTGAAGCTCGCCCAGGGTATCGAGTTGGGCGACTGCCTCCTGACGGCGGCCCACATGGGCGTAAAAAGCCGCCAGTCTGGAGCGCAGGGCCATTTCGTCGGGGTAAAGCGCGACCTGTTCCTCCAGCACCTGGACGATCAGATCGGGTCGGCGCTGCTGAGCATACAGGCGCATCAACATGTCCAGCTCGCGGATGGCCTCAGCCCGGTTGTTGAGCCGGTAGTTGAGGTCCATCAGCGCCTTGCGCGTGCGCTCGTCCTCGGGGGCCATCGAGCGGATTTGCTCGTAGGTGCGCAGCGCCTGGCGCAGGTCGAGGCGGGACACATCGATGTCCGCGATCCGGTGCAGGATGTGGATGATCTGCTCGTTGGGCGCGCCCAGGCGCTCGGCCAGGCGGCGGGTTTCCTCGTACGTCTCGCGGGCCTTGTCGAAATCGGTGAGCTGGTAGTAGGCGTCGGCCAGATCGATGTACTGCTCCAGGACGGCGTCCCAGCGTTCTTCCTTGCGCAGCAGTTCGATCAGGGTGCTGCGCACGGCCAGGTCCATGGGGGCCACCTGGAGCACTTCGTTCAGGATGTTGGCCGCGCGGTCGGTTTGGCCGCGGATCATGTAGGTCTCGGCGACCAGTCGGAACTTGTCCGTCGATTCCTGGAGGCGTTTTTCGGCCAGCAGAATCTGGGCAATGCGCATATGGGTAGGCAGGTAAGTAGGCGCGATTTCGATGGCGTAGTGCGCCTCGTCCATCGCCAGGGTCAGGTAGCCCTGGCGCAGGTAGCGGTCGACGTTGGCGATGGCCTCGGTCAGGTCCTCGCCGCCCTCGGCCAACTGCTCCACCATGCCGGACGCGCCCTCGGTGCGGGTGGTCTCTTCCAGTTGGCGGCGCGTCTCCGCGACGCGTTGCTTCCAGTCGGCCCCGGTCAGCAGGCTGAAAAAGCGCGCGTTCATGGCGACGAGCTGGCGCTCATCGCCGTTGGGGATACTGACCTGAAGGTCGTTGTAGACTGCGTTGAGCTGCTCGCGCTCCTCGTTGTTGATGGCCAGACTCAGGTCAACCAGGCGCAGAGTCTCGACCAGGTTGCGCGAAGCCTTGCGCGGCTCCTTGAGGGCCATGAAGACCTGTCCCAGACCGTGGAACGCCCCGGCCGCTATCTTCGGCTCGGCCAGGACTTTGTTGAAGTGTTCCATCGCATCGCGAGGCTTGCCGGCGGTCAGCAGCAGCGATCCCAGGTTAAGGTCGACGCCAGGGTGTCGGAAGCGGGCAGCCTGGGCGGCCTGATAGGCTTCGATGGCTGCTTCCGTCTCCCGCTGGCGGTGCAGTTCGATGGCCTGGATGGTGAAGACGCTGCCTTCGTCCAGGTTGCCGCTTTCGAACACAAACGACGCCAGCTCGTTGAGCGCGATTTCCTCGGCCTCGCCCAGCGGGCCGCGCGGATCGGCTTCGCCGACCCGGCGCTCCGTCTGTTCGAGCATGGTGGCGTCGAAACCATCCTGACGCTCGGGGGCCGCTTCCACTTTTTCGGTCGGCGGCTGGTTGAGCAACGTGCCGGATTGAAGCGCTTGCAGGGTGTTGAGAGCCTGGGCGTTGTCCGGGTCAAGGCGGAGCGCGCGCTGAACGGACTGCTCCGCCTTGGCCGCATCGTTGACCCGCTGGAAGTTGAAGGCCAGGGTCAGGTACTCCCGGATGGCCTTCTTGCGCTCGCCCGTGCGTTCGTAGGCCGTGGCGAGTTTGACGTGAATCTGAATCAGGCCGGGGGTGAGGTGGGTCGCGCGTTCCCAGTTGCCGATGGCCTTATCCAGGTCGCGCTGGGCGATGTAGATATCGGCGACTTTGATGTACTGCTGCGCCGCCTCGCGCAGCCGTCCCATGCGCTCCAGGACATCCGCACTCTTCTCCAGTGGGATCGGATCGTCCGGGGCGAGCTGGTGGGCGCGGGTATAGACTTTGAGCGCTTCCTCCAGGCGGCGAGCCTGAAGGAGCGCCAGGCCAAGACTACGATGGGCATCCGGGTCTTCAGGAAATTCCTGCACAGCCCGGCCATAGGCGGCAATGGCTTTGTCCCATTGCTGATCCCAGGCGGCACTGTGACCGGCATTCATTGCCTTGTCGTAGATAGCGCGATTTCCGGCCATAGCTTATCTGTCCATCGCCTGCTCAGGGCAACCCACGCGAGATGTTCAGGACATCAACTCGACTAACACGGCTTTTTGGGCGTGCATGCGATTTTCCGCCTGTGGGAAGATCTTCGACTGCGGTCCGTCCGCCACTTCGTCCGTCAGCTCTTCCCCGCGATGGGCGGGCAGGCAGTGCATGACGATCGCGCCCTTGCTCGCCTTGGCGAGAAGCTGCGTGTTGACCTGGTATTTCTGGAAGCGCTTGCGGCGTTCAGCGGCTTCGGCTTCCTGGCCCATGCTGGTCCAGGTATCGGTGTAAACCACGTCCGCGTCAGCCACGGCCGCAATCGGGTCTTCGAAGGTCTCGATTGTGATGTGGCTGTCCTCGGCCAGCGGGCGAGCCTTGACCAGGGTCGAAGCCTTCAGCTCGTAGCCGGGCGGCGAGGCGATGCTGAAGTTCGCGCCGAGCAGGGCGGAAGCCATCAGGAGTGAGGTGGCGACGTTGTTGCCATCACCGATGAAGGCTACTTTCAGGCCTTCCACCCGGCCGAAGTGCTCGTAGACGGTCATGATGTCGCCCAGCCCCTGGCAGGGATGATTGTAGTCGCTCAGGCCATTGATGACCGGCACGCTAGCCCACTTCGCCAGCTCCAGGACGTGGTCATGGGCGAAGACACGGGCCATGATGCCCTGAACGTAACCGGACAGCACGCGCGCGACGTCGGCGATGCTTTCGCGCTTGCCGAGGCCAATTTCGTCCGGACTGAGGTAGAGTGCGTCACCGCCGAGATGCTTCATCCCGACTTCGAACGACACGCGGGTGCGCAGGGATGGTTTCTGGAAGACCATGCCCAGTACCTTGCCGGCCAGGACGGGCCGGTTGCCGCCGCTTTTCCATTCGCGCTTCAAGAAGACGGCGAGGTCAAGCAGCTCCATGAAGTCCTGGCGAGACCATTCGGTGATATCAAGATAATGCCGTGGTTTCATGGCTGTTCTCAGATGGAATCCTCATTGGGGGTAAACGATCTTATTCGCGAGGTTCAGTATAGCATATGACCCAGGGCCACGAAAGCAAGAGAGTTGGGGTGAGTCACTTTCAGATTGCCCAAAGAAACACCCGGCGATTCGAGAGAACCGCCGGGTGTCGACTGACTCAGTGTGGTCAGCCAGCGGTCGTTTGCCGATCGCTGGCCGGCCGAAAGGCGGATGGACTAGCCAGCGCGGGCCGCGAGCTGCATTTCCTGGTCAATATTGATCCAGTCGAAGTGCTCGCCACCGAACAGGCCGTCGGTCTCGATCGGGCGCTCGACCCAGGGCTTGAGCTGGGTGTAGCCGGCGCGCATGAACAGCGGCATGATCGGGTGCAGACCGTCATAACCGAAGAACATTTCCTCGATCTGGCGGTACAGTTCGGCACGCTCGGCCGCGTCGCTGACGGTCTGGGCCTCGATGATCAGGTCGTCGACTTCGTCGCAGGGACGCATGAAGTCGTTGCTGGATTCGCAGTGCAGGCCAGCGTCATACACCCAGTTGTTGGCATCCGGGTAGTCGGGGCCCCAGCCGAGGGTCCACAGGTTCGGGCGCTCTTCGGTGGGGGTCTCGGCACGGGTCGTCTGGAGCAGCACGGAGAATTCCTGCTGCTCGATGCTGAACAGGCTGGGGTCGCAGCCCAGGGTGTTCTCGACTTCGGCCTGGACGAACTCGGCCCAGTCCTGCGCGCCGGTGTAGGTCACCACGTCGATGGCCGGGAAGCCTTCGCAGTTCGGGTAACCGGCTTCCGCCAGTTCCGACTGAGCGAACGCCGGGTCATAGCCGATGCCTTCGCCATTGATGCCGACTTCGTTCACCGGCACGGAACCGAACATGCCGGGGGGCACGAAGTGCATCATCGGGACGCCGCGGCCCTGGCGAACTTCCTGAACGAACAGTTCGCGGTTAACCGACGCGGAGAACGCGCGGCGGGCGTGGACGTTGTCGAAGGGGGCCTTGTCATGGCCAAAGCCGAAGTAGAAGACGGTCAGGTCGACGACCTGCACGACTTCCTTCGACAGTTCGGGGTCGGCCAGCACGTTCTGGAGTTCAGCGGTGGGAACGCCAGCCTGGTCGACCTGGTTGTCCTGATACAGGGCGTAATAGGTGCCGCCGTCGGCGATCATCGTGTCGATGATGCGCTCAACGTTGCCGGGGCCACGCAGGTCGGCGGGCATCAGCGGGTTGGGTAGCAGCACGCGGCGGACACCACGCTCCCACTCGTCCATGACGAACGGGCCGTTGGTGACGATGTTGCCAGGCTCGATCCAGGTCGAACCGCCGACAGGCTCACCGAAGGACTCGATGATCTCGCCGGGGACGGCGCGCAGCACCCACATCGAGGTCATGGGGAAGAAGTAGCCGATCGGGCCGACCAGGGTGATGGTCAGGGTGGTGTCATCGGGCGCGGAGACGCCGATCTGCTCGAAGTCCGCTGCCGTGACCTCAGCCGGGTCGATGCTGTAGACATCGGCGCAGCCCGCGATGTTGGAGCCAACCACTTCGCGGTAGAGCGAGGGGTTGTTGGGGTCGCAGGCGCGGCGGATGCCGGTCACGAAGTCGCCCGCAACGACCTTGCGGATTTCGGTGATCTCGTCCGCCACGGGGTCCCAGCGCACCCACGGCACATCGTCGCGGATCTTGAAGGTCCAGGTGTAGGTGGCGTCATCGAACGACCACTCGGTGGCCAGTTCCGGGACGATCTCGGTGGTGACGGGGTCAACCGTGGTCAGGCCCAGGAACAACTGCTCGATGTAGGTGATCGAGACGTTGTCGGTGGCGACCTGCGGGTCGAGGCTGGAGATTTCGCTGTCAGCCGAGAAGCTGAAGTAGAAGGTGATCGGTTCGCCTTCCTGCATCAGGCTGGTGAGGGTGATTTCCGAGTCTGATGCGAACACAGGCAGCGCACCCGCGACCAGGGCGAGTACGAGCGCCAGAGCAGGCATGGCGCGAAGAGCATTCTTAATACGGTTTGACATCCTTGGTGCTCCTCCATGAAAAGAGATGCGGAAGCTTTTTAGCGGAGTATATGGGACTTATGCGTGCCGACCCTAAGCAGCCTCGGCTAGCATGGTACGGATGTTGTAGGGCGTGCTCGCCTCCTTTCCCTTTCCGCTAAGGATCATATTTTTCACACCACAAAGAAAAAAGCAAAAACTACTGTCCCAGTTGGAATTAGGGACAGTAGTTGGTCAGCGGCAAGCAACTGTCCTCTGACCGTTGGGTAGGCTGCTATCTGGCGTCGACATAGACCCATTATAGACAAAAAACGCATAAAACCACAACTCAAATGGTGCACGGATTTTCTTAGGTGGTTTCGTGCATCTCCAGCCAGTTCTTCCCCACTTTGGCATCCGCCTGGAGCGGCACCTTCAGTGTGAAGGCCGACTCCATGGTTTCTCGCACCAGGTGTGTGACCGGTTCGATCCGGTCTTCGGGCACTTCCAGCACCAGCTCGTCGTGCACCTGGAGCAGCATCCGGGCCGCGTGGCGAGTTTCGGCCAACCGGCGGTGAACCTGAATCATGGCGAGTTTCATGATGTCGGCCGCGGTACCCTGGATGGGCATGTTGATTGCCTGGCGCTCGGCGCGCTGGATGGCCTGGCTGCGGCCCTTGCCGGTCTGCTGAAGCTCCGGGAAGTAGCGGCGGCGGCCCAGCAGCGTTTCCAGGTAGCCTTTCTGCGCGGCGATGATCTTGGTCTCTTCCAGGAAGGTTCGTACCTGGGGGAAGCGCTCGAAGTAGCGGCGGATGAAGTCCTCGGCCTGGGCCAGGGTTAACTGGCTATCCCGCGCCAGGCGGAAGGCCCCCATGCCGTACATCAAGCCGAAGTTGACGCTCTTGGCGAAACGGCGCTGATCCCTGGTCACCTCGTCGAGCGCGACGTTGTTCACGGCGGCGGCGGTGGCCCGGTGGATGTCCTGCCCTTCCGCGAAAGCCTGACGCAGGGTGGGATCGTCGCTGAAATGGGCCAGCACGCGCAGCTCGATCTGGCTGTAGTCCACGGAAAGCAGCAGGTGCCCGTCCGGTGCGACAAAGGCCCGCCGGATCTGGCGGCCGGTTTCGGTGCGTACCGGGATGTTTTGCAGGTTGGGATTGTCGCTGCTGATCCGGCCAGTGACCGTCCCGGTCTGGTTGAAACTGGTATGGACGCGGCCCGTGTGAGGATTCACCAGTTGGGGCAGGGCGTCCACGTAGGTGCCTTTGAGCTTAGTCAGCTCGCGGTGTTCCAACAGATAGTTGACGATCGGGTGCTGGTCGCGCAGGTCTTCCAGGACGTCGGCCGAGGTAGAGAAACCATGCGTCGTCTTGGGGATGCCCTGGGTGGGGAGCTGGAGCTTGCCGAATAGCACGTCGTTGAGCTGCTTGGGGCTGTTGATGTTGAACGGCCCGTAGCCCCCAGAGAGCGCGTAGATTTCCTCTTCCAGCGCAGCCAGCTTCTCGCCCAGCGTTTGGCTCATGATCTGAAGGAAGGGCACATCCAGCCCGATCCCGGCCATCTCCATATCGGCCAGGATGGGCAGCAGCGGCATCTCCAATTCCTCGTAGAGCTTCAGCACAGACTTCTGTGCCAGTTCCGGGCGCAGCACGTCCACCAGACGGTCGGTGATGGCGGCATCGGCCGCGGCGTAGGGCGCGGCGCGATCGATCGCTACCCGATCCATCGTCGTCTGGTTTTTGCCGGAGCCGATCAGCTCGTCGATGGGCGTCATATGGACTCCCAGGCGCACCCAGGCCAGGTTCTTGAGACCCTTGTTGTGGCTTTCCGGGTCGCTCAGCCATTCGGCCAGCATGGTATCGAACACAATCGGCGTGACGTCGATCCCGTGGCGGCGCAGCACGACGAGATCGTACTTGCCGTTGTGGGCAACCTTGGGGATGGCCGGATCGGTCAGCGGGCCGCGCAGGGCCTCCACGACGGTTGCGAGTGGCAGTTGATGGATCGCCGCTTCTTCCAGGAGCGCGTCCTGGCCGCCGGCGGTATGTCCGACCGGGATGTAGTAACCGCGCTCCGGTCCGACCGCCAGGGCGATACCGACCAGCTTGGCGGCCATCTGATCCGTGCTCGTGGTCTCCGTGTCGAAGGCGATGGTCCGCGCTCCGCGCAGCGCTTCGACCAGGGCGGCGAGGCCCGGCTCGTCCTGGACGACGACAGTCTCGACGAGGGCCTCTTCCTTCTCGGCCGCCTCGGCGGCCGCGGGACTCTCTCCGAACATGCTCAACTGGCGTGGCTCCCCCGGCGCGACGCGCGGTGTGCCCGCCGCTGGGATGCGATCGGCCAGCAGGCGGAACTCCAGCAGTCGGAACAGGTCGGCGACGTGGTTGCGATCGTAGTCATGGGCGACGCAGGCTTGCAGGTCCAGGCGGATCGGCGCGTCGGTGCGGATGGTCGCCAGACGCTTGCTGAGAAAGGCCGAATCGCGGCCCTCTTCCAGTTTGGCGCGCTGGCCCTTGGGCAGCGCGTCGAGGTGATCGTACAGGTTCTCCAGGCTGCCGAACTGCTGGATGAGCTTAATCGCGCCTTTCTCGCCGATGCCCTTGACGCCGGGGATGTTGTCGGAGCTGTCGCCCATCAGCGCCTTGAGATCGATCAACTGCGGCGGCTCCAGCCCTTCATATTTCTCGCGGAACGCCGCCGGATCGAAGAGCTGATCGGTTTTGTTCCAGCGGCCCGGCGGCAGGCGCACCCAGATGTGTTCGTCGACGATCTGGAGCAGGTCGCGGTCGCCGGTCACGATAAGAACATTGGTGTCCTGGGCCTCGGCCTGGCGGGCCAGGGTGCCCAGCACGTCGTCGGCCTCGTAGCCATCCAGCTCCATGATCGGGATGTTGAAGGCGTTCACCAGGGTGTGGATGCGCTCGATCTGGACGCGCAGCTCGTCCGGCATCTTTTCCCGGGTGCCCTTGTAATCCGCGTACAGCTCGTTACGCCCGCTCAGACCCCGGTCAAAGGCGACCAGCAGGTAGCGCGGCTGGTCTTTTTCCAGCACGTCGAGCAGGGTACGGGCAAATCCGAAGGTGGCGTTGGTCGGCTCGCCATCGCGCGTGCTGAAGGATTCCACCGGCAGGGCAAAAAACTGGCGATAGGCGACGGCATGGCCGTCGATCATGATCAGGGTGGGGCGGGTTGAGTCGCTCATGTGTTCTCCCAAGAAGGCAATCTAAACCCGGCTACGGGAAAGTCGCCGGGACGGGTGAATCAGGAACCGCGCTGATAGCTGATGAAACGGCTGATTTCCTCACCGGACAGCGGACGGCCCGGCGCGACGGCATAGTAGGCGTCGGCCCACAGCGCGCCGATCGACTCAGCCAGGTCCGGCCGGGCCGCCAGGATGCGCTGGCCGATCTCCTGCTTGAGGATGGCCACGACATCGGAGGGCACAGTCGCGGGCGGGACGCTAACCACGACGCTGATGTAATCCGGCTGGGCTTCGGTTTGCTCCGGCAGCCAGTGCTGGTGTCCGATGACCTGATCCAGCCAGATGGGCAGGGCGTGGAGCAAGTCCTCGTCCAGTTCGGCGGCGGGATCGCGCAGCAGCCAGGCGCAAGCATACTTGACCAGGGTGGCCGGGTCGAGCTGCGGCGCGGATTCGGCGGCTTCGCGCGTCTCCGCCACGCGCTGCTCGACGTGTTCGGCTTCGGTGGGCAGTGGCTCGGCGTCTTCGCCTTCGGCCTGGATGATCCGGCCGGTCGCGCCGTAGTCGGCCGTATCTTCCGGCTCGGCCGCCATGACCACGAACGCCTCGCTGACCTCCGGCGCGGGAGTCTCCCGGAAGAAGCCCGGCTCAGGCGGTTCCTGAGCCGGCGCGAGGGCTTTTGGGGCGGCGGGCGGGGGCGGATTGCGCAGGGCGGCGGCCAGGCCCAGCGCCTCCTGGCGGATCGTGCCCAGGTGGGTATTCTCCGCCGAGACGAGGACCAGGACCATCTCGTCCAGGGTAGGCACGGCCACGACCATGTAGTTTGTGTTGGTCGTGCGCAGCGCCACGAACTTGATCTGGGTGCCGCCCCGGCTGTTGACCGTCCGGCAGTCGATGGCCTCGGCCAGGGTCGCGATGTCCGGTTGGGAGAGCGATCCCGCCGCTGTGATCACGGCATTGTCCTTCAACAGGATGATGGCCTGGGCTGTGGAACCGACCACGTGCTGGGTCAGCTCTACGGCGAGCGCCGCCGCATCCGTGCGGACCAAATCATCCGTGCGGAACGGATCATCCGTGCGGGGTGCAGCCTCCGCGCGAAGTGGGACGGCCGAAGCGGGCGCGGGCTGGCTTGGGCTGGCCTCTGGCGCGGCGCTGGCTTCGGCCAGGGCCTGCAACAAATGCTGTTCGGCGTCTCCGAGTGGTTGATCGCCCGGCCCGCCGATCAATTCGTCCGGCACGTCGACGGCGGTGCCGGGCGGGGTCTGCTCGAAAGCCGGATCGGCCATCGAGATCAGGTCGCGTACCGTGCCCGAATCCTCCAGCGTGGGGAAGGGCGGTTCCTCCGAGGCCAGTTTCTCGAACAGGTGATCCTTGCCGGACGGCGCGGCTTCGGCCTCGGATTCGGCCCAGCGCGGTTTGGACTTGCTGCGTTTGAGCAGCGAGGGCTTTTCGACCGGCGTGCGCAGCGATTCGACCAGGGCCTTGAAGGTATCCTGTTCCTCGGTTTGCAGGCCCGGCTCGATGGCTTTGAGGACTTCGCCAAACTCAGCCAGGTCGTCGCCGGCGTGCGCCCCGGTCAGCAGGCTATCGCCGCCTTCTGGGGTACTCCCTGGGTCGGCCTGAGCCGGCTCGGGCGCGGTGAGGCCGGCGGTCAGGGCCTCCTCGATCATCGGGATCAGGACGCGCGTTGTGTAATTGCCGTAGAGCACGCCCTGCGGCTTCAGCCGGTCGATCAGTTGGGGATCGGCTTCGTCCGGTGCGCGCAGCAGGACGGGGATGGTGGCATACAGGTCGCGCAGCCCCGCAACCAGTTCATCCGGGGGGACATCCTGCACGTTCAGCGAGACGACCGCCAGCGAAGGCGGATTCTTCTCCGCGTGTTCGAGGGCGGCCAGCCCGGTCGTGAAGACGCTGGCCTCGAAGTTTCCGGCTTTTTCCAGGGCGTCCTTGATCCGGGTCATGGCCCCGGAATCGCTGTCGATAAACAGAACGTGCGTAATCATAGCATCCCCATCCAGTCGACGGCCTCATTGTATATGGGCCGCCAGTGGCCGTCAATCACCCATCAGCCGGAGGCGGCGACTTCCGGAACGGCCGAGCAATCCGTGAGGTTGGTCGTATAGTCGGCGTTGGCGGAGAACCAGACGGTTTGCCCGTTGCGGCTGGCCTGCCACCAGGTGCTTGCCGCGTTGCGGCCGGTGACGCTCAGGACTTCCCCAACCTGGAGGATGCCCATGATCTCGAATTGCGTCCCCGGCCCGGCCCGGAAGCGCAACTCGTTGATATCCACCCGAACCTGGCAGCCGCCGGTCGGGATAACGGGGGCGCTGATTCCGTAAGGCAGCGGGGTTGCGACGATGTCGCGCGCGAGCTGGCGGATGATGACCTGAAGCGGGATGGGCGTGCTGGCGGTCTGCCCCCGGTAGGCGACCACTTCCATATCCTGCGTGCCGGTTCGGGTGGGCGTCCAGGAGAGGATGGCCTCGAATTCGGTCTGCCCGCTGCGCTCGGCGGAGGGGATGCTGCTCAGCAGCATGGTCGGGCTGCGCAGTTCCAACCGGGTGATTCCGACGCTGTCGGTCGCCCGGACGTAGACCAGAATCTCCTGCCGCGCCACGAATTCGCTGCCGGTGGGCGGCCACAGGACCGTGACTGCCGGCAGACCGTCCCCGGCGGCGCTGTTGCCGGTGGGCCGGACCGTGGCGGTAGGCGCGGACTCGCTGCCGGTCAGATTGCAGGCCAGACCGGACAAACTCAGGCAAAGCAGGACGATGATCCAGGCGCGTTTCATGCCGGGGGCGGCTCCTCGCTGGA
Source organism: Aggregatilineales bacterium (assembly GCA_029976005.1). GTDB lineage: Bacteria > Chloroflexota > Anaerolineae > Aggregatilineales > Ch27 > JARKOQ01. The sequence continues at coordinate 29,323 of JARKOQ010000082.1, read as the reverse complement.
AGGGTGGGACGAGCAGATCATGGCGCAAGGGTGATCACCACCAGCGGCCCCGACAGAACCGGTGCGGCCAGGCTGGTCGTCGGCGGATTCGTGACCACCACGTCCAGGGTGCGGACGTTGTTGCCCTCGTCGCGCTCGGCGACCTGCGACCCGCTATCGATCGTGGCCTCCAGCCGGTAGGATGCCGAGGCGTTGAAGGTCACGTCCACCGGCAGGTCGACCGACTGCGTCGGGGCCAGATTAACCACGATCGGCAGCAGGGCGACGGTGCCATCCGGCAGGCGGAAGCTGGTGGTGAACTGGCCGCTGTTGCCGGTACCCTGGTTGAGCAGGCGCACGGTATAGCGCGCGCCGACCGTGCCGGAGGCGTTCAGTTCGAGCACGGTTGGGCCTTCGATGGCCGAGATGATCAGATCGGGAACCTGCGGCGTTGGCGTGAAGGTCGGCGTCGGTGAGCCTGGGATGGACGTGCTGGTCGGCGGTGTGGTCGGTGTGGCCGTGGCCGGGCGCGGGGTGGGACTGGGCGGCGGCAGCACGACCGCGATGGCGCTGCAATCGCCCATCTGGGTCGTGTAGGCCGAGCTGATCCAACCATAGTCGAGGCCGCTTTGCACCTGCCACCAGCTATTGTCGGCCAGCCGTCCGCTGATGCGGACCAGGTTGCCCAGGGTCAGGACACTCAGGATCGGGTAATTGGTGCCCGGCCCGGTGCGGAAGTTCAGTCCTTCGACTTCGATGCGCGCCCGGCAGGTCGGGTCATTGGTCGCGACCTGGGTCACGCCAGGCAGGGGCTGCAGGGTGGACGTGATCTGGGATGCGCTGGTACGCACCGTCAGCGTGATCTGGGCGGGCGTGCTGGCGATCGAGCCGCGATAGGCCGTCACCTGGATCGTGGCCGTGCCGGCTTCCGTCGGCCGCCAGGACTGGATCACGGAGAAATCCCGGTCACCGAGCGGCGACTCGGCGGAGACGGTGTTTACGATGAAGCCGTTCACCCGCAGCTCAATGCGCGTCACGCCGACTCCATCCTGAGCCGTCGACTGGATCAGGACTTCCTGGCCGATCGCGACTTCGCCGCTGTTGGTTGGGCTGTTGATGGTGACGGTCGGCCCGCCGGAGGCCGGGGTCGGCGTGACCAACTGCGAGGGCTGCTGATCCTGGATCAGGTTGCAGGCCAGGCTGCCGAAGGCCAGCGCGACGATGGTTATCCACAACCGGTAGGCATCGGGTCTGAATTTCATGGTCCGGGCCTCCTTCACCTGGCACCCGTTTGGCCACTGCACAATCCGGATTCTAGCACCGCGACTCGCCCTCTGGCGAATCGCCGGGCCGGGGCGTAGGGCTATCGCAGCGGACTCGAATGCCTCTCGTCCAACGAGCACCAGGCAGGACCCCGCGCTTTGGACGCTTGCGCCGCGTTTTTCACGGTGACTGTTGCGTTCGCTCTGCCTGTTTCCAGGGCAATCGTATCAAATCGCAAAAGGCATCTCACCACAGAGGGCAAACCAGTTCACCAGCTTTCGATTCGCGGCTTCAGTGGTGCAAATTCTCCTGATTTTCGCTTGTCTCTGCGTTTTTTCTTGGTGTTCTTGGCGTTTTGGCGGTTCATTTTGTTTTTGATGCGATGTTCTCACGTCCCCTTGCGTTTTCTGCGCACTTCGTGGTTTGCCATTGTTGCGAAGGTCGGGGGCCGTCGGCCTTCTTCATAAGTTCTTCATCATGTCCACACAAGTCTCTTGCAAGCCCATCCTATACTGGCACTGAATGGGTTGGCTGGACCAAACATGGAGGCGTGTCGATGAAGGAACGGGGTGGTCTCGCGCCACGGACGCGGTGGAACTGGATTCTGGATGCGGTGGTGTTCGGCAGCGCGCTGATCGCCTCGCTCACGGGCATCTATTTCCTGTACTTCCCGGTGGGCGGGTATCAGGGCGGGCGCAATCCGGCTTATAACCTGGTGCTGCTCTTCCGGCGGGAAGTCTGGGAAGACCTGCATACCTGGGGTGGGTTGGCGATGATCGCCGCCGTGGTCGTGCATTTCGTCCTGCATTGGAGCTGGGTCAGGATGATGGCACGCCGGACCTGGACTTCCCTGCGGGAGCACCGGACGACGATGACGCGCGCGGCTTCGAACAACGTCCTTATCGACGTGGTCGTGGCCGTGAGTTTTATGCTGACTGCCGTTTCGGGGCTGTACTTCTGGCTGGCTCCGGCGGGCACGCTTTTCATCTTCGACCGGACGACCTGGGATGTGGTCCATACCTGGGCCGGGGTGGTGATGGTGCTGGCGGCGGTGGTGCATTTCGCCGTCCACTGGCGCTGGGTGGTTAACGTGACGCGGCGCATCCTGGGCCGGACGCCTGCCCAGTCTGTCGCGGTGGGCGCTGCGGTTCGATAGGGTGGGGAGACCAATCATGAAGAAGCGTATGCTCTGGGGAATTGCCTGGATGGTGCTGGCGGTGGTGCTGGTCGGCGGGGCCGTCAACCGGACGTCCGCCAAGCTGGGGTTGGAAACGGTTGGGAATGGAAGCCTGGAATCGGAAGCGGCGGTCGGGCCATGGCAGACCATTCAGGGGACGGTGCTGGCGGTCGATGGGGAGATGCTGGTCATCGGGACGGCGGATGGCACGGAAGTAATCGTCGAGGGCCAGCCCTGGATGTACGCGCTGGGGCAGGGGTTTGCCTGCCAGCCGGGTGAGGCGATCACCCTGCGCGGTTACCCGGAAGCGGAGGAGTTCAAGACGGCCTGGATCGCGACTTCTTCCGGCGCGGAGGTCACCCTGCGCGGGCCGGATGGCTCGCCGATGTGGTCCGGACGCGGGCGCGGCCGGAACGCAGGGGGCTGAGAGCCGGGCAAAGCCTGCCGCTACCACCGCCGGGGGAATCTCCGGCGGCTTTTTACGTGACTCGCCAGTCCAGCCGGCGCTCGACCAGCCACAGCAGCCCAACCGTGAGCGCGGCCAGCACGGCCAGATCGAGGACTAGCGGCAGCCGATCCGGCCAGCCCAGGATCACCTGGCGCAGGGCCGAAGCAGCGTACGTCGCGGGGGAGACCAGGCCGATCACGCTCATAAACGGCGGCAGATTCTCCGCCGGGATGACGACCGGCCCCAGCCCGGCCAGGACGAAGGTCGTGAGCATGTTCAGGCTGCTGACTTCCTCCGGCGTGCGGCCGATCAGACCAAGCAGCGTGCCCAGGCCGCTCAGTCTGAGGCTGATCAGCGGCACGACGACCAGTACCCATGGACTGATCGCCACGGGCACCTGAAGCACGATCATCCCGATGATCAGCGTGGCGATGGTCGAGGGCAGGGAGAGCGCGAAAAACGCGGCCAGGGTCGCCAGGACGAGCGCGCTGCGATAGACGGGCAGGGTGGCGAAGAATTCCAGCCGGCCGACGTTGCGCATGAAGGCGAAGTGACTGCTCACCTGCCCCATCGTCGAGAACAGGAGCGAGATCACCAGGTTGCCGGTCAGGACGAATCCCAGGGCAAGCGGGCCGCTGTCCGCGGCGAAGGTCCCCAGGGCCAGGATGGTGAAGGTCGGGGCGAGGATGCCGGTCAGGAGCAGGCCGCGCCACGACCAGCGCCAATTGGTGAGCTGGAGCAGGGTAAGGTCGGCAAGCTGAACCAGAAACGGCTGGAAAGGCAATTTTGAAGCGGCGCTGTTCATGGGACGCGTTGGGCCTCCGGGGTCTGGCCGTTGGGCAGCGGTTCGGCCAGGGCGAGGTAGAGGTCTTCCAGGGTGGCCGTGCTCAGGCGGAAGTCCTCCACGGCCGGGTTGCCAGCCAGGGCGGCCACGTAGTCCGGCCCGGCGGCGCGATCGAGGAGCAGGAACCAGCGGCCCGGCCCAAGCTCGCGCGGCTGCGCGGCGGCGGGCAGATCGGGCGGCCGGGCCGGATCGAACAGGATTTCCAGGCGGAGCTGGTGATTCAGGTTGGCTTTGAGCTGGCCCGGCCGTCCTACGGCGATCAGCCGGCCGCGCTGGATAATGCCCACCCGCTCGATGACCTGCTCGGCCTCCACTACGTTGTGCGTGACCAGGATGACCGCCGCGCCGCGCTCCCGGTTGGCAGCGCGCACGGTATCCCACACCAGGCGGCGGTGCTGGGGATCGAGATCGTTGGTTGGCTCGTCCAGGATCAGCACCGGGGGCGAAGCCGCCAGCGCGGTCGCCAGCAGGACCAGCCGGCGCTGCCCGCCGCTGAGGCGCGGCACGACCCGGTCGCGCAGCGCGCCCAGGTTGAGCCGCTCGATCAGCGCGTCGCGCTCGCGGCGGGCATCCCGCCGGGACAGGCCGCGCAGGTGGGCGGTGAAATACAGCGTCTCGGCGACCGTGACCATGTTCATGGCATACCCGCTCTGGGGCATGTAACCGATCAGGCCGGGGGTATAGAGTGGGGTGCAGGTCAGCGGGCGGCCGAAGAGCCGGATCGCGCCGCTGGTCGGAGCCAGGAGGTTGGCGAGCTGGCGGACGAGGGTCGTTTTTCCGGCCCCATTGGCGCCCAGCAGCCCGAAGATCTCGCCGCGCTCGACCCGGAATGTCATCCGGTCATTGGCCGCCGCGGTCTGGCCTGGATAAAGCTTGGTCAGCGCCTCGACCTCATACACGGCTGAGCCGGCGGAAGCTGATGCACGTGTCATCCGCGTCTCCTTTGGGGCGTGGTTCTCAGGTCTGCGATTGTCCCTCCGGTCTGGGGGGAGTTCAAGCGGTGAGTGGCTGATGCGGGCCTGATAGGAGCCTGATGAAGGGCGTCCCGATTAGTAAAGGTTACCTATTGATCTCTACTTTTATTTCATGATATCTTAATGGAAAGACGGAGGTACTTGCGCCAAGAGGACCACCATGTCAGTTCATTTACGTTGGGTCGATACCCAACACACCCTCCTGCTGTATGAGGTTCAGGGGACCTGGACGTGGAGCGATCTGTATGCCACGCTGCTCCAGGCCCATCGCTGGATGGATGAAGTGGACCACGTCGTCCACAGTATCGTTGATTTCCGTGAAGCAGGCCGCATGGGCGAGAACCCCTTGCGGCATGGCCGGCGGCTGGCGACGGCCGTCCACCCTCATTCGGGGATGACGGTTTTCGTCGGCGCGCCGACCTTCATGCAGGCGTTGTTCAGGGTGCTTGGGCGGCTGTATCCCCAGGTCAACTACCGAATCCAGTTTGTGGCCTCGATGGATCTGGCCTACGATCTGTTGAAGGCAACGGCGCAGGCAGTGGCCTGACACAATCGAGGTTGTTTTTGGGATCGCAGCGCCGGATTCTCCCCCGGCGCTGTTCATGTTGTCTGGAAGGCTCCGGTCGGCCAGTCTGTTCTGAATAGTTGGTGAAACATAAAAAATGAATGAATAGTAGATTGTGGCTATATACTTTGACGGCGCGCTGAGGTATAGTGGGGATCAATGGCGCATGAAAGAGACGCGCCGCTACCTGACCCGCCGTACGGAGGGTCAGGCCCCGTCGGTGGAAGGTTGCGAGCCGGTTGGAGTGCGGGATGGCCGTCACGCTGGGCTGGGCAGACGGAGAACACAAGACGCTGGTGTACCAGGTTGAAGGCGACTGGGCCTGGTCGGAGCTATACACGGCCGTCCGGCAGGCCCATGGCTGGATGGATCAACTTGATTACCGCGTGCACTACATCGTCGATCTGCGCAAGGCCGGGATGATGCGTGAAGAGCCGATCTGGCCGAGCGAGTGCGTGGTTAGCGCGGCCCATCACAACGCCGATTGGACCGTGTTCGTGGGCGCGCCGCCGCTGATGCGCGCTCTGTTCAATGCCTTGCGGCGCGTGCGTCCGGAGGCAATGCGGCGCGTCTCGTTTGCCGATACGCTCGACGATGCCCAGTGCCAGTTGAGCGGGCGGGAGCGGCTCCCGGCGATTTAGGCAGGCTCAGTCGGGCCAGTCGCGGCTGTAGTCCGAGCCTCCGCAATCCTCGTTGTACAACGAATCCCATCGGTAGTCCGGTAACTCATCCCGAATCGGATCGAGCAGCGCCCACGCGCCGTCGCGCGACAGGTTGGCCGAGAACCATGTCCCACCCGCGCTCTCGCGCAGGCTGTCCAGACGTTGCAGGTGGCCGCTGAGCACCTGGGCGGCGCACCTGTGTGCCTGGGGATCGCTCTCGGAGGTTGCGACGTAGAGCGGGACCAGGACCGGGATCATGTCTGGCGAGAGCGTATTCAGGTGGACGAAATCCAGCGTATGGCCCGCCCGGTAGCGCTCAACGTTGAGCCGGGCGATGGTGTAGTCGGGGTTGACCACGTTCAATGTGACGAGGTAGCCGATCAGGAAAACCAGGATTCCCAGCGAGAAGATGTGTTCCCTGACCCGGAACAGCGACAGCAGGAAAAAGATGAACAACACACCCATCCACAGCATGAACAGGTGGGTATACAGCCGCAGGTGGGTGAAGCCGTATTCGGACTCGTAAAGGCTCATCCGCTGCCAGGCGGAGACGAGCATGATGGTCGTCAGACCGATCAGGACGATTGCCAGCACGCGGAATAGGGTGTGCTGCGTCGGACTGGTACGCACCGTGATGGAATCGAGCAGCAGGGCTAGCCCCAGCACGATCACCGCCACGGTGATCAGCTCGAAAAAGCCGCGCCGGGCGTATTCGGCGTAGGTCAGCCCTTCGACCGAAATGTTGGTCTGCCCGCCGAAGAAGTACGCGAATTGAACCAGCACGAACGTTCCAAAGAGCAGGTTGACACTACCCAGCACGATCCCGGATTCGATCAGGCCCAGCTTCCAGCCGCCCATCGGGGCTGCGGGCTGTGCGAGGGTCACCTGCGGGGCGTCGGTTTCCGGCATGAAGGGATCGGCGCCGGTCGGTTCAGGGACGCTCATGCGACTGTCGCGGGTCACGCCGTAGACGATCGCCCCGCAGGCCGCCCAGCCCAGCAGTACAACCAGCGATCCCTGGCCGATCAGGTCTTCCAGGTTCTCGATATAGAACAGGTTCCAGAACCGGCTGAGAAATTCGCCGAAAACCGCGTCGGCGGAGCTGAGCAGCAGGGCAAAGATCAGCAGGAGCGGGATCGCCAGCAGCAGCCCACGCAGGACCGCCCCCAGGGCGGTGGGCCGCCGGCGGCCGCGCTGGCGCAGCCAGCCCCAGCCATCCGCGAGGGTGAAGAAGGGCACGATGAAAGTCGACAGGCTGGCCTCGAACACGCCGGTGAGGTAAGTCATGGCCCCATCGGTGTCGACATGGCGCTCCGAGGTCAGGTAGAAGAGGCCCAGCGCCCCCAGAGCCAGGACGGCCAGGCCATTGCTCATCAGGAGGGACGGGCTGGCCAGCACGGCGATCATCCCGGCGAAGAAGAGCAGGGGCAGCAGCAGCCACAGGTTGCGCCAGCGAAGCGAAGCGCCTTTGACCCGCGCCGAGAGCAGGACCGCCCCCACCAGGAGCAGGACGAACAGTGGAAATGAGAGGCCGATCTCCTTGCCGTAGAACAGCAGGTTGCCCACCAGTCCGATCACGAGGCCCGCGACGAGCGCCCAGACTGCGAAACCATGCCGATCCATGTCCCATCCTCCTGCCAGCAGTGTATTCATCGCAGTATACACGCCCTGGCGGGCCGATGCTCAGTGATTGGCCTGCGCCTGCCTGACGGCGAGGAGAGCAGACGGCCTACTGGGTAGACGCGATCGGGAGGATTTCGATCACCTCCGGCGCTGGGTCGGACTGGCGGCCGGGCAGGCGGCCCTGCATGCTCCATGGGCCGGTCCAGGTGATTTCCACGTTGGCGACACGGCCGAACAGGTTCTCACTGCTGTCCACGAAGACCAGCTTGTTCTGTGGGGTGCGGCCGCGCCACTTGCCCCTGTGCTGCTCCTCGAAGAGGACGGGCACCGTCTTGCCCAGCCAGCGGGCGTTGATCTCGGCCACCACCTGGGCCTGGAGGTCGTCCAGAGCCTTGCGGCGGCGCTCCTTTTCGTCGGCGGGCACGTCGTCGGGCATGCTGCGCGCGCTGAGGGTATTGGGTCGCGGGCTGTACTTGGCGATGTGGGCCTTGTCCAGGCGGAGCTGGGCCAGTACGTCGTAGGTGCGCTGGAACTGGGTCTCGGTCTCGCCGGAGAAGCCGACAATGATGTCGGTATGGATCGCTACTTCGGGGATGCGATCCCGAATCTTGCCCACCAGGTCGATGTACTGCTCGATGGTGTAGCCGCGCTTCATGCGGGCCAGGACCTCGTTATCGCCGGCCTGATTGGGGACTTCGATATGCGGCATCACGCGCGGCAGTTCGGCCACCGTATCCAGCAGGCGATCGGTCATCCAGTTGGGATGGCTGGTCAGGAAGCGGATGCGCTCGATGCCGGTTTCTTCGGCGACGCCGTGCACGACGCGCAGCAGGTCGGCCAGGGTGGGGCCGTCAGGGATATCCTTGCCGTAACGGTCGACGATCTGGCCGAGCAGGGTGATCTCCTTGACCCCCTGGCGGCCCAGGCTGCGCACGTGCCCGACGATCTCGCCGACCGGGCGGCTGTGCTCGATCCCGCGCCGGAAGGGGATGATGCAGTAGCTGCACGCGAACGAGCAGCCATAGACGACCGGCACGTGGGCGCTGATCAGGGCGTTGCGTTCGTGTTGGGGCAGGAGCAGCTCGCCGTCCTGCAGGGCGTCGCGCTCGGCGCGGGCGGCGGCCTCTGCCTGGATCGCTTCGCCCTCGGCGCTGTGCTGGCTCAGGAAGTCGATCATCGGGGCCGGATCGGACGGCGGCAGGAAGACGTCCACCTGGGGAAGCTGCTTGCGCAGGCGGAGCGGATCGCGCACGCCGACCAGGCAACCCATCAGGCCAATGATCTTGCCGGGGTGGCGCTGCTTGAGGTGCTTGAGTTCGTTGAGCCGGCCGTAGGCTTTGTCCTCCGCCGACTGGCGCACGACGCAGGTGTTGATCACCCAGATGTCGGCCTCTTCCCAGTCTTCGGCCGCGTGATGGCCGCGCTTTTCCAGCTCCGAAGCGAGGAGTTGGGAGTCGGCCACGTTCATTTGGCAGCCCAGAGTCCAGATGTGATAGCGCATTGTCGCCGCCCAAATCTCAATTTCAGCCGACTGCAACAGGGCGCGTGGGTTGGGGGCGACCTCACCCCCGGCCCCTCTCCGCGTGCGGAGAAGGGCGCAAGCGGCCGGCTGTGGATTGCAGTCCACTGAATTTCTGACAAAGGATGTGTTATTGTAACGATGCCCCTGAGGAGCGTCAATCCTGGGCGGATCGGCTCATCCTGTTGGAATAGCGTAGGAACCTGCTGGGAGCCTCTTGAGCCGGGGGCTGTGTGTTATAATCCGCTGGCTTCAGATGCAGGGACGTCCCTGGTTGAGGCGGGTATTGCAGGCTGTGACTTGTGATCGTGATGAGGCGATATGTTCAACAAACTGGTCAAGACGGTCTTTGGCGACCCCAATGAGCGCGAGCTGAAGCGCCATCGCGAGGTGGTCGAGCAGATCAACGCGCTGGAACCGCAGATCAAGGCGCTGAGTGACGCCGCGCTGCGCGCCAGGACGGACGAGTTCAAGCAGCGGATCGCGGATGGCGCGACCCTGGACGAGATTTTGCCGGAGGTGTTTGCCGTCGTGCGGGAAGCCTCCGTGCGGACGACCGGCCTGCGCCATTTCGACGTGCAGTTGATCGGCGGGATCGTGCTCCACCAGGGCAAGATCGCCGAGATGAAGACGGGCGAGGGCAAGACCCTGGTCGCTACGCTGCCGCTGGTCCTCAATGCGCTGGCGGGAAAGGGCTGCCATCTTGTCACGCCCAACGACTACCTGAGCAAGTTCGGCCTCCAGCAGATGGGCCCGATCTATCACTTCCTGGGCCTGAGCGCCTCGGTCATCCAGAACGCGGCCGCCGACCCGGCGCGCGGCTCCTTCGTGTTCGACCCGGCCTATGCCTCCGATGACGATCGCTACCAGAACCTGCGCCCGGTGCCGCGCCGGGAAGCCTACGCCGCCGACATCACCTACGGCACCAACAACGAGTTCGGTTTCGACTACCTGCGTGACAATATGGTGCAGGTCAAACCGCAGATGGTCCAGCGCGGGCTGCACTATGCCATCGTCGACGAAATCGACAATATCCTGATCGACGAGGCCCGCACGCCGCTGATCATCTCCGGCACAGCCGACAAACCCTCGGATTACTACCGGGTCTTCGCCGACCTGGTCAAGCGCCTCAAGCCCAGCAGCGAAGATAGCATCGAGGCCGAGGAGCCCGACGGCGACTTCGTGATAGACATCAAGGATCGCATCTCGTTCCTGACCGAATCGGGCGTCGAGAAGATCGAGAAGTGGATGGGGATCGAGCAGATTTACGGCCCGGAAAACGCCGAGATGCTGCCCTACCTGGATAACGCCCTGCGCGCGGTGACGCTCTACCACCGCGACAAGGACTACGTCGTCCAGAACGGGCAGGTGATCATCGTCGACTCGTTCACCGGCCGGATGATGCACGGGCGGCGCTTTTCCGAAGGATTGCATCAGGCGATCGAAGCCAAGGAAGGCGTGGAAGTCCGCCGCGAGAACCTGACCCTGGCGACCATCACCTTCCAGAATTATTTCCGCATGTACGAGAAGCTGGCCGGCATGACCGGGACCGCCGCGACCGAGGCGGAGGAATTCGAGAAGATCTACAACCTCGAAGTGACGGTCATCCCGACCCACATGCCCGTGGTTCGGCAGGACAACGAAGATTACGTCTTCATGACGGAGAAGGCCAAGTTCAAGGCCGTGGTCGACCAGATCAAGCGGCTTCACGAAAACGGCCAGCCGGTCCTGGTCGGCACGGTGGCGATCGAAACCTCGGAGCGGCTATCCAAGGAACTGACGCGGGCGGGAGTGCCGCACGAAGTCCTGAACGCCAAGCAGCACTTCCGCGAAGCACCGATCATCGCCCAGGCGGGGCGCTCCGGCGCGGTGACGATTGCCACCAACATGGCCGGGCGTGGCGTGGACATCCTGTTGGGCGGCACGCCGGATGGGCTGGCCCGCGAGAAGCTGCGCAAGCAGGGCATCGACGTGACCCAGGCCACGCCGGAGCAGTGGAAGGCCGCCCTGGACGAAGCCAAAGCCGAATGCGCCGAGGATCGCAAGAAGGTGCTGGCGGCGGGCGGGCTGTTCGTGCTGGGCACGGAGCGCCACGAGGCGCGCCGTATCGACAACCAGTTGCGCGGCCGGTCGGGCCGCCAGGGCGATCCGGGCGAGTCGCGCTTCATGCTTTCGCTGGAGGACGATCTGATCCGCCGCTTTGGCGGCGACCGGGTCAAGGGGCTGATGAGCCGGCTTGAGCTGCCCGAAGACGAGCCGATCGAGCACAGCATGATCAGCAAGACCATTCAGCAGGCCCAGATTCGGGTAGAAGGCTTCAACTTCGACATCCGTAAACACATCCTCGAATACGACGACGTGGTTAACAAACAGCGCGAGGTGATTTACCGCCAGCGGCACGAAATTCTCGACGCGACCGAACTGAAAGACCGCCTGCTGGAGATGCTCGACCAGCAGATCGCGGGCCTGTGCAAGCAGTATCTCGGCGCGGAATACCGGGACGAATGGCAGCTCGAAGACCTGTACCGCGCCGCTTTGACCCTGTTCCCGGTGCCGGCGCGTATCACCCCGGCAGGGTGGGAAGAGCTGGACGCCGAGGCGATCGAGGCCCAATTGCACGAAGGGGGCCGGGAAGCCTATACTGGAAAAGAGCAGGAACTGGGCGAGCACATGCTGGAAGCCGAGCGGGCGGTGCTGCTGGACGCCCTGGACTTTTTCTGGCGGCGGCACCTGACCGACCTGGACATCCTGCGTGAAGGGATCGGGCTGATGGCCGTGGCCCAGCGCGATCCGCTGGTGGAATACAAGCGCCAGGCGTTCGGCATCTGGCAGGAGATGCAGGATCAGATTCAGCAGCGGGCGGTGCGCAACATCTTCCGCGTGCAGCTTCAGCAGCCGCAGCCGATGGCCCAGGTGCAGAACATCCGCACCTCGACCAGCGGGTCGACCGCCAGCACCTCCGCGCCGGAGCCTGTGCGGGCCACACAGAAGGAGCGGCTGGGCCGCAATGATCCCTGCTGGTGCGGGAGCGGCAAGAAATATAAGAACTGCCACTACCGGGCCGATCAGGAGGAGCGCCAGACCACGCAGGGCGCGCCGGTGAAGTCGGCGCCCCGGCGACGCCGGCAGTAGCGGCGCGAGAGGAAAGGAAGCGATGGATCAGCACAACACGGGGGCATCCCGCCTGATGGACGACATCGATCCCGATCTGCTGGCCTTCATCCGCAACCGGGTCAATTCCTTCATCAAGTGGGATCTGGTCAGCTTCTTCCACGACAACCCGTACACGGTCGACACGGCGGACAAGATCGCCACCTATGTCGGCCGCGAGGCGCAGGTCATCCGCCGCGAGCTGGACGCACTGGCGAAGAGCGGCGTGCTGACCGTGTCGGGCACGCCCGACCAGCCAATTTTCGGGCTGGCTTCCGATCCGGCCGTGCAGGACCTGGTGCGGCGCTTCCACCGGGCGTGCGAAGACCGGCAGTTCCGTGTGCGGGCGATGTATCATGTCATCCGGGGGATGCAGACATGACGCGTATATCGACGGGGGTCCCCGGGCTGGATCAGATGTTGAAGGGGGGCTTTTTTCCGCAGACGGCTAACCTGATCGAAGGCGCGCCGGGCACGGGCAAGACCACCCTGGGGATGCAGTTCATCCATCACGGGATCACCGCCTGCGACGAGCCGGGCATCATCCTCACCTTTGAGGAATTCCCGCGCCAGTACTATCACGACGCGGCCGGCTTTGGCTGGGACCTGCCCGGTCTGGAAGCGCAGAACAAGCTCCGCGTGGTGATGAGCAGTCCGGAGATCAGCCTCAACGAGCTTCAGCGGGTTGGCGGCATGTTGGAGCAGCACGCGGCGGCAATTGGCGCGCAGCGTATCCTGGTCGACAGCATCTCGCACTTTGAGCGGATCGTGGCCGATCGGGCCGCCCTGCGCGAAGCCGTTTTCGGGTTTGTCAACGGCCTCAAGCGGCTTGGCCTGACCATCCTGCTGACCCGTGAATCGGGCAGCCTCTTTGGGGGCGATCCCAATGCGGCCCATGAACTCGCCTTTCTCGTGGATAGCTACATCTTGCTGCGCTACGTGGAGATCGATAGCGAGATGCGCAAAGCGCTGCTCGTCCTTAAGCAGCGCGGATCGGATCATGCCCGCGACATCCGGCAGTATGAGATTACGGCTCAGGGCGCGGTGGTCCAGGCGCGGTTCAAAGGCCAGCATGGCTTGATGAGTGGCAGTCCGACCCCCAGTCCGGCCGACGCGTTCGGAGAGGCTTTCGGGCGGACGCGCGCGTCCCGCGCCGAGTAGCGAGCGGAAGGACGGGGGCATGATTCAGTTTCTGACGATTTATGCCTGGTTTCCGCTGGCGGTGCTGCTGGCAATTCTGCTGATGGTGGCTCGCTTCTACCAGAATCTGACGGGCGAGCAGACGCGCTATGCGCTGTACGGTCTGCCCATCATTCTGTTTGGCCTGGGCGCGGCCGAGTATGCCCGGATAGCGCGGGCCAGCGGCGATCCCGTCGCCGATCTGCTGCTGGCGCTGGGGGGCGGAATTCTGCTCTGGTTGTGCGTGACGCTGTATCGTCGGATGACCGCCGGTCGTTAGGGATGGGATCGGTCATGGGAGAGAACCTGCTGGTCTTGCTTGGCACGTTCGGCCCTGCATCGGTCGCAGTCGCGCTGGTGATTCTGGGCCTGCTGAGCCAGCGCCTGGGCGCGGTGACCAAGACGCCTCCCTATTACCGCTGGTTCTACGTGGCGGCGGGACTGGTTGTCAGCGGGGTTGTCTTCCGATTGTTGACACTTGGCAGTGGCACGGGCGACCTCGAGATGGCGTATGTCCTGACCTTCGCGCTGGGGGTGAGTATCGGGGTAGCCGTGGCCTGGAAGTATTGGAGTTGGCTGTTCGGCGAGCGCCGGGGTTAGGGATGGGGGTGAGTCGACCCCGTATGGGACATCAGACGTTTTCCTCAGTTGAACCGGACAGATCCCCTCAGGGGGAGGCGATCCTGACCCTGCTCGTCCGGCCGGATGGCACGATCGTGAGCGTTTCCGGGCGTGGGGCAGAATTCGGCGGGGGCGACCTGGCGGCGGTGCTGACCCCGGACGGCCAGAGCTTTCCGGCCTGGTGGCGGATCGCGGTCGAAAAGGCGCGCGAGCAGACCGGCCGGTGCCCGGCCATGCTGGCCAGCGCGCATGGCGGCCAGCCGGTCTGGGTGACGATCAGCGCGGTTCCAAACAGCGACGATCTGTGGGTGACGTGCACGCCGCGCGCCGCGCCCGGTGGCGCCACCGGCACGGCATATTACGCCGCTCTGCAAGCCATCGGTGAGGCTGCCGCTCACCGCAATCTGAACGATGTTCTGCAATTTGCAGAACAAACCCTGGGCGGCCTGTTTCCGGTCGACAGCTTTTACGTGGTCCGCAGCGACGTCGAAACCGGCCTGCTCGAGCTTCTGCATGGCAGCGAGTCTGGCCGTACGCTGGCCTGGCCACCCGGACAGTTTCCTTCGAATGGGTTGGTGGGCTGGGCCTTGAGCCACCGGCAACCTCTGCTGATCCGGGATGCCGAGCAGGAGACGCTGCCGGTCGAACCTGTGATCGTTGGGGAGGTGATGCGCTCCCTGATGCTGGCGCCGCTGTTCGCCGAGGGCGAGGCGGTGGGCGTTCTGTCCATTCAGGCCTACGTGCCGGAGGCCTACACTCCGGAAGACCTCGAATTCCTGATCCTGGTGGGCTACCAGATTGGCGCGTCGCTCAGAAATGCTTGGCTGAACAGGCAGGCGGCGGACCGTCTGGCGATTCTGGCCGCGCTCCAGGTGATTGCGCCGCAGCTTACCAGCGTGACCAGTTTCGAAGGACTGGCCCAGGTCGTGACTGGCGCGGTGCGCGAGCTGATCCGGCCGGACGAAGTGCGGCTGTACGTGCGCGATCAACTCACGACCGGGCTGCGCTTTGGCGCGGGGATCGGCGTGGATGGCCCGTTAAGCCTCCGGCGCGATCCGGGGCCGGGCAGTGTGGTGCTGCTGGTGGACGCGCAGGGTGGGGTATGCGTCATCGATGCTCCTGAGCCGGATCGCATCGCCGTGGATGATTTCGATTGGCTGCCGGCCGTGCTGGTGGGCTACCCTCTGAGCCGGTCGGGCGTGCACTATGGCGTCCTGCTGCTGCTTTACCGTGAGCCGCATCTGGTGCGCGAGCACGAGCGGCGCGCCCTGAGCCTGATGGCGGATCAGGCCGCGATCGCGGTGGAGAACCTGCAATTCAGCGGATCGCTCATCCAACGCTTCGAGGAAGTGGAGGCGCTTCACGCCCTGGCCCAGCAGGTGACCGAGCATCTGACCAGCGAAGACATGCTGCAGATGGTTGTCCACAAGATGCGCGAGATTTTCGACTGCCGGGCTTGCGTGGTTTCCCTGCTGGACGAAGAGCGCCAGGATATTCGCATCGAGGCGGCGGTGGGAATCAAGCTGGAGTGGCGGGATCGGGTGCGCTTCCGGCTGGGGGAGGGGATCGTGGGACGGGTGATCGCTACCGGCCGGCCACTCTACGTACCGGACGTGCACGCCGATCCTTCCCAGTTGATTTTCGATCCCCAGGTGCGGAGCGTGCTGGCGGTGCCGGTGACTTTTCAGGGCCGGGTGATCGGCGCGCTGAACCTGGATAGTACGTTCCCCGACGCTTTCACGCCCGATCACGAACGAGTGCTGATCATCGCCGCAGCGCAGCTTGCCGCTGCCCTGGAAAATGCGCGCCTGTACCAGGCCGAGATCGATCGCTCGATCAAGCTGGCCGACGCCAACCAGGAGCTTCAGTTGCAGGAACGGCTGCGCGAGGAACTGATCCAGAATCTCTCTCATGAGCTGCGCAATCCGCTGACCTACATCAAGGGGTACGTGGGGCTGCTGCAAGACCATGCGATGGGGCCGATCACGGACGACCAGCAGGAAGCCCTGCGGATCATCGGCGACAAAGCTGAAGTGATCCAGCGTTTGATCGCGGACGTGGTTTCCCTGGAGCAGATCAGCGCGGCCACTCTGGTGCGCGAGCCGGTGGACGTGAACGCACTGGCTCGCCAGGCGGTCGATGCGCTGCGCGTGGTCTACACCAATCGGGCGCTCGCGTTTGTCTCCGATATCCTGGATGAGCCGTTCATCGTCTATGGGGATCGCAGCCGTCTGAACCAGGCCATTGACAACCTGCTTGGCAACGCGGTCAAGTTCACGCCGGATGGGGGCACGGTCAGCCTGCGGACGCGCCTGGTGGATTCAGGGAACGCGATCGAGATCGCGGTCAGCGATACCGGAATCGGGATCGAGCCGCAGTATCTGGCGCGAATCTTCGAGCGCTTCTACCAGGTCAAGGACCCGGCCCGGACGGTTTCGAGCGGCTCTGGGATTGGCCTGGCGATCGTCCAACGCGTGATTGATGCCCACCAGGGAAGTATTACCGTCAGCAGCGAGCACGGCAAGGGCAGCACGTTCGCCCTGCGCCTGCCTCGCTTTCAGGAACCGTCCGCCTCATGATCAGCGACGATCAACGCGCTCTCGTCAAAGCCTTGCCCAAAGTCGATCTGCACCGCCATCTGGAAGGCTCGATTCGCCTGTCCACGCTGGTCGAGGTGGCCCGCAAACACCATATCCCGCTGCCCAGTTACGACGTGGAAACGCTGCGGCCGAACGTGCAGATGACGGCCAACGATCCCCGCAATCTCGATCGTTTCCTGGGGAAATTCAGCCTGCTGCGTAATTTCTATCGCTCGCCCGACATTGTGCGGCGCATCACCCGCGAGGTCGTGGAGGATGCGGCGGCGGATCGCGTGCGCTATCTGGAGCTACGCTTCACACCCTACGCGCTGGCTTCGCGGATGCACTTCCCCATGGCGGATACGGTCGGCTGGGTGGCGGACGCGGCCAGGGAAGCGGCGGCCGAGTGCGGCATCCAGGTGGGACTGATCGTCTCGATCAACCGCCACGAACCGCTGGAGGTCGCGCTGGAGGCCATGCAGGCCGCGCTGCGCCACCGGGAGCGCGGCGTGCTGGGCCTCGATCTGGCCGGACGGGAGGCCGGTTTTCCGGCCCGGCCCTTTGGCCCGGTTTTTCTTTCCGCCCGGCGCGAAGGGCTGGGAATTACGATCCACGCAGGGGAATGGCAGGGGCCGGAAAACGTCCGGGATGCCATTGAGAATCTGTATACCGACCGGATCGGGCACGGGGTGCGCGTGGTCGAGGATTCGCAGACGGTGGCGCTGGCCCGCGAGCGCGGCACGATTTTCGAGGTGTGTCCCACCAGCAACGTGCAGACCGGGGCTGTGCGCGAGCTGGCCCACCATCCGATCCTCGACCTGAGCTACCTCAATCTGGGCTACACGATCAATACCGACGACCCGGCGATCAGCAACATCGAACTGAGCGATGAATACCTGCTGGTCATGGACGTATTTGGCTTCACGCCGGGTATGCTGCGCCAGGCGATCCTGCGGGCCGCGTCGGCTTCCTTCCTGCCGCCCGGTGACAGGGCGGCCCTGGTGGAGTCCCTGCGGATGGAGATGGATGCGCTGGGCGTGCTTGAAGATGGCTTTCCAGCCACGGAGAGTGGACTCTGATGGTTCGTCTGGGCGATCTGGAACTCTATCTGATCAACGATGGCCGGGTCATGGTGGACGCCGGAGGGGCGTGGGGGCTGGTGCCGCGCGCCCTGTACCAGTCGATCCTCATGCCCGATGCGAACAACCAGGTGCCGATGACCCTGCATAACCTGGTCCTGCGCTCCGGCGGCAAGACGATCGTGATCGATACCGGGATGGGCGACAAGCTCACGCCCAAGCTGCGCGCGATCTGGCGGTTGGAGCGCCCAGAAGGCAGCCTGCTGGACGGATTGGCCCGGCTGGGCATTCGCCCGGAGGAGGTCGACCTGGTGATTGACACCCACCTGCATGCCGATCACTGCGCGGGCAACACGCGCTTCGACGATTCCGGCGAGCTTGTGCCCACCTTCCCCAACGCGGAATACGTCGTGCAGCGGCGCGAGTTCGAGGACGCCATGCATCCCAACGAGCGCACGCGGGCGACCTATTCCCTGGCCAATTACGAGCCGCTGGCGCAGACGGGGCAGCTCCGTCTGCTGGACGAGGACGAGGTCGAGCTGGCTCCGGGGGTCTTCGGCGTGCGGACGCCGGGCCATACCCCCGGCCACATGAGCGTGCGCTTCGAGAGCCAGGGTCAGCACGCCCTGTTCGTGTGCGACATGGCCTCGTATGCCGTCCAGTTCGCGCGGCTGGGCTGGATGAGCGCCTACGACGTGGAGCCGCTGGTCACACTGGAAACCAAGCGCCGCTGGCAGCAGTGGGCGCTCGATCACGACGCGCTGCTGATTTTCGACCACGACTCCCAGGTGCCCGCCGGGCGGCTGGGGATTTCCCCGGAAGGCAAGCCGGAGATCAGGCCGGAAGCGATCCAGTATTCCTGAGCCAGCCTGTTGAAATGACAGCGCCGGGGACTGCCCTCCCGGCGCTGTTTTCGGTTATGACGTGTGCGGCGTACCGGTCAGTCGCCTGCTTCCCAGCCCTGGATGGCGTCGATCACGAACCGGCGGACGGCCTCGTCTTCAATATCGCCCACGGCTTCGTAGAAGCGCCCATCGACCTCGATTCGCACGCCGCCGTGCAGGGCCGGGCGGATGTGGATGCGCCGGTTTTGCAGTTCGGCGGACGCAGTGCGCAGACGGGCCTGGAGGAATTCCTCGATGTGATCGGCGATGGTCAGGGGCAGCGGCTCCGGTTTCTTCTCCGGGGGACGGCCCCCGCGCTTGACGGCGTCGCGCACGTTGCCGAAGAATGTGCCCAGACTCTCCGAGTCTTCCCCGGTATTCTCTCGCTCGAGGTCGGCGGTCAGCGAGGGGCGGTTCTGGACTCGCTGGGCGGCCCTGACGATGGCTTCGGCTTCAGGTTGGGGCGGCATGGGTGGGATGTCGGGCTCTTGCGCCGGGACGGGAGCTTCGGCGGCGGGCGGCGGGGGAGTAGGGGCGGCCGCGACCTGGGCCGGCGGGACAACCGCCTGGGCGGGCGCGGGAGCAGGCGGCGGGGCGCTGACCTCCCCGGCCGTTTCCTTCGCGATGCGAGCCAGCTCACGCAGGGCGGCCATGAAGCGCCGTTCCTGCCCGGCGGCGGCAATGTCACCCATCGTGCGGTAATAATCCGGCCCGATCTGGATGATCAGACTGCCGTCGGCCACGTCGCGCCACAGGTGCAGCACCTCGGCGGTATCGGGCGGCGGGCTGACGTGGGGCAGGGCGGGTGCTGCGGCTGCCGCCGGGCCGTCAGAGGCGGCGGCGATTTCGGAGGGCTGTTTGCCGGTTTGGAGCGCGGCCTTTTCTTCCTCGGTGTAGAAGAAGAAGTTGCGAACGCCGCGCGCCGCGCCGCGCAATGCGCCGCTCACCGCCTCGACGGGCTTCCGGCCCGGCACGTCTGGCCCGGCGGGCACGGACTCGACCGGGGCCGCGTCGGGGTCGACGGCGGCCAGCGCGGCGTTGGCTTCGGCCTGCCGGGCGGCCTGCCGCCGTTCGCTGCGGCGGCGCAGGATGAAGCTCCACACCACCACCAGCAGTATCCCGCTGACGCAGATGATCGCCAGCCAGAACTGGACGAAAGGCAGGGAGATGAACTCAGCTATAGGGTCCATGACAACTCCACTCCACCGACTCGATCAGAGCGCTTGAGAAGCCCGGATTCACCGGCGCTGGCAGGCCGGGCAATAATGGGTGGCCCGCTGGCCGACCACGATGCGTTCGACGGGCGTTCCGCAGTGTAGACACGGCTCACCGGTTCGCCCATACACGGCGAAATGATCCTGCGCGCTGCCCGGCGTGCCATCCGGCTGGCGATACCACTGGATGCTGGCACCCTGGCGATGGATGCCATCGGCCAGGGCGGCGCGAATTCCCTCGTATAGCCGGCGCTGCTCGTCTGAGGACAGGCTGCTGGCCGCGCGCAGCGGATGCAGCCTGGCGCGGTGCAGCGCTTCATCGGCGTAGATATTGCCGATCCCGGCGACGAATCCCTGGTTGAGCAGCAACGGCTTGAGCTGCCCGCCACGACCGGCCAGCCGGGCCTGGAAGGCTGCCAGATCGAACTCCTCCGCCAGCGGCTCCGGGCCGAGCGCGCCCACGATTTCGGCCGGATCGGGGACGAGGTAGACGCGGCCGAACTTGCGCGCGTCGGAAAAGCGCAGCTCGCGGCCGTCGTCCAGCCCGAAGCGGAAATGCACCCAGCGATCGGCCTCGTGCTCGGCCCCGGCCAGGGCGACGTACAGCCGTCCAGTCATCTTGAGGTGGACGATCAACGTGGCCGCGTCCAACCCGATCAGGATGTACTTGCCGCGCCGTTCCATGCGCCGGACGGTCTGGCCGGGGAGCGCCGTCCGGAAGGCTTCCGGAGCAGGCGTGACCAGGCAACGCGGCCAATCCAGCCAGGCGCTGGTGAAGGTCCGGCCCAGCAGCGGCTCGCGCAGGCCGCGTACGACGGTTTCGACTTCAGGCAACTCAGGCATGGATACTCCACAAGTTCACTCTAAGTTTACCCGCAAAGCGGAAACACCGGAAAGAATTCAAGCAAATCCTTAACAAAGAATTGGGATGGTACAATCATATCTTATGTCTTCCTGAGGTTCAACCGGATCAAAAACAAGCGCAAACAGGGGCGGCGATCCGACCACGTGTGCTATAATGCAACCAGGATAGCCGTATCGCGTTTCCCCACAAATCAGCCGTGTATTGTAAATAACCTGGATCACTTCATGAGTGAAGACAAGAATTTCGTCCACCTGCACGTCCATACCGAATACTCGCTGCTGGACGGCCTGAGCCGGGTCGACAAGCTGATCGCGCGCACGGCCGAATTGGGCATGCCGGCGGTGGCGATCACCGATCACGGCGCGATGTTCGGCGTGCTGGAATTCTACCGGGCGGCCCAAGCGGCCGGGATCAAGCCGATCATCGGGATGGAAGCCTATCTTGCCCGGCGCGGGATGGAGGATCGCGATCCCACCCTGGACAATCGCCCGTATCACCTCCTGCTGCTGGCCAAAAACATGACCGGCTACAAGAACCTGCTCAAGCTGGCCAGCGAATCGCAGCTCCGGGGCTACTACTACCGCCCCAGGGTGGACAAGGCGCTGCTCGAACAGCACGCCGAGGGCCTGATCGTCACCACCGGCTGCCTGGCGGCGGAAATTCCGCGCATGTTTGAGGAAGACAAGGAAGATTCCGATCTGCACCGGCTGATCGGCTGGTACCAGGAGGTATTCGGGAAAGAGAATTTCTTCCTGGAGCTTCAGCACCACGATATCCCGGAGCTGCACAAGTGGAACAAGTGGCTGGTCGCCAACCAGCACCATGCCGAGGTGCCGCTCCTGGCGACCAACGACACGCATTACATCCGCTTCGAGGATCACGATCCGCACGATACGCTGTTGTGCATCCAGACGGGCAGCCTCAAGAACGACCCCGACCGGATGCGGATGACCGATCCCAGCTATCACCTGCGCAGCCCGGAGGAGATGTGGTCGCTGTTCGGCGAGGTGCCGGAAGCCCTGACCAACACGCTGCGCATCGCCGAGATGTGCGACGTCAGCTTGGAGAAGGAGGGCTATCATCTGCCGGTTTTCCCGGTGCCGGAGGGCTTCGACGGGCAGACCTACCTGCGCCATTTGTGCGAAAAGGGCCTCCAGTGGCGTTACGGGGCGCGGGCCGACGATCCGGTGGTGGTCAACCGGCTCAGCTACGAGCTGGGGATCATCCACGACATGGGGTTCGACACCTACTTCCTGATCGTGTGGGATCTGTGCGAATTTGCCCGCCATGCCGATATCTGGTGGAACGTGCGCGGGTCGGGGGCGGGCAGCGTGGCCGCCTACTGCCTGGGCATCACCAACATCGACCCGCTCAAGAACAGCCTGATCTTCGAGCGTTTCCTGAACCCCGGCCGCGTGTCGATGCCCGACATCGACCTGGACTATCCCGACGACCGCCGCGCCGAGATGATCGAGTACGCTTCCAGCAAATACGGCGAGGACAAGGTCGCGGCGATCATCACTTTCGGGACAATGGGCTCCAAGGCCGCGATCCGCGACGTCGGTCGCGCCCTGGACATGCCCCTGCCGGAAGTCAACCGGATCGCCGGGATGCTGCCCAGCGGAGCCAAACCGGTCAAGTTCAGCGATGCTCTGGGGGACGAGCCGGGCAAGGCGATCCCGGAGTTGAAGGAAGCCTACGCCTCCGATTCGACCGTCCGGGGCCTGATCGACGTGGCCCGCAACCTGGAAGGGGTCGTGCGCCACGCCAGCACCCATGCGGCGGGCGTGATCGTCTCCGACAAGCCGTTGTACGAATACATCCCGCTTCACCGGCCGACCAAGGGCAGCGCCGATGATGTGCCGGTCAAGATGGTCACCCAGTTCGACATGGAGACCTGCGAGTCGATCGGGCTGCTGAAGGTGGACTTCCTGGGCCTCTCCACGCTGACGATCATGCGCAAGGCGTGCGAGCTGGTGGAGAAGTACCACGGCATCCACTACACGATGGAGAATATCCCCTACCGGCCCGATCCGGACAACCCGGAAGTCACCCGCAGGGTTGAGGAGACATTCGACCTGATCGGGCGGGGTGAGACGGTAGGCGTCTTCCAGATCGAAAGCTCCGGCATGCGCAAGATGCTGACGGAGATGAAGCCCAAGACGTTCGAGCACATCGTCGCGGCAATCTCGCTCTACCGGCCAGGGCCGATGGAATACATCCCGACCTACAACCAGCGGCTGCACGGGGACGAGGAAGTCATCTACAAGCACCCCTTGCTCAAGTCCATCCTGGAGGAGACGTACGGCATCATTGTCTACCAGGAACAGATCATGCAGATCGCGGCCGATCTGTTCGGGTATTCGCTGGGCGATGCTGACCTGATGCGCCGCGCCGTCTCCAAGAAGAAGGAAAAAGACCTCCTCAAACACCGGGGAATCTTCATCGAGAAGGGACCTGAGTTCGGCGTCGATCCGGAGGCGGCCGGGGCGATCTTCGACGACATCGAGTTTTTCGCGCGCTACGGCTTCAATAAGTGTTTGCCGGAGGACGTGGAGGTCATCGACGCGGCGACCGGCCAGTTGGTCCGTATCGGCGACCTGGCGTCCGGCGCAGCGACGATCGAGCATACCCTGACCTGTGACGTGGATCGGTTGCGGCTGGGCCAGGGGACTGTGACCCATGTTCACGAGAACGGGATCAAGCCCGTTTATCGTCTGACGAGCCGTCTCGGTCGTCGGATTGAAGCTACGGCCAATCACCCGTTTCTGACGCCAGAGGGCTGGGTGTGGCTTGGCAAGCTGGCGGTGGGTGATCGTGTCGCCGTCGTGGGAGGCGACCGCCTGGCGGTGACCTGGGACGAAGTCGCCTCGATCAAATATGTGGGCGAGAGACCGACCTACGACCTCACGGTGGCGGATAGCCACAACTTCGTCGCCAACGACTTCATCGTTCACAATTCCCACGCCGCCGACTACGCCGTGATCACCTGCCAGACGGCGTTCCTCAAGACGCATTACCCGGTCGAGTACATGACCGCGCTGCTGACCGTTCACCGCGACGACACCAGCAAGGTGTCGCACTTCACGGCGGAATGCCGCCGGATGGGAATCCCGATCCTGCCGCCGGACGTCAATCGCAGCGGGCTGGACTTCACCATCGAGACGCGGGACGACGGACGGCGCGGGATTCGCTACGGGCTGGCCGCCATCAAGAATGCCGGCACCGCGCCGATGGAACACATCATCACCGTGCGGGCGGAGGGCGGTCCGTTCAAGGACCTGGGCGAGTTCAGCCGCCGGGTCGACCTGCGGATCGTCCAGAAGCGCGCCCTGGAGAGCCTGATCCGGGTGGGGGCGCTGGCGGATTTTGGCACGCGCCCGCAACTCCTCGGTGCGATGGATCGTATCTTGAGCTACAGCGCCGAGCAGCACCGGGCCAGGGATGTCGGCCAGCTCAGCCTGTTCGGGTCGATGACGGGCGTCCAGTTCGACGCGGGCGAGGATATGCTGGGCAACCTGCCGGATCTGCCGGAGGCCAACCAGCGCGAGATGCTCAACTGGGAGAAGGAACTGGTGGGCCTGTACGTCACCAGCCACCCGCTGGACTCGGTGCTGGGCTACATCCAGAACCCGTATAGCAACATCACCCAGAGCCGGGAGATCAAGGATGATGCCGAGGCTCTGCATGACCGGCCGGTGGCCGTGGTCGGGCTGGTCGAGTCGGTGCGCACCCTGATCACCAAGAAGGGCGACTCGATGGCGATCGTCACCCTGGAGGACTTGCAGGGCCAGATCGACGTGGTGCTCTTCCCGCGCACCTGGCGGCAGTCCGCCGACATGGTGCAGGAAGGGGCCGTCATCCGGGTCAGCGGCAAGGTGGACGCCAGCCGGGGCGAGGCCCAGATCGTCGCCGATACCATCTCGACGAATTTCACGGTCAGCGAGGAGGCTGCGCCGATGACGGCCCAACTCCTCCGCAACCTGGAGGCGCTGCCGGAATGGCTGGGAGACGGCGAGGAACCGCCGGAAGAAGGGCCGCTTCCTCCTCTGGAGGCCCCCGGCATGGACGAGGCCGAGCTGCCGCCCGAGCCGCCGGCGCGCGAACCGGCCCCCGGCCCGAACATCGCTCCGGCGACGGCGGGCGCGATCTCTGGCGCGCCGGACCTTGTTCCGCAGCCGGTCGCCGAGGCCGCCCAACCAGTGACCGAGGCGGCGCGACCCGCGCTCAAGTCCGAATGGCCCGCGGCCGGGGCTGTCTCACCGGGGAGTGACGCCGCGCCGCGGACGGCGAGCGTGGGCACGCGTCCGGCGGAAGGACCGCCGCCCTGGGCCGCCAGCCCGAGCGAAGCGCGGCGTGGCGCGGCCACGTCACCTCGATCAGGTCAGCCTGCACCGTCCCGGCCGGTGGAGTCGTCTCGACTGGCCCAGTCGGGCGTCCGCCCGGTCTGGGCGGATGTCGGCGAGGAGGAGATGCCCTCCTACCGGGCTACGTCAACGGTCGAGGCGCACAAGCAGATCGTGGTGCGGTTCGTGCGCTCGGAGGATGTTGACGTGGATCGCCGCCGGCTGCGGCGAATTCACGGCCGCCTGACGGAGTTTCACGGGCTGGATCGGTTCCAGATTGTCATCTGCCAGGGCAGTCAGGAATTCAACATGGAGTTTCCCAACCATACGACGCAGTTCAGCGAAGGGCTGGTTGCGGAACTCAAGGCGCTGCCGGGCGTGATCGAGGTGCGCTGGGTGGAACTCGCGCCAGCCCGCGCTGAGCCGCCGCCCGTCGCCCGCGACATGGATATCTGACCCAGGAGGAGAGGACGTTGGAATACGAGATTAAGGGAACTGTGCTGCCGATGTTGGAAGTCCGGCTGCATCAGGGCGAAGCGCTGTACACCGAATCGGGCGGCATGGCCTGGATGAGCGACGGGATCGAGATGACGACCAGCGGGCGCGGCGGTCTGGGCAAGATGCTCGGCCGGGCCCTGGCCGGAGAATCGCTGTTTCTGACAACCTATACCTGCCGCGCACCGGAAGCCACGATTGTCTTCACGCCAGAGGCGCCTGGGCACATCGTCGCCGTGCCGCTTCAGGCGGGGTTTTCGATGATCGCCCAGAAAGATGCTTTCATGTGCGCGGAGGATGACGTCCAGATTGAGATGCACTTCCGCAAGCGGCTGGGCACGGGTCTCTTTGGCGGGGAGGGTTTCATCCTCCAGAAGCTGACCGGGCCGGGCATGGCCTTTGTCGAGATCGCGGGCGAAGTGCACCAGTACCAGCTCGCCGCCGGACAGAAGATCAAGATCGATCCCGGCCACATCGCCATGTATGAGCCGACGGTCGACTACGACATCGAAATGGTGCGCGGGGCCAGCAATGTCCTCTTTGGCGGGGAAGGGTTGTTCCTGGCGACCCTGACCGGGCCGGGCCGGGTGTGGCTCCAGACGATGCCGCTCTCCAACCTGGCGGGCGCGCTGTCGCGCTACATCCACACCGGCGGGAATGCCGAGCGCGGCGGGGACACGTTGGGCGGGATCACGCGCATCCTGGACAATCTCTAGTTCGCGGCGGCGCTGTCGGCTGGATGTCGGCTGGCTGTCAAGCGCGATCGCGGCGCGTCGCGTACAATGCCTGTACGGTTGCCACAGGAATGAACGAGCCAGGAGATTGAGACCGCATGAAATACGAAATCAAAGGCACGACCCTGCCCATGTTGGAAGTCCGGCTGACGCAGGGCGAGGCGATCTACACCGAATCGGGTGGGATGGCCTGGATGAGCGACGGGATTGAGATGCAGACCAGCGGGCGGGGCGGGCTGGGCAAGATGCTTGGCCGCGCGCTGGCCGGGGAATCGCTGTTCCTGACGACCTATACCTGCCGCGCTCCGGAAGCCACGATCGTGTTCACCCCGGAAGCGCCCGGCGCGATCATCCCCGTGCCGCTTCAGGCGGGGTTTTCGATGATCGCCCAAAAAGACGCCTTCATGTGCGCTGAGGACGAGGTGCAAATGGAAATGCACTTCCGCAAACGCCTGGGCACGGGTCTCTTTGGCGGGGAAGGCTTCATTCTCCAGAAGCTGACCGGTCCTGGCACGGCTTTCGTCGAGATCGCGGGCGAAGTCCAGCAGTACCAGCTTGGGCAGGGCCAGCGGATCAAGGTCGATCCCGGTCACATCGCCATGTACGAGCCGACGGTCGATTACGACATCGAGATGGTGCGCGGCGTGAGCAACGTGCTGTTTGGCGGCGAAGGGCTGTTCCTGGCGACCCTGACCGGTCCGGGCCGGGTCTGGCTCCAGACGATGCCGCTCTCCAATCTGGCGGGCGCGATCAGCCGCTACATCCCCAGCAAGGGCTAGACCCGCGCCGGCTCTTTTCTACAAAATCAAACGTCCCGGTAGATTGTATCCGCCGGGACGTTTTTTGTATTCTATTGAAGTTGCGTGGCGTTCAGTCCGCTTCGATGACCGGGGCCACACGCGGCTTGAGGATGGCCTTGAGACCCGCCACCGGCACGCTCAGGTTCAGGCCGCGTTGCCCGGCGCTGACCGTGATCGTGTCGTAGGCCTCGGCGCTGGCATCCAGGATGACGTCCCAGCCCTTGTGAGTCAAGGCCAGGGCGCTGATCCCGCCAACCTTGAGGCCGGTCAGCTTTTCGGCGTCGGCATGGGTCGCCATGCTCATCTTCTTTTCACCGATGGCGGCGGCCAGGGCCTTGAGGTCCAGCCGGCCCGGGCCGGGGACGATCACCAGGACCGGCCGGTTGTTGGCCCGCAGGGCGACCAGGGTCTTGAACACGGTGGCCGGGGCCAGGCCCAGCGCCGCGGCGACCTCCTCCGCGTTATGAATCTCCGCCGAGTATTCATGGACGGTGTAGGCGACTCCGTGGCTTTCCAGCAGCCGCATGGAGTTCAGCTTCTTGACTTGTTTGGCCACGCGTTAGCTTTCCCGGAAATTGGCTCCCAGATACCCCACCGCCTCTCCCTTGAGGGTGTAGATACCGTCGCCGCGAATGAGCCACAGGCGCTCGTCATTCATGGCGTAGACGTACCCCTCCTGGACGTACCCCTTCTGAGTATCGTCCAGATCGTAGACGGCGGAGCCGACGAGATAGGCGAACAGTTCACCTTGGCGGTCGTAGATGCCTCGTGATTGCATGGCTGCCTCCTGTGCTGGTCTTAAAGAGTGTTCGGTCGGCGAGGGCCAACTTAGCGCCCAGACTCACCCCAGGGCAACGAATCCGAAGCGTATTGTGTTGAATCCAGTATAGACGTTCCCTCGGCGGATGTAAACGCGCTCTAAGGGTTTGTTCATGCGTTGGTCAGCGGTAAACCCGGCCCTGAAACCGGTCGAACAGGGTGGGTGCGATCGCGCCCGCCATGATCAGGACGCGGTCGATCAGGCGCAGCACGACCGTGCGCTTTGGCCGGAAGGTGACGCGCGCGATCGCCTCGGCGACCTGTGAGGCCGGCATGGAGGGCAATTTGCTGGCCACCTTGCCGGAATGGCCCAGGCGGCGCTGGGCAAACTCGGTGTCGGTCTGGCCGACCAGGAAGGTGGTGACGTAAATCCGGTCGGCGGCCAGCTCCACGCGCAGGGCGCGGGCCAGTCCATTGACGAAGGCTTTGCTGGCGCCATAGGTGGCGGCATAGGGCGGCGGCGCGTTCCCGGTGATTGATGAGATCAGATGGATATGGCGTGGCCCATCTCCCGGGCTGGCGCGCAGGGCGGGCACGGCCGCGCGGACGCTGTGCAGCACGCCGTCGATGTTGGTCCGCAGGACGGTTTCCAGGTCGGCCCAGTCCGCCTCGGCCAGCGGCCCGCGGTGGCCGATTCCGGCGTTGGCGACCAGGACGTCCAGATGTCCCCAGCGCGCGATGGCCTGATCGACGGCGGCCCGGACTTCCTCCGGGCGGGTGACGTCGGCCTGAAGGGGCAGAATCTCGCCCGGCAGGGAAGCGGCTGCTTCGCACAGCGCGGCCAGCCGGTCGGTCCGGCGGGCCAGCGCGGCCACTCTGGCCCCCTGCCGGGCAAAGACCAGGGCAGTTTCATAGCCGATTCCGGAAGATGCCCCGGTGATCAGGACGACCGGGGAGGCGACCTGGTTCATGGAAACCTCGTTTCTGGGATGCCCGTCAGCTCAGATTGCGCCGTGAGGACTGCTCCTGGAGCAGGGTCTCCAGCGTGTCCGAGTCATAGGGCAGTTCGCCGTCGGCTGCGGGCTGGGTGAGACTATCCAGCATACGCTGCTTGAGGGTTTCTTTGAACGCCTGGCGCTCGTCCTCGTCCATCAGGGCCAGCAGGGTCGAGAGCCGGTCGTCGCTGCCGCGCTTGCTCTTTTCCACGGCGGGTGCTTCGGCCCGGCGCGCGGTCAGGACGGGCAGCAGCATGTAGGTGAGGGAGATCACGCCGGCAATGATCATCGCCGCCAGAAAGAATGGGCCAACGTCGGCGCTGGACGCGGCGCCGTAGATTCCCATGCCAAAGCAGATCGCCCCGGTCCCGAGCCAGATCGCATATTGGACTTCGCTCTTGTATTCCCGCTCGTGCATTCCACCCCTCCAGGCATTCTCGTGCGTTCCAGCCTCTGAATGAACTGTACGCAATCCATCCTGAAAGGGTTGCGCGCCAGGATCAGTCGCCGAACCAGAAGCGGTTCTCTTGGGGTAATTGTGGCACCGGGAACACCGTTCGATGAGGTTC
>JARKOQ010000072.1 GCA_029976005.1 Aggregatilineales bacterium | reverse complement strand
CTCGGCTGCGACTTCGAGTGGCAGGTCTTCAGCCACGACCGGCCGCCCGACCTGAAAGATCGCCTCCTGGCGCGCGGCTTCACCCCCCGCGAGCCGGACGACTCGATCATGCTCCTCGACCTGGAAGCCGCGCCCGACCTGCTGGCGCGGCCCATCCCGCCGGAGATCGAGCGCGTCACGACCCCGGAGGGCGTCGGCGCGCTGATCAACCTGCTGGGCGAGGTCTGGGCCGAGGACTTCTCCCCGCTCGGCGAGGAGCTGGCCCGCCAGGTCGTCGAGACGCCCGACGCGGTGAGCATCTACGCCGCCATCCTCGACGGCCGCGTCGTCAGCGGGGCGTGGATCATGTATCCGGGGCGCAGCCGCTTCGCCGGGCTATGGGGCGGCTCCACCCTGCCGGGCTACCGCAACCGGGGCCTGTACAGCGGGCTGCTGGCCGTCCGGGCGCGGGAAGCCGCCACGCGCGGCCGGCGCTTCCTGAATGTGGACGCCAGCCCGATGAGCCGCCCGATCCTGGAAAAACACGGCTTCGTGTGCATCGCCACCGCCACCGCCTGTAGTTGGACGATTAATCCGTAGGGACGTTCAATTGAACGGCCCACAACACCCTTCTCCCCTTCTCCGCGCTGAAAGGCAAGCCCGCCCTGCGCTTGCCGCGCCCGCAGTGAATTTCGACAGAATCAGACTAAAATGATACATTTGGAATAGCGAATGCCTGTTCTATGAAGCTAGAGTCTGCATGGATGCTGAGACACAGGCCGTCCACGCCCGGTGTATCCAGGCCGTCGAGCGCTATATCCGCCAGCACATGGACGAGCCGCTCGACCGGAGCGTATTGGCCTCGGTCGCCGGATTTTCGGTGCCGCACTTCCATCGCATCTTCGCGGCGGCGGCCGGGATGAGCGTCGCGGACTATGTTCGCCGCCTGCGCCTGGAGCGCGCCGGACGCAAGCTGCGCATGGGCGCGGTGGACATCACCGAGGTGGCGCTGGCCGCCGGGTATGAGACGCACGCCGCGTTCGGCAAGGCGTTCAAGCAGCGCTACGGCCTCAGCCCAGGTGAGTTTCGCCGGCTTGGCTGCCGGGCAGCCACCGAACTCCTGAGGAGGAACCCGATTCATGAAGATCAGACTCACGAGCGTGTCGATTGACGACTACGACCGGGCGCTGGATTTCTACACCGGCAAGCTGGGTTTCGTGAAAAAGCGCGATATCCCCCTGGGCGAAGGCGCGCGCTGGATCACCGTCGTCTCCCCGGAGGAGCCGAACGGGACCGAACTGGTGCTGGAGCCGAACGCCGGTTACCCGGCGATGAAGGCCCTGAAGGAAGCCCTGGTGCGGGATGGTATCCCGTTCACGGCCTTCCAGGTGGACGACGCCCACGCCGAATACGAACGCCTGAAGGCGCTGGGCGTGGAGTTCACGATGGAGCCGACCCACATGGGAGACACGATCATCGCCATCCTGGACGACACCTGCGGCAACCTGATCCAGATTTACCAGGTCAAGGCAAGCTAGATCGGCTACCCGGCAAGACTCGGCCGTCGGGGGCGTTCCGCCCGGACGCCCCTTCATGCCCTTCCTCACCCACCGCCTTCGCCGGGCGATGGAGGCCCATCCCCGGCATCGCTGTCCCCCGCGATCCCCTGCCTCCGGATCGCTTACGGAATTTCCCCTTCTAGGCCGCTTGTCCCGTTGACGGTTATTGTGTCAATGGTTATCTTAATAGATAGGGGACTGCCACGCGAATTCAGGAGGCAAGATGGCAGACTGGGGAATCACACTCGAGAACCAACGTTATATCCTGACCGACCTGCTCCACGAGAGCCTCATGAGCCGGGTCTTCCTGGCCCAGGATACCCGCGAGGACCGGCAGGTCGTCCTCAAAGTCGTGCGGCCGGACATCGAATCCAGCCGTCGCGACGAGATGATCGCCCGCTTCAACCGCGAAGTGCAGATCATGAAGGCGGTCCAGCACCCCAATATTATCCATTATTACGATGACTTCACCGAAGGCGATAAACACTTCATCGTCATGGAATACGTCAAGGGCGGCTCGCTGCGCAAGCGGATCGAAGACCAGCACTACCGCTTCACCAGCGAGGAAATCTGCCGGATCGGGCTGGCGGTCGCCGGTGCGCTGGCGACCGCCTACGACACCGAGGGCGTCGTCCACCGTGACATCAAATCCAGCAACATCCTGCTGACCGAGGCAGGTGTCGTCCGCCTCTCGGACTTCGGAATCGCGCACCTGAACGACCCCAAGGGCTTCAGCACCCAGACCCATTCCCAGCCCGGCACGCTCTACTACATGGCCCCGGAGATGTTCCAGCGGGACTACAAGGTCAAAATCTACTGCGACATGTGGAGCCTGGGAGTCGTGTTCTTCGAGATGCTCACCGGCTTCCTGCCCTTCCGGGGGGAGAACATCAAGGACACCCTGGATTTGATCTGCACCGGCCCGCTGCCGCCGCTCGATTCCCGGCAGTTCGACCTGTCGCCGGCCCTGAAGTACATCATCGTCCACATGCTGCAAAAAGCGCCGGAGCGCCGCTTCCGGAGCTGGTGGGCCGTCAGCGCCGCGCTGGATCAGGCCCTCACCGATCCCAGCTCCGCCCCCACCTCGCCCAGCATCGTCAGCGCGATCAAGCGCGCGGCGGAGAACTTCGACCCGCGCCCGTCCGCGCCGTTGCCGGAGGAAAACGCCGCCACGCTGGTCGGTGACCCCTTCCGGGCGGGATACCAGGCGTCCAGGGCCTTGCTGGTAGCCCCCACCCCGCCCGCGCGGGACGGGATGCCCGCCTCGCCCGCCGTGCGGACCCAGATCCAGGAGCTGACGACTCTCCTCAAGGAGCGCTACCGGTTCGACGACCTCCAGGTGCTGCAAGGCAAGACCGCCTCGCTCAGCGCCATCCGGCAGGCGCTCACCAATCTCCAGGATCGCAGCGAGCCGGAAGACCGGGTCCTGATCCTGTACACGGGGCCGGCCTATTCGCGCCTGGCGACCAGCGGCCTCGAGCTGACCTATCTGGCCGCCTACGACACCCATTGGGTTCACCGCGCCAGCTTCCTGCCCCTGGACGAGCTGATCGACACCAATTTCCTGCGCGCCCGGCATGTCTTCTTCGTGCTGGACGCGCCCACGCTCGGCCCGGTCGACCGGGCGTTCACGTCCGACGGCACGAGCTTCAGCCTGGACACGGCCATGCACAACATCGCCCGCCACATCCTGTGCGCGGGCCCCAGTCACGCCTCCACGATGACCGGCAACCCGGCCTTCCTCCAGATGGTGCTGGACGGGCTGAACGGCCAGGCCCAGGAACACGACGTGATCACCGCCGACACCCTGGGCCGTTACGTCCTGAACAGGACACAGCGCCAGAACAACAATTCCTACTCGCCCATCCACGCCTGCCTGCCCGGCGATCAGGGCGGCTGCATGCTGTTCCACGTACCGGCCTCGGCTTACCTGCCCCCGGTGCTGCTGGCCGCCATCCGCCACGAGGACGTCTACATGCGCCAGGGGGCGGTCGTGAGCCTGTCCCTCTATGCCAGGCAGCAAGGCCCCCGGATTCGCCGGGTCGCGGCCCTGGAACAGCTCAGGCAGCTCGCGCGCCGCGATCCCAGCCCCTTCATCCGCCAGGAAGCCCAGACGGCCCTGGATGACGTCCAGAAGACCAGCACCCAGACCTCCCTGGCCAGGGACTTCGGGCCGCCCCTGCTGCCGGATACCCAGGGCTGAGCGCCGGCCCAGTCCTCGCCCATCGCAGACATCCCGCTGGCCGGCCACCGTCTCAGGGCAATCGCATCCAAAGCAAGTCGAACCGCCAAGAACGCCAAGGAAAAGCGCGGAAAAAGGCAAAAATCGAAAACCTTGCGTCGCGATGGCGCGGAGGTCAAAGGGCTTCCTCAGTGAAGTCTTTCCTCTGCGTTCTCCGCAGTGAGATGCCTTTTCCGTTTGATTCGATTGCCCTGGCCACCGTCTCTCAAGAGGCTTTCAATCCCGCCCGGCTGCGCTATGATTGTGCGCACTTGCGACGCACCGCTGCGGAGAATCGCCCCATGCCCGAACGACCCGACCCCGTCCTGCTCGACTTCCCCGACCAGATCGAAACCGAGCGCCTGATCATCCGCGCCCCGCGCCCCGGCGACGGCCCCGCCATCAACGAAGCGGTCTGCGCCTCGCTGGAGCACCTGCGGCCGTGGATGCCCTGGGCGCAGCACGCCCCCACCCTGGAGGAGAGCGAGTCCATAGTCCGGCAGGGCGCGGCGCGCTGGATCACTCGCGAAGACCTGTGGATGATGATCATCCGCAAGGCCGACGGCCTGTGGCTGGGCGGCAGCGGCCTGCACCGCATCCGCTGGGACGTGCCCCGCTTCGAGATCGGGTACTGGATCCGCCCGGAGGCCGAGGGGCAGGGCTACGTTTCCGAGGCCGTGCGGGCCATCACGGGCTTCGCCTTTGGCACGTTGCACGCCGAGCGGGTCGAGATTCGCTGCGAAGCGGCCAACACGCGCAGCGCCGCCGTCGCCCGGCGCTGCGGCTATACCCTGGAAGGCCGCCTGCGCAGCCACTCGCGCAATACCCAGGGCGAGCTGGTCGACGACCTGATCTTCAGTATGCTCCCGCCGGAATGGGAAGCCCTCCGGCCCACGTGGGAAGCGCCCCGGACAGGCGGCCCGGCATGACCGGAATCGCCGATCCCCTCCTGTTCGACATCCCCGACCAGTTCGAGTCGGCCCGGTTGATCCTGCGCGTGCCGCGCGCGGGCGACGGCCCGGCCATCCTCGACGCCGTGGCCGAATCGCTGGACCGGCTGCGTCCCTGGTTCCCCTTCGCCCAGGGGGAACCGGACCTGGACCGCTTCGAGGGATTCGCCCGGTGCTCCCGGATTGGCTTCCACGAGCGCACGAGCATCAATCTGCTGCTCTTCCGCAAGTCGGACGGCCTGCTGGTGGGCAGCAGCGGCTTCAACCAGCGCCTGGACTGGCGCGTGCCGCGCTTCGAGATCGGATACTGGGTACGCACCGCGCTGGAAGGCCAGGGCTACATCAGCGAAGCCGTCCGGGCCGAAACGCGCATCGCCTTTCAGGTGCTCCAGGCCGAGCGGGTGGAGATTCGCTGCGACGCGCGCAACACGCGCAGCGCGACCGTCGCCGAACGGTGCGGCTACCAGGCCGAGGCCCGCTACCGCCACTACGACCGCGATGTGCACGGCCAGCTCATGGACATGCTGATCTACAGCCTCACGCGGGCCGGGTGGGAAGCGAGCCGCGCCGCTCCATGATCGTCTTCGTCCCCGATCCCCTCCTGCGCGACCTGCCGCTGTGCTTCGCGACGCCGCGCCTCCAGGCCCGCGCGCTCCAGCCGGGCGACGGTCCGGCGCTGTACGAGGCCGTGGCCGAATCGCGGGTGCAGCTTTACCCTTTCCTGCGCCTCGGCCTGGACGTGATCGTGCCCGCCGACGCCGAGACGCTGTGCCGCGAGGCATGGGCGGCCTTCCAGCGCCGGGAGCAGTTCCGCTTCGGGCTGTGGACGGCCCCGGATTCCCGGCTGGTGGGCCTGATTTCGCTGCATTACGGCGACTGGTCGGTGCCGCGCTTCGAGGTTGGCTGCTGGGTGCGGGCCAGCCAGGCCCGGCGGGGCTACGCCACGGAGGCCGCGCGCGGTATTATCGATTACGGCTTCGCGGAGCTGGGGCTGGCCCGGCTGGAGATTCGCTTCGACCACCGCAACGCGCCCAGCCAGCGCATCGCCGAACGGCTCGGCTTCAGGCCGGAGGCGCGCCTGCGCGCCTACCACCGCGCCCTGGATGGCGTCCTGGTCGACGAGGTGGTGTACGGGCTGCTGCGCGAGGAATGGGCGGACGGGAAAAGCAATGTTGAATTTTGAATACTCAATGTTGAATGGAAACGGGCAGGCCGAAATCGGAAGGCGTTGGCCGCCGGATGCCCGCGACTCAAGTCGCGGGCTAGGAATACAAAGTCCACTGGAAGTGGACTGAAAGGCCGGTTAGGGGAGAATTCCATGCCGTTCTGGCGGCTGTACTATCATGCGACGTAGGGCACCAAGGATCGGCAGCCCATTCTTTCGGATGAGATCGAGAACGACGTATACCGGCTCATCACGGCCAAGGCCCAGGACATGGGCGCTGACGTTTACGTCGTGAATGGGATGCCCGATCATGTTCACATCGTGGCGTCTGTTCCCCCCAGTCTGGCCCTGGCCGACTGGATCAAGGAGATCAAAGGCAACAGCAGCCACGCGATCAACAACACGCACCCGGATGCTTCACTCCAGTGGCAGGCAGGTTACGGTATTCTCTCTTTCGGACAGAAAACCCTGGGCACGGTCATCGACTATGTACTTGGACAAAAAGAGCATCACGCAGCCAATACCCTTATCCACGGCCTCGAACATGCCGATCTCAAATCCGATGGCCCCCAGGATTGACTTCGCCGGAGCGTCTCAGTCCGCGTCAGCGGACTTCGTACCCCTAGCCCGCGACCTGGCGGCGGTGAGACTGCCGGCGCGGCGTGCCAGCGCGTCACTTCCAACCGGCACAAAACGGGAGTGGAACCGATGACTCAACCATCCTCTCTCGCTTCCCCCTTCACCATCACCGCCTCGCGCGTGGCCTGGGCCTGCCCCTGGTACGCCGTCCGCCAGGACGACCTGATCCTGCCCGATGGGCAGCCGGGCGTCTACAACGTCATCGACAAGGGCGACGCGGTCTGGATCGTGCCCGTCACCCCCCAGGGCGAGATTGTCCTGATCCACAACTACCGCCATACCCTGGGTGAATGGTGCTGGGAACTGCCCGCCGGGGGAATCAAGGACGGCCAGACTCCGCTGGAGGCCGCCCAGGCCGAGCTGAGCGAGGAGATCGGCGGCACGGCGGCGGACTGGCGCTTTTTGCTGCGGGCCGCGACCATGAACGGCCTGGGCAACGAGATGGGCTACTTCTACCTCGCGACCGGGGTCGCTCTGGGGCCGACTCACCACGAGCCGACCGAGGTCATGACCCTCCACTGCCTGCCACTGGCGGAAGCCGTCCGCATGGCCCGCGCGGGCCAGATCAACGACGCCGTGAGCATCATGGCCCTGCTGCTGGCCGCCGCCGAACTGGAGCACGCATCCGATGAATAACCCCGGCAACCTGCGCACCTACCGCCTGTGGGCCCCGATCTACGACTGGATCATGCGCCCGGTCTACCAGCGCGCCCGGCGGCGTTCGCTGGCCGTGCTGGACCCGCGCCCCGGCGAGCGCGTGTTGATCCCCGGCATCGGTACCGGGCTGGATTTGCCCCTGCTGCCGGACGGCGTGATCGTGACCGGCGTCGACCTCAGCCCGGCCATGCTGGACAAGGCCCGCGCCAAGATCGGCGGGCGGGACGTCACCCTGCTGGAACAGGATGCCTCCCGGCTGCCCCTGGCGGACGCCAGCCACGACGCCGTGATCTGCCACCTGGTGCTGAGCGTTGTGCCGGATGGCAAAGCGGTTCTGTACGAAGCCTGGCGCGTGCTGCGCCCCGGCGGCCGGGTCGTGATCTTCGACAAGTTCCTGCCGCCCCAGGCGGCGCTCACCCCGCGCCGCCGTCTGATCGGACGTCTGGTTCGCCTCATCGGCACGGACGTGAACCGCCGTCTGGACGAGATGCTGGACGGCCTGGAACACTTGAGCCTCGAACGGGATGAGCCGTCCCTGCTGGGCGGCCAGTACCGGATCGTGCTTCTGCGCAAAAGCGCATGAGCAACCACTGTATGACCTGAAGGAGAAACCGCGATGCCTGATATGCTGGTCAAGCTCTACACCCTGCCCGACCTGGCCCCGGAGATCGCGCGCCAGGAGGCCCTGGGGATCGTCCTCCGGCGCGGTCTGGCCCCGGAAAAGCACCTGATCGTCGCCTGGGTGCGCGAGCACTTCGGCGAAGGCTGGGCCAGCGAAACCGACGTCGCCATGAACAACCACCCGCCGTCCTGTTTCGTCGCCACCAGGGACGACCGGCTGATCGGCTTCGCCTGCTACGATTCGACCTGCAAGGACTTCTTCGGCCCGACCGGCGTGGCGGAAGAAGCGCGCGGCAAGGGCACCGGCAAGGCCCTGCTGCTGGCCTGCCTGCACGCCATGCGCGAGATCGGTTATGGCTACGCGATCATCGGCGCGGCCGGGCCGACCGATTTTTACGCCAAGGCAGTCGGCGCGATCGCCATCGAGGACTCGTGGCCGGGCGTCTACCGTGGCCTGCTGTTCGAGCCACCGGTGAAATAAAAGCGGCTGTTGGCTCCTGGCTTTTAGCTGCTGGCTAAAACCAAGCAGACTCGCTCCCCAACAGGGCCTGCGCCAACAAACACGGTAATGACTTTCGTCGTGTGCTTTTGGCTAAAAGCTAATAGCCAATAGCTAATAGCTAATAACTAATAGCGCCTGTCTGAATGGAATCAACGCATGATCACCGCCGTCATCTTTGACATGGACGACACGCTCATCGCCTGGGCCGAATCCGACCTGGATTGGGCGGCCATCGAGCGCGCGCACCTGCGTGGCGTCATCGACTATCTGACCCGCGAGGGCCTCGCGGCGCCGGACTTCGAGCATCTGGCCGAAGTGATGGAAGTGCGCACCCAGGCCGCCTGGCACAGCGCCGACATAACCCTGATCGCCCCCCACCTGGGCCATGTACTGGTCGCAGCGCTGATCGAGTGTGGCATCCCGGCCGGCCGGATCGATGAGCGCGCCTGCCTGCGCGCCTACGGCTGGAACGGCCTGCCCGGTGTCCATGCCTTCCCGGATGCAGCGCCAGCCCTGCGCGCCCTGCGCGCGCGGGGGCTGCGCCTGGGTTTGCTGACCAACGCCTTCGTGCCGATGTGGATGCGCGACCGCGAGCTGGCCGACCTGGGCCTCTCCCCGGACCTGTTCATGAGCCGCGTCTCCAGCGCGGATGTCGGCTACCTCAAGCCCCACCCGGCCCCGTTCCAGCGCGTCCTGGACGGCCTGCTCGCCGCGCCGGAAGAAACCGTCTTCGTGGGCGACAACCTGCGGGCGGATATTGGCGGGGCGCGCCAGATCGGGATGAAAGCCGTGCTGCGCCGAAGCGCGGACCAGGAGCCGCCTTCCCTGGACGGGCCGCTGGCCCCTCATGCCAGCCTGACCTCGCTGGCCGAACTGCTGCCCATGCTCGACGAGTGGGAAAAGGATAGTAAACAGTCGACAGTTGACAGTTGACAGTAAAGGCAACAGCCGGGGCATGGGGGTATGCTCTGACAGTTGACAGTGATCGGGTGACAGCCGACCGCAAAGGCAACAGCCGGGAATGCATGAGCACATGGCGGGTCCTGACCGTTGACTGTGAACTGTCTACTGACGACTGTCCACTCCCCATGCCGCGTGTTATGATCGAGGGTGGTGACGCACGCCGCCATCCTTCCCATCCAGGCACGCGAGTCCGAGGACACTTCCATGAGCGATCCGATCAGCGACGAACGCATCCACCGCTATATCGAGGCGGCCTACGACCTGGCCCAGGGAAACTATGGGGTCCAGGCGGATATTCCGGCCGATCCGGCCGACGAGATCGGCCGGCTGGGCCAGGCCCTGCGCCAGCTCGCCCACGCGCTGGAGCACCGTTACCGCGAATTGAGCCGGCTCGACCAGATCACGGCCCAGATCAACGCCGGCCTGCTGCTGGATGACATCCTCAACAATGTCTACCAGAGCTTCAG
This sequence comes from Aggregatilineales bacterium, assembly GCA_029976005.1. GTDB lineage: Bacteria > Chloroflexota > Anaerolineae > Aggregatilineales > Ch27 > JARKOQ01. The sequence continues at coordinate 424 of JARKOQ010000072.1, read as the reverse complement.
GGACATCATCCCCTACAACCGGATCGGATTCTCCCTGATCGAAAACAACGGCACCACCGTCCGCGCCCGCTGGGCCTATACCGACCAGCCCGAAGTCCACCTCAAAGTCGGTTACGAGTCTGCCCTGGCCGGCAGCAGCCTGGAGCAGATCATGCGGACCGGCCAGCCGCGCATCATCAATGACCTGGTCAAGTACCTGGCGAACAAACCCAATTCCGAATCCACCCAACTGGTCGTCGAAGAGGGCATCCGCTCATCGCTGACCTGCCCGCTGATCGCCAACGGCGTGCCGGTGGGGTTCATGTTCTTCTCCAGCACGCAGCCCAACACTTACGCCCAGGTGCATGTGAGCAGCTTTCAGCGGATCGCCGGGCAGCTTTCGGTCATCGTGGAAAAGGGGCGGCTGGTCTCAGAACTGGCCACC
>JARKOQ010000056.1 GCA_029976005.1 Aggregatilineales bacterium | reverse complement strand
TTCATGCTTATCTCAGTCGGACAACTCATTGTGTGGCTGCTGATCGGCCTGCTGGCGGGTTCGCTGGCGGGGCAGTTTTTTGCTGGCAACAGCACCCGCGCCGGGGCCAGCCTGGCGCTCGGCCTGCTGGGCGGCGTGCTGGGCGGCCTGGCCTTCAGCGCGCTCAACATCCGGATCGGGGGCGAGATCACGTTCGCGCTCCACGATCTGGTCGCCGCGCTGGTCGGGGCTTTCGTTCTGCTGGCGTTGCTGCGCCTCCTGCGCCACTGAACCCGCGCTCACACAGTCGACTCATTCCCGAAGAGGCGATTCTGGCTGGTTGGGTGGCCCGGCCTGGTTGTCCGGGTGAAGGGAGAGCATGAGCGCCAGAATGGATTCGAATGGCAAGCACCGCCTTCACCTGTTTCTCTCGCCGCACCTGGACGACGCCGTCCTGAGCTGCGGCGGCCAGATTCACACGCTGAGCGCGGCCGGGCATAGCGTCGTCGTGTATACCGTCATGGCCGGCAAGCCGCAGGGGCCGCTGCCACAATCGCCGATCCTGGACGACCTGCACGCCCGCTGGGGCACGGCCGGCAACCCCATCGCCGAGCGCCGCTGGGAAGACATCAAGGCTGTCCGCCGCCTGGGTGGGATGGCCCGCCACGGCGCGCTGCTCGACTGCGTGTACCGGGTGCGCTACGCCCCGACCGGGGAGCCGCAGGCCCTCTACCCCAGCGAGGAATCGCTGTGGCAGGAGCCGCTTCCGGACGACCCGGCCCTGGCGCTGCTGGAGGCCATGCCCCTGCTGTATCCCCAGGCCGACGCCGTCCACGTCCCGCTGGGGGCGGGCGGGCACGTCGATCACCGCCTAGTGCGCGACTGGGGGCGCCGGCTGGCCCGGGCCAACCCCGATGTGGCCGTGTTCTTCTATGAGGACTATCCTTATACGCGCCACCCGGATTCGATCCAGCATGCGCTTAAGGTCTTTGCCGGTGAATCCCTGACGCCCGTGGTGATTCCCCTGGAGGAGACTGCGCTCCAGGCCAAGATCGAAGCGATCGCCTGTTACGAGAGCCAGATCAGCACCTTCTGGCCGGATGTCGAGACGATGGCGGCCGAAGTCAGGGCCACGGCGGAGCAGATTGGCGGCTGGAAGTCCGCCGGCGGCAGGATGCTCGCCGAGCGTGAATGGCAGCCGGGTCGTGCCTGAACTGATCCCAGGAGAAGATGATGACTGATTCCACGAGCCCACAGACGCCGGAAGCTGCCCTGAACCAGGCGCTGGCCCTGCTGGACGAGATGAAACAGCAGGCCCAGACCGGAGCGATGATCCCCTTTCGCGTGCCGGGCCAGATCGACGCCATCCGCGACCTGCTGATCCAGGTCAAGACGGCCCAGCCTGCCCAGCCCGCGCCGGAAGCCAAAGCGGCCCCGGCCGCCGCGCCGGAGGTCGAAGCCGCCCTGGCCGACCTGAGCCGCGAGCTGTCGGAGTTCCTCTCCACCGCCGTGCACGAGCTGCGCATCCCGCTAACCAGCATCCGGGGCTACTCCGACATGATCGCCAAAAAAATCCTGGGCGACCTCAACGAGCAGCAGGCCCAGTTCATGGAGACGATCCGCGCCAACGTGATGCGTATGGATCACCTGATCAGCGACGTCAACGACGTGGGCAAGCTGCGCGCCGGGCGGCTGCACGTCGAGCCGCGCATGGACATGGCCAAGAACATCCTGCTGATGGCCCAGAAGGATACCCAGCCCCTGGCCGACGAGCGTAAGATCGCCCTGGTCTTCGAGGTGCCGGACGGCCTGCCGCTGCTCAACGTGGACGGCAAGCGGGTCGCCCAGGCCCTGGGCAACCTGATCCAGAACGCGCTGAATTACTCCCCGGAGGGCAGCACGGTCACGGTTTGCGCCAGCGCCGAGGGCGGGCGGCTGCGCGTGACGGTTCGGGACGAGGGCGTGGGCATGTCCCCGGAGGATGCGGCCCACCTGGGCGAGCCGTTCTGGCGCTCCGATCACGAGGTGATCCGCGGCGTCAAGGGGCACGGGCTGGGCTACGCCGTCGCCAAGGGCATCGTCGAGCTGATGGGCGGGACGATGATCGTGGAGACGGCCCTCGGCCAGGGCAGCACGTTTGGCTTCACGCTGCCGGGGATGGGATAAGGGCGGTGGGTGGTTCGTGGTGATTGGTAGGTAGTAAAGGCGAGCTACCAGACAGCGGAGAGAGCAGCGGCGCGGCTCAGGGGAAACCGGCCTGAGCCGCGCCGTTTTGTGGATGGGTCAGGCGGTCGTTAGCTCGGCCATCCGCGCCCGGACGATTGACTCGATCAGTTCCCTGGACAGGGGCGCCTCCGGGGTGAAATGGATCGTCGCGCCGGAGACTTTGATCCCTTTCAGTTCGGCGCGCATGGCGCTCATCAGGCCCGGACTCATGCTGTGCAGGGCGCAGTGATCCCGCTGGGCAGACAGGCCGACCAGGTCCTTGCCCAGCCGGAAGATCGGCACCCCGTAGCTGACTCGCTCCGTGCAACCCGGCGCGACCTCGCGGACGATGCACCTCGCGCGCGCCAGCGCCGCCCGGACGTCCTCCGGCAGGGCGGCGAGGTAGGCGTCGACTTCCCCCGGCGCGTGGCGCGCCGCATCGGATTTACTCACCGCGATAGACCCTTTCCAGTATGGCGATGTCCAGCTTCTGCATGGACAGCACCGCGTTCATGACCCGTTCGCGCTTGTCGGCGTCCTCGTCCTGGAGCATTGCCCCCAGACCGGCCGGACAGATTTGCCAGGAGATGCCGAAGCGGTCGGTCAGCCAGCCGCACTGGTCGTAGCTGCCGCCATCGGCCAGGGCCGTCCACAGCCGATCGATCTCGGCCTGGTTGTCGCAGTGGACCAGGAGGGACACGGCAGGGCTGTGCGGGAAGCCCGGCCCGCCGTTGATGATGGCGAACTCCTGGCCTTCCAGCTCGAAGGTGGCGACCAGGATGTCGCCCTTGGGCCGGGGGCCGGAGTCGCCGTAGCGGCTGATGGACGTGATCCGGGCGTGGGGAAAGATCGAGATGTAGAACTCCAGGGCTTCCTCGACCCGGCCATCGAACCAGAAATTGGGGACGATTTTCTGCATGATCCGGCCTCCTCGTGCGCCGCTTTTAGTACGGATGTTCTACAGTATGGCACAGATAGACTAAAAAGACAAGTATTCTCGCAAATAGCCGTCAGCAATCAGCTTTCAGCCGTCAGCGAAAGACAAAGGCGGCCGGAGAGGGTGTAGCGCCGGAATTGCGATTCCGACGCTACAGGTGCTCTCGCCTCCCCGCTAGTTCAGGAACACCTTGGTGATCGTGTAGTGGATGGTATAGCAGCCATCCGGGCAGGTGCTGCGATCGCTGTGGCTGCCTTCGCCCCAGTTGCTCGCGCTGCCAAAACGCCGGTCGACCACGCCCATCGGATCGTGATCGTCGAAGGCCGGGAAGCCCGGCGAGTCCTCGTCCGTGCCGTTGACGAATACGGTCAGGTCCTGGCCTTCGTTGAGCGTCACCGTGAACGAACGATTGATCGAGCGCGTGTCGCCGCTGTTCACGTCGACCGTGCCCGAGTTCGGGAAGCGCCCGATCTGCCCGCCCACGTTGAAGTCCAGCCACAGCTCCCCGTTGGAGAGCGGGTCGGCGTCGTCGTGCACCGTGATCTGGGTGAAGGTCACGGTCACCCGCGCCTGGCGCGGCGGGGCGGCCTGCACCGTGATCCGGAAGGTGCGGCTGTTGTTGGCCTCGTTGCTCTCGCTGACCGTGCCCAGGCTGTCCACCACGGCCACCGAGTCGAACGTGCCCGCGTTGGGATAGCTGAAGTTGAACGTGAACGCGCGCGACGCGCCGGGGGCCAGGCTGGCGACCGAGGTCTGCTGGAACGTCCCGCTCTGGCCGGAGATCGGCTGCCACTGCACGATGAAGTTGCGCGCCTCGGTCTGGCCCCGGTTCAGGACGGTGATGCTGGCCGCCGTATTGGCCCGCGCCGTGGTCGGGGACGGGCTGAGCGAGAAGCCGGTCACGTCCAGGTCGGGCGGCTGCGGGATGGGCGTCGGCCGGATCACGCGCACCACCCCGGTCAGCGGATCGCGCTCCGGGTAGGTCAGGACCAGGTTGGTGCTGCCGTCCGGCGCGCTCAGCCCGGCCACGTTGAGCACCACCCGGTCGCGGCTGGCGGCGCTGACCGGGACGCTGATCCCGGCGATGGTCGCCGTCGGGCTAACGCCGTCCGGGGTCAGGTTGCTGCCCCACACGTCGACTTCCTGGGTCGTGCCGATCAGGATCGAGTCTGGCACGATCTGGAGGAGGGTCGGCTGGGAAACGATCTTGTCCAGCCGCTCGCGCAGGCCGATCCCGGTCTGGGTCATCACGAAGGCGCGCGCCTGCGGCACCAGGACAATCGCCCCAAAGACGAGCACGTACAGCCCCATGAAAAGCAGCACCAGCCCCCGGCTCAGGCCGCCCTCCGGCAGGCGCTTCGAGAAGAGCAGCCACACGAAAATCAGCAGGCCGATGCCGAGCAGCACCAGGGCGATGATCAGCAGGCCGTTGTAGAAGGCCTTGTCCAGCACGAAGGCCACGGTTTCCCCGCCGACGACGATCACTTCCTCCAGGCTTTGCTTGAGGTCGTTGGTCACGCGCCGGACCTGGTTGGCCGCCTCGCGGATCACGTTCTGGGCCTCGGTGGAGACGAGCCGGATGTCGTCCTGGAGGGTGTCGTTGATCTGGGTGATGAACGATTGCAGCTCCATCAGCTTGTTGCGCGTGGCCGTATCCAGGCTGTTGATGGTGATGTTCAGGTTGTCCTGATAGGTCTGCTCAAGCTGCTGGAGCATCGAGGCCAGGTCGTTCTGGAGCTGTTCCAGGGTATCGCGCACCTCCTGCCCGGCGAGCTGGATCGCCTCCTGAATCTCGCGGATGGTGTTGGCCCCCAGGCTCAGGAAGTCCCCGATGGTGGTCAGGATGCCCTGCCCCTGGGCGGGCAGCGGGCCGAGGATCGCGCCGGACAGGAGCGCCGCGACCAGCAGCAGGCTCAGGCCCCGGTGCCAGGTGTGGAACGGGTGAACAAGAAGTGTCTTTGCCATCATGACTCCATAGTGGACAGGAAAGCAGCGTCTTTTTGAGGTGGCGGCAGCGCCCGATCGGCGGCGCTCCAGACCACGGCCGGACCCGCTCCCCCGGATTCCATTATATGCCTATATTGATGAATTTAATCCGATTTACGCAAATCCGCGCGCCAGGGGGGACATGTCAAGGGGGGAAGATCACAAACAGGTCACGGATGAACACGGACAAAAACGGATACAAAGGAAAATCCGGAGTGATTCATTGAAAATGATTGCATGGATGGATCGGGCGTCGCGCGGTCGGGGATTGGATGAACCTTAAGAAAATAATCCGGCAACGGGATCGATACGCCAGCCGTAGGGGCGGTTCGCGAACCGCCCCGGACGACCGCCGGTCGTCCCTACAACCGTCCGCAGCGTTACCGGATCAATTTGTTAACCTTCATCAATCCGCGACCCGGCGCTGACACATCCGTGTCATCAATTTCGCACTCTTACTGTGTT
>JARKOQ010000054.1 GCA_029976005.1 Aggregatilineales bacterium | reverse complement strand
CGGCGGACAGCATCCTGTACCAGCCAGCGGCGGCCCGCTGGATGCTGGATGAAGCGATCAAGCTCGGAGCGGAGGTTCATACGGGCCGGACGATCGCCTCCATCGAAGATGACGGCCTGCACATGGAGGACGGCGCAATCGTCCCGGGCGGGCGAATGGTGAACGGCACCGGGGCTTGGGCCGGCCAGTTGACGCGCAACACCCCGGTGAAACCCAAGAAAGGCCACCTGGTAGTGACCGAGCGGGCTCCCGATTTCTGCTTCCACGAGGTCGTCGAACTGGCCTATATCAAGTCGGCGCATTCGGGCGCGACCGAGGCCGTGGCCTTCAATGTGGCGCCGCGGCCGACGGGGCAAGTGCTGATCGGTTCCTGCCGCCAATTGGGCGTCTGGGATCCGGCGATCGACAACAAAATCCTGCACAAGATGCTGCGCCGGGCCATTGAATATATGCCGGGGTTGGCCGAGTTGCGCGGGATCCGCACCTGGACCGGCTTCCGCGCGGCCACGCCGGATTCGCTGCCGCTGATCGGCCCGTGCCCCGGTTATCAGAAGGTCTGGCTGGCGACGGGGCACGAGGGGCTGGGCATTGGGATCTGCACTGGAACGGCCAAGGTCCTCGCGGCACAGATGCTGGGGACCAGTTGCGAGATCGCTGTATAACCATATCTGCCGTCAAGAAAGGCCATCCCCCATGACAGACAGCATCGAAATCAATATCAACGGGCGGCCTTACCGGGTCGCACGAGGGGTGACCGTCGCGGCGGCCATCCTGCAGGCCGGCATCACGTCCTTCTTCCATTCGCCGGGCGGCGAGCCACGGGCTCCGCTATGCGGCATGGGAGTCTGCTATGGCTGCATGGTGACTATTGATGGCGAGAAGGGCGTTTTGGCATGCCAGACGATGTGCAGGAAGGGCATGGAGGTGGTGACGGAATGAACCACCAGAAGATTCATGCGCCCATCCTGATTGCTGGAGCTGGACCGGCGGGAATCGCAGCGGCGTGCGCCGCGGCCGAGTCGGGCGCGCAGGTCACGATGATCGATTTCGGCCCATCTCCGGGCGGGCAGATCTGGCGCAGCGGTAAGCCGGTGGACAAGTTGTCGGCGAGTTGGTTTCAACGCTTGTCAAAACAAAATGACGTCGCGACGGTCGCGGCCCGCATCGTATCGGCGGAAGCGCCGGCCAGGAAATTGGCCGCCGAATCGGCCGACGGCGGTTCGATCGCGTTCACTTACGACAGACTCATCCTGGCCACGGGCGCACGAGAGCTGTTTCTGCCGTTTCCAGGCTGGACGCTGCCGGGGGTGGTGGGTGCAGGCGGATTGCAGGCGCTGGTCAAGTCTGGCCTTGATGTGCGGGGCAAGCGAATCGCCGTGGCCGGGTCCGGGCCATTGCTTCTGGCCGTGGCCGATTTGCTGCGGGAGCGCGAAGCGAACGTCCTATTCATTGCCGAGCAGGCGGACGGCAGTTCAGTCCGGAGGCTGGGCTTGAAACTGACCGCCATGCCAAACAAACTGGCGAAAGGGCTGGCGATTCGAGCACGACTGGCATCGATTCCCTACCTGGTGGGTTGCTGGGTGGAATCGTGCGAGGGCGATGGCAAGCTCCGCCGAGTCAGCGTCCAGCAAAAAGGACGTCAATGGAAAGTGGACTGC
>JARKOQ010000048.1 GCA_029976005.1 Aggregatilineales bacterium | reverse complement strand
GCGCTGAGCAGCACCCCGGTCAATAGCGGCGATACCGCACTTCCGACCGTGCGCGCGATCGTGGTGACCCCCGCCGCCGCGGATCGCTCGTCCGCGTCCACGACAGCCATGATATACGATTGGCGGGTAGGCACATCCATCTGGGAAATACTGAAGCGCACCAGCAGGAGGGCGATTGCCAGCGGCAGGTTCGGCATGAAGGGAACCAGAATCAGCAGCACGTTCGACGGGAGATGGGTGAAAACCATCGTATTGACCAGCCCGATCCGTGCGGCAATGCGCACTGCCGCCAGGGCCGAAAAAGCGGCCAACAGATTTGCCCCGAAGAAGATGCTGCCCAGGGTGCCTTCTGGCACGCCAAAGCGCACGAAGAACCAGTAAGCGATCAGGCTCTGGATGATCAGCCCACCGGCAAACGAATCGAGCATAAACAAGGCGGATAGGCGGAACACGACCTTCTGGGAACGATGCAATCCCAGCCGTGTAGGCACTGTCGACGCTGCCGAGACAGGCTCCACCGCCGGAGAAAGCCGGGAAAACAAGAGGGCCAACACCACGGACAACGCGGCATAGGTGATCACCACGGCCCGGTAGCTGACTTCCGCGCTGTTGCCGCCAGACTGGAGCGCCTGGGCCAGCCATCCGCCGCCCAAGGCCCCACACGCGGTCGCCAGGGAGCCAACCAGGTTGTACCAGGCCAGAACCGGCGTGCGCGCCGTCCCCGGCGCTGTCTGGGCCAGCATCGCCTGCTCGATGGAGAGAAACGGCCCGACCTCCTTGCCACTGGGGCTGATGGTTCCGACAAACGCCCCCACCATCAGCAGCACAACATTACTGGTGAGCGCGAAGACCGCCCCACCCAGGACCATCATCCCGGCCCCCAGCAGGAGCATGCGCCGCCGCCCCACCCGATCGGCCACCATCGTGATCGCCAGGGCCAGCAGCGCATCACCCACCAGAGACAGCGTCAGCAACAGGCCTATCTGTTCGTCTGAGAGGCCGAGTTGAGCCAAATACAGCGCCAGTGTGATGGACAGAAAGCCATAGGCAAACATCCGGACGGCCCGTGTGAGAAACAACAGACGGCCGTCCGGCAATAAGTCACGCAGCGCACCAATCTCAGGCAGTGTGACCGGTCTGGTCATCACAGTGTCATACCCCGTCCCCGGACCGAGTGACCCGATCCTGGCATGCCGCGTACAGGCAGTCATAGATCGCAAACCCGACCTGCAAGCGTTGCTCCAGCGGCCAGTTCAGCAGATGCCAGCCATTCGCAATCTGCCGGACACCCTCGCCCTCCGGCGCGGCGCTGCGATCCTGCGTATCAGCCGCACGGACGATCCTGGCCAGCTCCAGCAAGGCAGGATCGGTCAATCCATACACGGCAATAAACGCCTCAAAGGAACAGGCGGCACCGTGATGCCCAAGCTCCACGTCGGGGATATCGTATGGGGTAGCGCCCTCGCGCCGGGCGGTGACGAGCACGTCCTCAGCGGGCACAAACAGAAGCTCTGCCGCGGGATCAATGAAGCGCTTGATCAACCACGGGCAGGCGACACGATCGACCTTGGGGTTCTCGCGGGTAACGAACTTCATGGGAATGCTCCTTTGGCCACCAAACTGGCCCAAATTGGACATTCCCATTATCGCTCTGATCAGACCCTTCTCACCACCGTGCTCATCCCGATCGCGGGCAGCCAGACGGTGATCGTCGTGCCCTGGCCGGGGCCGCCGCTGTCGGCGCGGATGCGCCCGCCGTGGGCGCGCACGATCTCGGCCGTGATCGCCAGCCCCAGCCCGGTGCCGCGCCGCGGGCCGCGCGCCTTGTCCACCTGGTAGAAGCGCTCGAAGACGCGCGGCAGGTCTTCCCTGGGGATGCCCTGCCCGGTGTCGCTGACCGCGATCCGCACCCCGCCGTCCCCCGGCCCGACCGCCACCCGCACCGCCCCGCCCTGCGGCGTGAACTTGAGCGCGTTGTCGATCAGGTTCGTCAGCACCTGGGCCAGCCGGTCGCCGTCGCCGGCCACCTCCGGCGCGGGCTGGATGTCCTGCACGAGCTGGATGCCCGCCTCGCGCGCCCGGATCGTCAGCCGCTCGGCCACCGCCGCCGCGATCGGCCCCACGTCCACCCGCCCCTGGTGCATCGACAGCCGCCCGGAGGAAATCCGGGCCAGGTCGAGCAGCTCGCCCACCAGCCGGTTGAGCCGCCCCGCCTCGTCGAAGATGATCCGGGCGTGGTAGGCCGGGTCCTTGCTGGCCCCGTCGATGATCGCCTGGGAGAAGCCCTGGATGCTGGTCAGCGGGGTGCGCAGGTCGTGGGAGACGTTCGCCAGGAAGTCCTGCTGGGCGACCTGATTCGCCTGAACCTGGGCCGCCATGTCATTAAAGGCCGTCGCCACGTCGCGCACCTCGTCCGGCCCGGCGACCGGGACACGCTCCGCGTAGTTGCCCGCCGCGATCGCGCCCGCCGCCTCGCGCAGCCCATACAGCGCCCGCACCGTGCCGCGCGTGGTCAGCCAGGCCATCAGCAGGGCCACCAGCAGCCCGACCGCCCCGGCTTCCAGCAGGGGGAGCAGCACCGACGTCCCGAACAGGCGCAGCACCTCGCGCCAGGACGATTCCGGGCGCGGCGCGGCGAAGAGCAGCAGGGCATCCACCCGGCGCGTCTGGAAGCGGTCGCCCACGATCAGCCATTCCTGCCCATCCTCCCGGAAGCTGCCCTCCAGCAGATTGTCCTGACTGTCTGGCCCATTGGGACCATCCGGTCCACCCGGCTGCCCCAGCCGGAAATCGACCACCGTCCCGACGTTGAGCGTGCCCAGCGAATCGTAGAGGATTTCGCCCTCCGGCGTGGCGGCGATCACGCGCGTGTTGGCGCTGGAAGCGATCCGGTCGAGGGCCTGGGCCAGCCGGGCCGGGAGCGCGTTGAGCAGCAGCCCGGCGGCGATCTCACGCTCGGAAGCGCTGCGGGCCAGGCTGGTCAGGCGGGCCACGATCGGCTCCCTGGCGACCGGCTGGCCGCGCAGGATCAGCACGAGCAGCAGGCCGCCCACGGCCAGCGTGACGGCCAATACGACCAGGTAGGAAATCAGCAGGCGGGCGCGCAGATGGTTCATCATGCTCCCAGGGTAACACCCAGATGTAAACAAAGTGTGGACGCCGCTTGAAGGCATTGTAACCCGGAATATGCCGCCCGGAGGGAAAATGGGCCAGTCCTTCCATCTCTTGCGCCCCCCCACGCCTGTGAGATAATGAACGCCGTATGGGGACCGGGATAAGGAGCAATTATGGCTCAAGATAGACAGGGCGCCTCCGTCACAGCCAACACTGCCGATCTCCAGCGCCAACTCGACGCGGCCCGCGCGGCGCACAACCTCGTCGCCGAAAGCGCCATCCTGATCGATCTCGGCAAGGCGCACGCGGGCAAACCTGAACTGGCCCAGCACTACTTCGGCAAGGCCCTCGTCTGCGCGCGCCAGGCCAACCACCGCCACAATGAAGCAACCGCGATCAGCCTCATCGGCAAGACGTTCGCCAGCCAGCGGGAATATCCGCGCGCCTTGCGCTGTCTCAACGAAAGCCTGCGCATCCTGCGCGAGCTGGGCGACCGCCCCAACGAGGCGCTCATCCTGGGCCGGATCGGTGAACTGCACGAGGATCAGGGCGACCTCCAGGAAGCGCTGCGTTACCTCAAGGAGGCGCTGCGCATCCAGACCGAGGCCAACGACCAGCAGGGCAAAGCCATCAGCTTGCAGGACATCGGGCGGATCTACGAGCAGATGGGCGACATCGACCATGCGACGCGCTACAACACCGAGTCCCTGGCCCTGATGCGCAAGCTCGGCGACGCCAAGGGCGAAGCCATCGCCCTCAACAACCTGGGCGCGATCGCCCTCCAGCTTGGCGATTTCAAGCAGGCGCTGGCCCATTACAGCAAGGCCGTGCCGATCCTGCGCAAAGCCGGCGAGCGCGACATCACCGCGGCCACGATCAACAACATGGGGGTGGCCCAACGCCGCCTGGGCCAGGATCGCCAGGCACTCAAAACCTGGGAAGAGGCTCTGAGCATCCGGCGCGAAATCCGCGACCACGCCGGGATCGCGTCCACCCTGACCAACCTGGCGAATCTCGCCTCTGGCAAGGGCGACCACAAAAAAGCCACCGCGTACTACGAGGAAGCCCTGACGCTCATGCGCAAGACGGGCAACCTGCCGGGCGAAGCCAAGGTGTGCTTCAACCTGGCCGTGGCGCTGCTCGATCAGCGCTTCATCGACCGGCCGATCCAGCTCCTGGAGCGCTGCGTCGAGATCGACGAGCAGCTCCAGCACCCCGACCTGGAAGAACACCTGGCTCACCTGGAGCGCCTCCGCGACATCAAACGGCAGACCGGCGTCACGGACGAGATGCTCCAGCAGAAAGGCTTCTTCTCCCGCCTGCTGGGGTCGTGACGGGGGGAAATCGGCTCGCAACATCGAACAGGAATAACTACGCCGCTGGCTCCGCAACAAGGCAACCCGGCCAGAATGGTGTTGATCCTGCCTGAAAGGAATGGCCATGTCTCAGGATTACGGCAGCGACACGGACTTCGAAATGCTCAAACGCCGCCTGGCGGCCGCGCGCCAGGCTCGCAATCGCATGGGTGAAGCTCGGGCCCTCTATGATCTGGGACTGGCCTATGGTCGACAAGAGAATCACCAGTCGGCCCTGGATCAACTGACCCAGGCTCTACCCCTCATGCGCGAGATCGGCAACCGCCCCGGCGAAGCGGCCACCCTTACCAATCTCGGCACCGTCTACAATGCCCTCGGCGACTACCCCCAGGCCCTCCGCTATCTAAACGAGGCCCTGCCCACCCTGCGCGAGGCCGGCGACCGCTCCGGCGAAGCGACCACCCTCACCAACCTCGGCGCGGTCTACTACGACCTCGGCGACCGCCAGCAGGCCCTCCGCTGCTACCGCGAAGCCCTGCCCATCCTGCGCGAGGTTGGCGACCGACGCACGGAAGCCACTACCCTCGCCAACATCGGCGCGATCTACCACGACCTCGGCGACCGCCAGCAGGCCCTCCACGCCTACAACGAGGCCCTGCCCATGCTACACGAGGCCGGCGACCGAAGCGGGGAAGCGGCTACTCTCAACAACCTCGGCCTGGTCTACCATGCACTCGGCGACCACCAGCAGGCCCTCCACACCTACAACAAGGCCCTGCCTATCTGGCACGAGGTCGGCGATCGCTCCGGCGAAGCGTCCACCTTCAACAACCTTGGCGCCGTCTACAAGGCCCTCGGCGACTACCCCCAGGCCCTCCGCGCCTACAGCAAGGCCCTGTCCATCCGGCGCGAAGTCGGCGACCGCCCCGGCGAAGCGTCCACCCTCAACCACATCGGCGGGATCTACGACACCCTCGGCGATCACCAGCAAGCCCTGCGCTACTATAACGAGGCCCTGCCCATCCGGCGCGAGGTCGGCGATCGCTTCGGCGAAGCAGCCACCCTCAACAACATCGGCGGGATCTACGACGACCTCGGCGAACGCCAGCAGGCCCTCCGCCATTATCGCGAAGCCTTGTCCATCACCCGCGAGGTTGGCGATCGCTCCGGCGAAGCGACCACCCTCAACAATATCGGTGTGGTCTCCGGCGCCCTCGGCGACCACCAGCAAGCCCTGCGCGATCTCAACGAGGCCCTGTCCATCCGGCGCGAGATCGGCGACCGCCTCGGCGAAGCGGCCACCCTCAACAACATCGGCGCGGCATACCGCGCGCTGGGCGATCACTCCCAGGCCCTCCGCTACTACCACGAGGCCCTGCCGATCCGGCGCGAGGTCGGCGACCGAAGCGGGGAAGCCGTGACGTGTTACAACATGGCCATGATCCTGCAGGATGAGAATCAGCTTGCCAAGGCGGCCGAGTACCTGGAACGCTGCGTGGAACTCGACGAGCAGATGCAGCATCCCGATCTGGAAAGCGACCGGGCCATGTTAGCCCGCATTCGAGCCAAACTGCGCGGCGAAGCGCCGCCCGCCAGCGCCGCCCAGATCATGCCTGCTGAGCAGCTCAGCAAGATCGTCCGCAACACGGTCGCGGTGTTGACCTTCGCGAAAAACAAGCGTGTCGAGTGGCGGGGATCGGTCAGCAAGAACCTGGAACATGCCCGGAATCAGGGGCCAGACTGGCAGATCGAGGTCGATTTCTACACAGCCATCCTGGCCCTGCTGGACGGCGAGAACGCCGCCCTGCCCGCCGGTCATCCCTACGAGGACGCGCTGCGGGCCATTCAGGCGGGGATCGCCGAAGGTGGCGGGGATTCGTAGCGTCGGGCCCAATTCCAACGCTGCACCAGTCCGGAGGACTTGGTGTCCTGAGTCGGGGATTGGAAATCCCCGACGACGCGCCGCCGCGCACCCTACCCCGCCACGAGCTTATACCCCACGCCCCACACGGTCTCAATCGCGGCGGTGCTGGTTGGGCCGAGCCGGGCGCGGACGTGCGCCACGTGGACGTCCACCGTGCGCGTCTCCCCGTAGAAATCGAAGCCCCACACCAGGTCGAGCAGCTTCTCGCGGCTCAGGACGATCCCCTGATGCTCGGCCAGGACTTGCAGCAGGTCGAACTCCTTGGCGCGCAGGGTCACCGCCCCCCCGGCGACCGTCACCGTGCGCCGCGCGGGGTCGATGGTCACGTTTCCCACGCGCAACAGGGCTTCCGGCGTGGCAGCGGCGGCGGGCTTCGGCCCGGCCCGGCGCAGGATGGCCTTGATCCGCGCCACCAATTCGCGCGGGTTGAAGGGCTTGGTCAGGTAGTCGTCCGCGCCCAGCTCCAGCCCGACGATCTTGTCGATGTCGTCGTCGCGGGCGGTCAGCATCAGGATCGGCAGGTCGGAGCTGGCCCGCACCCGGCGGCAGACCTCCCAGCCGTCCAGTTCGGGCAGCATCAGGTCGAGCACGATCAGGGCCGGGGCCTCGCGCTGGGCCTTGTCCAGGGCGGTCCGGCCGTCCCCGGCGCGGATCACGCGGAAGCCCTCCTGCTCCAGGTACAGCGCGGCCAGCTCGATGATATGGGGGTCGTCGTCCACGACGAGGATGGTTTCGGGCATAGAAAGGCGGCTATTGGCTCTTAGCTGTTGGCTATTGGTTTTTGGTTCCTGGTTGGTGGTGATTGATCAAGCAAGCGGTGATTGGTTGTTGGATTTGATGTATGACCAACAACCAATCACCTCACATGGGGCACCCTATCGAACGCCCCAATTCAAAATTAAGAATTAAGAATTCAACATTCGCCGTCATTCCGCCAGGGCGACGACCTCGATCTCGACCAGCGCGCCCAGGGGCAGGTCCAGCCCGGAGATGGTCGAGCGGGCCGGGGGCTGGACGCCCGCGAACGCCTCGGCGTAGACCTTGTTCATGGCGGCAAAATCGGCCACGTTGTGCAGGAAGACCGTGGTCTTGACGGCGTTGGCCAGGGACGTGCCCGCCGCGCTCAGCAGGGCGGCGATGTTCTTGAGCACCTGCCGGGCCTGGACTTCGACATCACCCTCGACCAGCTTGCCGGTGGCCGGGTCGATCGGCACCTGGCCGGAGCAATACACAAACCCGTTGGCCTTGACGGCCTGGCTGTAGGGGCCAATCGCCGCCGGGGCGTTCGGGGTGGAGATGATCTCGCGCATGGGTTCCTCCTGGAAAAGCAGTCGTCAGCAGACAGTGGACAGTCATCAGTAAAGGCAAAGGCGGCACAGTAGCCATTACCCGTCGGACGCCTAGTGTAACCCATTTTGTCCGCCCCCGGTCAACAGCGGTTCCTCTCTTGCCTTTCCACCTGGCTTTCCTTGGCGTTCCTGGCGTTTTGGCGGTTCATCCCTGTCTTTTTGCTCCGCCGATCTGCGCAGGTTGCCGGGGGCAACTCTGGCAGTTTGCCCGAATCCAGGCCGTTTCCGCCCCCGGCGTTCCGCGTTAGAATTCGCCCATTGTGCGCTTATCCAGCAAAGGACAGAACACGCATGGAGGAACTGAAAGCCCGCATTCAGGCCGAAGGGCATTATCTTGGCGATGGCATCCTCAAGGTCGACAGCCTGCTCAACCACCAGATCGATCCGGGTCTGATGTACCGCATGGGCGAGGAGTTCGCCCGCCGCTTCGCCAACATCCACGTCGACCGCATCCTGACCGCCGAAGTCTCCGGGATCGGCCCGGCCCTGATGACCGGCTACGTGATGGGCATCCCGGTCGTGTATGCCCGCAAGCAGAAGCCCCTCACCATGTCCGGCCCGGTTTACCTGGAAGTGGCCCCCAGCCACACCAAGGGCGGCGAAGTGCTGCTGCTCGTCTCCGCCGAGTTCCTGCATGCCGGGGAGAACGTGATCGTGCTGGATGACTTCCTGGCCTCCGGCAAGACGATCGACAAGCTGGCCCGCATGGTGCACAGCGCCGAGGCTAACCTGGTCGGAATCGCGGCGGTGATCGAAAAGACCTTCGAGGGCGGGCGGGATGCCCTTTCCCGGCACAACGTCCCGATCGAAGTCCTGGCCCGCATCAGCGGCTACGACGAAAAAACCAAGCTGTTCCATTTCGCGGACTGAACCAGGACCGGGCAATGAGGACCGCGATCGCTTCTCAGAACACACGGCGCGCGCGCCAATGCATTCCAGCCAGGGCAGCCGCCCGGCCGGGGACGCTCCCCGCGCGCCGGATCGCGCCGCCCCTGTGGTTTGCCCTCGCCCCCGCCTTGCCTGGATTCACCCGCCGTCACCGTCCCGACTCCCCACCCTCGAACCTGAACCGTAAAGGCGCACCATGACCGATTTGAGACACGGCGGCCTGGTCATCATCGACTACGGCTCGCAGACCAGCCAGTTGATCGCCCGCCGCGTGCGCGAGCAGGGCGTCTACGCCAGCCTCGCGCCCTACACCGCCAGCGCGGAGTCGGCGCTCGCCCTGGCCCCGCGCGGGATCATCCTCTCCGGCAGCCCCAGCAGCGTCTACGACACGGACGCGCCCCGCCTGCCCGGCTGGGTGCTGGAAAGCGGCCTGCCGGTGCTGGGCATCTGCTACGGCATGCAGCTCATCACCCATGCCCTGGGCGGCAAGGTCGCCCCGTCCGGCGCGCGCGAGTACGGCCCGGCCACGATCGCGCTCGATCCGGCGGCGGCCAGCCTGCCCCTGTGGGCCGGGCTGGACCCGGAGCAGGCCGTCTGGATGAGTCACGGCGACCGGCTGGAAGCGCCGCCGCCCGGCTTTGCCACCCTGGCCCGCTCGACCAACTCCCCCTACGCCGCCATCGGCGACCCGGCCCGCCGCCTGTTCGGCGTGCAGTTCCACCCGGAAGTGACCCACACCCCCCACGGCGGGTTGCTCCTGGCGAACTTCGCGCTGGGCGTCTGCGGCTGTGAGCCGCGCTGGCAGCCGGAAGCCTTCATCGAGCAGGCCGTGGCGGATATCCGCGCCCGCGTGGGCGGCGATCGGGTGGTGCTGGGTCTCAGCGGTGGGGTCGATTCGGCGGTCGCCGCCGTCCTCCTGCACCGGGCGGTTGGGGACCGGCTCACGCCGATCTTCGTCAACAACGGCCTGCTGCGCAAGGACGAGCCACAGGAGGTCGTGGCGACCTTCCGCGATGGGCTGGGTATGCACGGCCTGGTCGCGGTGGATGCCACCGAGACCTTCCTGGACGCCCTGAACGGCGTCACCGACCCGGAGCAGAAGCGCCAGATCATCGGGCGGCTGTTCGTGGAAACCTTTGAGCAGGCGGCGGAGCGCTCCGGATCGCTGGACTGGCTGGCCCAGGGCACGATCTACCCGGACGTGATCGAGAGCGCGGGCACCGGCCGCCCCGGCGCGCACGTGATCAAGAGCCATCACAACGTCGGCGCGCTGCCGGAACGGATGAAAGCCCACCTGGTGGAACCCCTGCGCGACCTGTTCAAGGACGAGGTGCGCCGCGTTGGGGAGGCGCTCGGCCTGCCGGAGGAAATCATCTGGCGGCAGCCCTTCCCCGGCCCCGGCCTGGCCGTGCGCTGCCTGGGGGCGATCACCTGGGAACGGCTGGAGACCCTACGCGCGGCCGACGCAATCTTCCGCGAGGAGCTGGGCGCGGCGGGCATGCTGCGCGGCGAAACGGCCCAGGCCTTCGTGGCCCTGCTGCCCGTGCGCAGCGTGGGCGTGATGGGCGACCTGCGCACCTATGCCGAGACGGCCGTCCTGCGCGCCGTGACGACCCAGGACTTCATGACCGCCGATTGGGCGCGCCTGCCCCACGAGCTGCTGGCCCGCGTCAGCAACCGGATCGTCAACGAAGTGCGCGGCATCAACCGGGTGGTCTACGACATCAGCTCCAAGCCCCCGGCCACGATCGAGTGGGAATAGCCCGCACGAACGAGACAGGTCACGCCACGCACCCGGCGGTACTCACCGGGTGCGTGGTCTTCTTCAAGGCCCGGCAGACTCAGACCCCACCACCCACAAGGAGACCATCGATGCGCAGACAGGACCGGGAAGTCACCGAGCTAGCGGAACTCCTGGCGATTATCGATTCGTGCAAGGTCTGCCGGATCGGCATGCAGGACGAGCAGGGCCTCTACATCGTGCCGGTCAATTTCGGCTATGAATACGTCGACGGCCGCCTGACGCTCTACTTCCACAGCGCCAGGGAAGGCCGGAAGATCAACGCCCTGGCCCGGCGGCAGGAGGTCTGCTTCGAGATGGACTGCGAGCATCGCCTGATCGAAGGCGCGACGGCCTGCAAACACAGCTTCAGCTTCAAAAGCATCATCGGCAGCGGCACGGCCTCGTTTGTCGAGGAAACCAGCGCCAAGCAGCGGGCGCTCGACCTGCTCATGAAGCACCAGACCGGCCAGACCTTCGCATTCGAGGCTGGGCGGGTGGATACCGTCGCCGTGATCAAGATCGAAGCCACGGCTTTCACCGGCAAATACCACCCGTAAAACGCGAAACCTGCGCCCGGCGCGGCGACCGCGCCGGGCGCGAGACAGGCAGTTAGCCCCTGGGACGGACAGGTCACGGCCTGTCCGTCCTGATTCTATAAAAAACGCATAAATTAATCATAAATTGCGGGTAAATTGCGGAAAACACGGATTACAATGGGGGCATCTCGTCTCATCCAACAGCGAAGGAACCTCCATGGCGATTACCATCACGTGGCACGACGAGTCCAGGCACATCCTGTACGTCAATCTGGTCGGCCAGTGGGACTGGGATGAATTTCAGGAGGCGCTGCACGACCTCTATGGGCGGACCAACGCCGTCCCCGATCGGGTGGACTACATCGCCAATCTGCTGTCCAGCGGGCCACTGCCCAAGGGCACGATCCAGTGGACGCGCCAGGCCCTGTTCCAGCATCCGGACAACTGGGGCGTGACCGCCATCGTTCACAACAGCACGTTTGTCGAGTTGCTGGCCGGCACCTTCAGCCGGATTTACCCCCAGTACGGGCCGCGCTTCCTGCTGGCCCGATCGCTGGAAGAGGCGGAAGCCATCATCGAGCGCGAGCGGAGTATGCATCCGATCCTCGCCTGAAGTCCCGAAAAGTTCGAGTCAGAGTCAGAAAGCAAACGCCATGCCAATTCAGGTCATCTGGGATGACGACGCCCACACCCGAATCCGCTACGATTTCACGGGGGAGTGGAACTGGACGGACTACCGGGCTGCCGTCCAGGAAGCCTACGATCTCATGCGCTCCGTCAGCCATCAGGTCGATACCATCGCTAACTTCAAGGCGAGTCCCCGCCTGCCCGGCGGCGCGCTCCAGCAGGTCAAACGCGCCCTGGACGAAGCGCCCGACAACGTCGGCGAGCTGTACATCGCGCACGGCAGCCCCTTCGTTAACACCATCACCGCCACGTTTGGCCGGGTCTACACCCTGCTGGGGCAGCGCGTATTCGTCGCCAAGACCCTCGATGACGCCCGCGCCATGTCCGAGACACGACGGGCCGGATAGCAGGCAAGCGATCCGCTTTCAGCCGTCAGCCAGAGCAAGCAGCCAAGCGGTGTGCCCGCCCCACACCGCTTTTTCGTATCCACCTGACCGGGGCATTTCTGGCCTAAGGCCCCCTGGCCTCCCGATCTCTGGCCTCCATTCTCGCGCTGCGGTCAAAACGCCTTCGCGGGGTATAATCACCTTTTCAGGCCCACATACACCCGGCAGAGCGCTGCGATGATTCCTTCCCGATCCATCCTGATAATCTCCCTGGCGATCCTGAGCGCGGCCCTGATCGCGGGCTGCGCCCCGGCCCCCACCGCCACGCCCACCGCCACCCCGGTCCCGACCGATACGCCCACCCTGCCGCCCAGCGAGACACCCACCCCAACCGAGACGCCCGCGCCGACGCGCACCCCGCTGCCGAGCGTCACGCCGACCGAAGCGGCGGCCATGCCCACCCCGCAGGCGACCGCCGACGTGGGCGAGGGTATCGCCCCGCCCTATGACGTGACCCTGCCGCAGGGCTGGCAGGTCGGCTATGGCATCCTGCCGGTGCGGGATGGCGTCACGGAAAGCGGCGTGCCGGTGGCGATCTACACCGGCTCGATCGCGGCCGATCCGGCCGTCACCGGCTGGATCGTCGTGCTGTGGGGCTTCCCCAGCCTGAGCGCCCGCCCGGAGGCCGACCTGTGGGCCGACGGGCTGCGCTTCCTGCGCGGGGCGCTGCTCGATTCGTCGTGCAACATCGGCACGGACCTGTCGCGCACCTTCTCCGTCGGCGGGCGGGACGACGCGGTCGGCACGTTCTTCTCGGCGGTAAGCTGCCGGGGCGAGCCCGACACGGCGGGCTGGTTCGCCGGGCTGACCGAGCAGGGCGGCCACTACGTCTTCTTCGCCTACGCGGAACCGCTGGAGGGCATCGACGCCGCCCGCGCCGAGCTGCAAGCCATCCTCGATTCGATCGTCTGGCAGCCGATCCCCACCTGGACGCCCACGCCATGATCCCGCCCACCCGCGACTCGCTCGGCACGCTGCTCGCCCATCTGCGCGAAGCCGGCTACCGGATCACCACCCCGCGCCGGCTGGTGCTGGAAATCCTGCTGGACAACCCGCACGGCCACTGCCATTACAGCCTGGAGATGGTCGCCCAGGAGCTGGCCGCGCGGGGCATCGACCTGGACGTCACCACGGTCTACCGCATCCTGCAATGGCTCAAGGATGCGGGCGTGATCGCCCAGACCGACCTGGGGGAAGGCCATGACGTTTATTCCCTGGCCGGCCTGGCCCCACACCATCACCTGGTCTGCCTCCACTGCCACGCCATCGTCGAGGTCGAGGACACCCTGTTCGATCCCCTGCGCGCCACCCTGCTGGAGCGCTTTCACTTCCAGCCCCGGATCGAGCATTTCGCCGTCTTCGGCCTGTGCGAAGTCTGCGCCAAACAGGCTCCGGACTGATCCAGGACGTATCCCCCACCCTAACCTTTTTCAAACCCTGGCGGAGGTTTCACGTCAGGATTCCGGCGATCGCGCGTCAAGTGCCGGTCAGGTCAAGCGGCGTATAGTGAGAACGTCTGCATCCTCCGCTGCATGACGGTTTACCGGTCAATGAACGTGTATTGTGTTTACGTGGGAGTCATTCGATGGCAAGCAAATTCGTGAAACTCATGTTGATGGTCGTGATGATCACCGTCCTGGCGGGGATGGCTCAGACCGGCACGGCCCGCGCGGACTACTACAGCGGCACCTGCGACCAGTCCACCCGCCTGGCGGCCGGTGGGCAGGCCCGGGTGACCAGCACCCCCAACCAGCCCAACCGCATCCGTGTCAGCCCGAACTTCAACGCCCAGGTGCTCGGGTATATCCCGGTCGGCGCGACCTTCAGCGTGCTGTATGGCCCGGCCTGCGCGCAGGGCACCCAGTGGTGGCAGGTGAGCTACAACGGCGTCACCGGCTGGACCGGCGAGGGCAACGGCTACGGCACCTACTGGCTGGAACCGGTCAGCGCGACTCCGGCCTGCGCCCTGCCCAACCGGCTCGTGGTGGGCAGCTCCGGGCGCGTCACCCCCGGCCTGCCGAACGTGCTGCGCAGCGCGCCCGGCACGGCCAGCACCGGATCGGCCAGCGTCGTGATCGGCCAGATCCCCGGCGGCGGCATCTTCAGTGTCATCGGCGGCCCGGTGTGCGGCACGGACGGCCGCCCGTGGTGGCAGGTCAACTACAACGGCCTGGTCGGCTGGACGGCCGAAGGCGAGGGCTACAACACCTACTGGGTGGAGCCGTACAATCTCGGCCCCCTGCCCGGCACGTGCGCCGGATCGCTGGCCCCGCGCCTGGCGGCGGGCATGACCGGCCGCGTGACCGCCTACCCGGCCCTGCCCAACCGCATCCGCAACGGCGCGGGCTACGGCTACGGCGTGATCGGGTGGATCCCGGCCGGGGCGAGCTTCGCGGTCCTCAGCGGCCCAACCTGCGGCAACTCCGGCACCTGGTACCAGGTCAGCTACAACGGTCTGGTCGGCTGGACGGTGGAAGGCAACAGCACCAGCTACTACCTGGAACCGGCCTGGTAAGCCCAGCCGGTAACGGATAGGAAATCACAGGGACGGGCGACAACCCCGTCCCTGTCTGATTCTCACAAGCGTCGGGTAGGAACGGGGCGGCGCTCCGCCCGGCCTGCATCAACACGGCCGCTCCATCTCTAGACCGCCAGAGTCGCCACGCCCAGACTCACCATAAACACCAGGAGCGACAAGCCAAAGCACCCGATCGACCAGGCCACGTGCCGGTATTTTTTCTGGGCCACCTTCGAGATGATCCAGATCTGGTTTGCCAGATCGTCCCCGATCGTGTCCCGATCCAGGGCCTCTTTGACGGCCTGGGCGTAGGCATCGTAGGTCGGGTAGAAATGGGCAATGTGGTTGAAATAGATCAGAGAAGCAGGGTCGCCGACATCCACGGCGGGGATGATGGAGACCCCGGCAAGGATGGCCGATAGAAACAACAGGGCTGCGCCCGCCAGAATCAGCAGATGGACGATCGCGCTGTGGGCGCAGGTCGCCGCCAGAACCGGCACGTTCGAGAGCAGAATCGTGGCAATCGCCCCATCGGCGACCAGGATCGCCCCGGCCTTGGCGTCCGAATGGCGGATCAAGCCCTGGACGTTCTCGTAAATCTTCCAGAGGGTGTCGAGTCCGGCCTGCTCCATGTGGTTAAGTCTACCCCCCGACGCCCTTCAGCAGCGCGCCGACCACGTAGGCCACCCCCGCCGCCAGCCCGCCGACCAGCAGCATCTCCAGGCCGCTGCGCAGCGGATTCAGCTTGGTCACCAGCACCTTGGCCGCCCCCAGCCCGAACAGCGCCAGCCCGGACAGGATCAGGGACACCGGGAACGAGACCCCCGCCGCGACGGGCACGACCAGTCCCAGCAGGTAGACCAGCAGCGGCACCGACCCGGCCACGACGAAGGCCAGGAAGGTCGCCAGCGCGCTCTGGATGGGCTTCTTGTCGTCGGGCAGCAACCCCAGCTCGTCGACCATCATGGCCTGCACCCAGCGCGTCTTGTCGCGGGTCTGGATGTCGGCCAGGGCCTCGGCGTCCGCATCGGGGTAACCGCGCGCCCGGTAGAGCGCCACCAGCTCGGCCCGCTCACCTTCCGGGAAGTGATCGACCTCCCAGGCCTCGCGCTGGTACTCCCGGTCGTAGACTTCCTGCTCGCTCTTGGCGGAGAGGAACGCCCCGGTCGCCATCGAGAAGCCATCCGCGAACAGGTTGGCCAGCCCCATGATCAGGATGATGGATGTGCCCAGCTCGGCCCCGGCCACGCCGCTGACCACGGCGAACGTCGTCACGATTCCGTCCAGCCCGCCGTAAACCATGTCGCCAAGATACTGGCTGCCGGCCCCGCCGTGCTGCTCGGACGCCGCCTGGGCGATCCGGGCCGGGCTATGCGCCGCCGCGGACGCCGCCCTGTCCCCACGGGCAAATGCCTTGCGCGCCTCATCCAACCGCCTGGAGATTCCCATCGATACACCTCGTGTGTGTGACCGTCCCCGTCTCAGTCAGGGGCAAATTGGCCCAACTATACCCCTCAACGGCACGCGGTAGAAAACAATCGAACCGCCAAAACGCCAGGTGCGCCAAGAAAAACAGATTTGCTTTTCTCTGCGTTCTCCGCGTCCTCAGCGGTGAAATGTCTTTCCGCCCGGTTGATCCGCTGCCGCGTCGGGGGTATGATGCCCGCAGACTTCCCGCACCCATTGGAGGCCCCCATGCATCCGCCCGCCAGCCCGTCCTACCACGATCTTGGCCCGTTCAGCGATTGGGTCGCCGCAGCCCAGCGCCAGCAGCCCTTGTTCCCGGTTTGTCCCCCCGGCCCGGAAACCCAGGCTCGCGTCCGCGAGGTGCTGGGCTTCGCCGCCGGGCCGGAGGAAGCGATCGACCTGCGTATCGAGGACACCTGGGAAGCCGACGGCCTGATCGGGGAGGCGCTATCCTGGTCGGTGGGCTACGGCCCGCGCACCGAGGCCTGGCTGTTCAAGCCCGCCGGGGCGACCGGCCCCCTGCCGGGAGTCGTGGCCCTGCACGATCACGGCGCGTTCAAGTACTTCGGCAAGGAGAAGATCGCCCAGGGACGCGCCGAGCTGCCCGCTTATATTCACGCGCACTCGGCGCAGTATTACGGCGGGCGGGCGTGGGCCAACGCCCTGGCCCGCGAGGGCTTCGCCGTCCTGGTGCCGGATGTCTTCCTGTGGGGCAGCCGCCGCTTCCCGTTGGAGGTCATGCCGGACTGGGCCGCGGCGACCTTCGGCGGCCTGGGCGATTCCGACTGGCTGCGCGACGGCATCCCGGCGGACGTCGGGGCCTACAACTTTGCGGCCGCCCAGCACGAGCACATCGTCGAGAAATACTGCCGACTGCTGGGCACGACCCTGGCGGGCGTGGTCAGCCACGAGGACCGGATCGCCGTCAACGTCCTGCGCGCCCGGCCGGACGTGGACGCGAGCCGGATCGGGTGCGCGGGCCTCTCCGGCGGCGGGGCGCGATCGGCGCTGCTCCAGGCCACCCATAATTCAATCCGTGCGGCGGTGGTCGTGGGCATGATGTCCAGCTACGCCCATCTGCTGGATCGGCACATCGCCCCGCACACCTGGATGTTCTTCCCGTCTGGCTGGGCGCGCCTGGGGGACTGGCCCGATCTGGCCGCCTGCCGCGCCCCGTCGCCGCTGCTGGTCCAGTACGACCGCGACGACGAGCTGTTCAACCCGGCGGCAATGGAGGCGGCCGATGCGCGCCTGAGCGCGCATTACCAGACCGCTGGCGCGCCTGACGCCTACCGGGGCGAGTTCTACCCCGGCCCGCACAAGTTCGACCTGGCGATGCAGGCGGCGGCCTTCGCCTGGCTCAAGGGCCGGTTGGGCGCGTGAGAGCATGAGGCCAGAGACCAGGAGACCAGAGGCAGAGAAGGCGTCAAAGCGGCAAGCGAAAATCGGGTAAGCAGCAGCGCGGCCGGCGACCGCTGTCTTGACTGTCTACTGTCAACTGACGACTGTGAACTGTCTTACACGAACCAGAGGAGGTAGTAGCGGGCCAGGGCCAGGGCCACAAGAACCGAGTCGAGCCGGTCCATGAAGCCGCCGTGGCCGGGGATCAGGTGGCTGGCGTCCTTGGCCCCCACCTGGCGTTTGAAGGAGGAGGTCGCCAGGTCGCCCAGCGGGGAGAGCGCCCCGATCAGCAGGCCCAGCAGCAGGCCGTGCGCGAGCTGCATCGACGGAATCGACGGCTGGCCGAGCGCCATCGCCAGCAGGCCGATCAGCACCGCCGATCCCAGCCCACCCAGGTAGCCTTCCCAGGTCTTGCCGGGGCTGACCCAGGGAGCCAGCTTGTGCCGCCCGAAGCGCCGGCCGATGGCGTACGCGCCGGTATCCGCCGCGAAGACGATCGCCAGCACGGCCAGCATCCAGGCCGCGCCGTCCGGCCGCGTCCGGATCGCGATCAGCCCCGCGCCGAGCCAGCCCGGATACAGTCCCAGCGTGATGCCCAGCGCGTAATCATTGAACGGCGCCCTGGAGCCATCGTGGAAGCCGCGCAGGGTGGTCGCCATGCCGAGCAGCAGGGCCAGGGTCAGGCCCGGCCCCAGCACGTCCGGCCGCACCTCGGCCAGCAGGATCGTGCCCAGCACCAGCCAGCTCACAAGCAGCGAGGGGGCATAGCCCCCTCCGCGCATCAACCGGTACAGCTCCCAGGCCCCCACCCCCAGAATCCCCACCGCCGCCACGAAATACAGCGCCCCACCGGCCAGGATCACGCCGATCAGAAAGGGCAGACTGAGGAGCGAGACGAGAATTCGCGTGCGGAGCATCCGGGTTTCTAAGCCAGATCGGGTGTGGAGACCTTGCCAAAGCGGCGCTCGCGCCGGGCGTAATGCTCCAGCGCCTTGCGCAGCTCGTCACGATCAAAGTCGGGCCACAGCGTGGAGCAGACGTAGTACTCCGCGTATGCGCCCTGCCAGATCAGGAAATTACTGACACGCAGCTCGCCGCTGGTCCGGATGATCAGGTCCGGGTCGGGCAGGCCCGCCGTGTACAGGTAGCTGTTGATGAGAGTCTCGGTGATCTCCTCGGCGGGGATGCCATCCCGGATGATGGCCTGCACGGCGTGCACGATCTCATCCCGCCCGCCGTAATTGAACGCGATGTTGACGATCAGCCGGGTGTTGTTTTTGGTCAGCTCGATCGCCCGGTGAACCTTATCCTGCAACTTGCCGGGCAGCCGGTCCAGCACGCCGATATGGCGCAGTTGAACGCCTTCCGCGGCCAGCTCGCCAAGCTCCTTGTCGATCACGCCTTCCAGGATGCGCATCAGGGCCTGGACTTCCCAGCGCGGGCGGCCCCAGTTTTCCGTCGAAAAGGCATAGATCGTCAGGATTTCGACCCCGAATTCCACACAGCCGCGAATGACGCGCCGCAGGTTTTCCGTGCCGGCTTCATGTCCGGCGCTGCGCGGCAGTCCGCGCCGCTGCGCCCAGCGCCCGTTGCCATCCATGATGATGGCCACGTGGCGCGGCACCCGCGTCAGCGGGGGGTATTCGCTGATCATCTCGGTCTTGGTACTCACGTAAGGCTAAACCTCCATGACTTCCTTTTCTTTGTGCTTGCCGATGTCCTCCGCTTCCTTGGCGTATTTATCGGTCAGCTCTTGAACCTTATCCAGAGCGCGATCCCGATCGTTCTCGGAGATCATCTTCTCGTGCTCCATCTCGCGCAGGTCGTCGACCGCGCTGCGCCGCACGTTGCGGATGGACACCTTGGTTTCTTCCACCCGCTTCTGGACGATTTTGACCAGGTCGCGGCGGCGCTCCTCGGTGAGCGCCGGCAGATTGAGGCGGATGTTGGTCCCGTCGTTGTTGGGCGTCAGCCCCAGATCGGAGGCCAGGATCGCCTTTTCGATCACTTTCAGGGTCTTGGGGTCGTAGGGACGGATCGCGATCTGCTGCGGCTCCGGAATGTTGATCGCTGCAAGCTGGAACAGCGGCGTGGACACGCCGTAATAATCCACGTGGACTTTTTCCACCAGGGCAGGGCTGGCCCGCCCGGTCCGCAGACCGGCCAGTTCTTCCTGAAGCACACCCAGCGCGGACTTCATGCGGCTCTCAGCGTCGGAAAGGACTTCCTTGATCACGGTCTTCTCCCCTTCACTCGATGCTGGTAAACACAAAAGGGGCCAGCATGTGTCGATTCCTCTTGGCCTGTTTCGTGATTGTCGCCCATCCCCCAGACGTTGTCAACACCGGAAGAAGCGGCCCAATCCCGGCCCCGCGCGCGGGGGTTACTTTCCCATTATTTCGCACGCTCTCATCCCTTTCTAAGCCGGATGCCGTATACTGTACACTGTCAGCCGATGGTTTTGCTCACCAGGTCGCCCATGAGTATCCGCTTACGTTTGACCCTGACTTATTCGGCCATGCTGTTCATCATCCTGCTTATCTTCAGCGCCCTGGTGGTCAGCGTCATGCACTGGGCGCTGTTCGATTCGATCGATCGCACCCTGTCCGGCACAGTCGACGAGGTGATGACCAACATTCGCGGCCCGCGCCCGGAGCTGACCCTGCCCGACCTCCAGCCGCGCATCACATTCGAGCTGCCCGACCTGGATATTTTCCGCGCCTCGAACGTCTTCGTCCAGACCTGGAACAGCAGCGGCGACTATACCGGCGGCTCGACCAACCTGGGCAATTACCGCATGCCGCTTGACAGCGAGGCGCTGACCACCACGGAACAAACCCTGCGCAACGTGGAGATCAGCGGCGGCTCCTTCCGGGTACTCACCCGGCCGTTCATCGTCAACAACCGCATCCTGGGCCGGATTCAGGCGGCGGCGTCGCTGGATACCGTCGAGGAAGCGCAGAGCCGGGTCACGGCCGTGATGCTGGTGGCGATCGGCGTGGCCGTGCTGGTCTCGATCTTCCTGGGCAGCGCCATGCTGGCGCGCGCCCTGCGCCCGATCGAAACCATCGCCGAGGCCGCCTCCCAGATCGCCACCGGCGACGACCTGGGCAGCCGCATCCCCTACAGCGGCCCCAGCGACGAGCTGGGCCGCCTGGTGGGCATCTTCAACGCCACCCTGGGCCGCCTGGAAGCCCTGTTCAAAGCCCAGCGGCGCTTCGTGGCGGACGTCTCTCACGAACTGCGCACCCCACTGACCGTGATCCAGGGCAGCGTCGACCTGATCAAGCGCTACAACGACAAGGACGCCCTGGACGCCATCGCCGGGGAGAGCAAACGCATGACCCGCCTGGTGGGCGATCTGCTCCTGCTGGCCCAGGCCGATGCGGGCGAGCTGCCCATGCTCAAGCAGCCCCTGGAGCTGGATACCCTGGTGCTGGAGGTTTTCGAGCAGGCCCAGGTGCTGGCCCCCGACGGCCCGGCGATCAGGCTGGGGCGCTTCGACGCGGTGCGCGTCAACGCCGATCCCGACCGGCTCAAGCAGCTCCTATTGAATCTGCTCGGCAACGCGATCAAGTACACCCCGCCCGACGGCACGATCACCCTCTCGGTGTGGCCCAACGGGCCGGAAGCCCTGCTGTCCGTGGCGGATACGGGCGAGGGAATCCCGGCGGAGGACCTGCCGTACATCTTCGACCGCTTCTACCGGGTGGACAAGGCCCGCGCCCGCAAGCAGGGCGGCGCGGGATTGGGGCTGGCCATCGCGCGCTGGATCGCCGAGGCCCACCAGGGCTGGATCACGGTGCGCAGCACGACGGCCAAAACCGCGACCGCCACCAACCCGACCGGGACCACCTTCACGATCCACCTGCCGCGCCAGATTCCACCGCCGGAAGCGACGGCGGAAACCGTGTACAATCTGCGCGTGCCGCGCCCGGCGAAGGCGGGCAACGGCGAGACGGCCAACGGGGACGCGTCTTCTTAGCGAGACTTCAGCCGCGATTTATCGGCCTCTTATCCGGATTGACTATTCTGGGAGGCAGGGGTTTCCGCCACTATAGTCGGGCCACCGGTCCTGAGTGAACGAGGAGAAAAGGAAGCATGGTTCAGAAACGTTCGTTGTGGCTTGGGTTCGGCGCGCTGATCGTCGTGGCGCTGCTGGCCGGGCTGAGCCTGGGCGGACTGCCCCTGGCGAAGGCGCAGGAAGGTCGCCCGTTCCTGGGCATCAGCTTCGAGAATACCGAGAACGGCGCGCTGATCGCCGAGATCGTGGCCGGCTCTCCGGCGGAGGCCGCCGGTCTCCAGCCGGGCGATCTGATCACGGCCATTAACGGCGAGGCCCTGAGCCTGGAGCGCACGTTGGGCGAGGTGTTCGACAGCAGCCTGGCCCCCGGCGACACGATCACGCTCAGCGTCGAGCGCGCTGGCGAAACCCTGGAGCTGGAAGCTACCCTGGGCGTCCGCCCGGCCGAGCTGGACGTGACTCCGCAGGCCGGAGTGCAGGCCATCCCCGAAAACGTGCGGCAGTTCTACGAGTTTGGCGGGGCGCGCTTCGTCCGGCTGGGAGAGGGCTGGCGCGTGGAAGCCGTCGAGGCCGGATCGGCCGCCGAAGCGGCCGGACTGCTGGACGGCGACCTCGTGGTGCGCTTCAATGACAAACCGGTGGCCGGCGTCCGGCTGGGCGATCTGGTCACCCTGGCGGGCCAGGGCGGCGACGCGGCCCTGAGCGTGGAGCGCGAAGGCGAGAGCGAGACGCTCGACCTGACCCTGAGCCTGGAAGCCGGATCGACCGTCCAGGCGTTGCAGGGCATCACCATCACCCCCGCCCCCGGCGAACCCGCCGAAGCGCCGGAAAGCGGCATGGAAGCCATCCCGGTCCAACCGGTCGTGCCGCTGCTGGACGAGCAGCCCGGCTACCTGGGCGTCTCCTACCTGCCCCTCTCGCCGGAGACGATCGCGCAGCTCGAATCCGAAGACTGGACCGTCCCGGTGGAGGAAGGCGGCTTCGTGATGGAAGTCGCGGCCGATACCCCGGCAGCCGAGGCCGGACTCCAGCCCGGCGACGTGATCACCGCCGTCAACGGCGAGCCGGTCGACCAGGAACGCACCCTCAGCGACCGCATCTATGCCTACGAAGCCGGCGACACGATCAGACTCGACGTGGCGCGCGGCGACGAAACCCTCAACCTGGAAGTCACCCTGGCCGAGCGTCCGGCGGGGATGGGCGGCTATGGCATCCAGATCGGACCGCTGCACGGCCTCCCGAACGCGGACTCCCTGGAGGGCATGCTGCCGTTCGGCCTGTTCCTCAACCCGGACTTCGACCTCCAGCAGTTCCTGGAGGACCATCCGGCCCTGCGCGAGCGCCTGGGCGATCTCGACCCTGAGGCCCTCGGCAATCTGTTGGACGACCTGCGCAGCCAGTTGGGGATCACCCCCGACGCGAACGGCAACTTCCAGATCAACCCGGACTTCGACTGGCAGCGGTTCCTGGAGGAGCATCCCGACTTCGCCGATCTGATGAAGCGCTTCGGATCGAGCATCGGCCCGGACGAATGGGAGCGTCTGCTGCCGGAATTCCCGTGGTTCGGCCAGGGCGATCCGTTCCACCAGAACGTCGAGCCGTTCGAGACTCAGCCGGAAAACGACCCGGCCTAGCGGCTCGATCCCACGGGCGCGAAACAAAAGCTGAACCGCAGAGGACGCGGAGGACACAGAGGCAGAGCTTAGAGCGATGTTCCTCTCTCTGCGTCCTCCGCGAACTCTGCGGTGAGATGCCTTTTTCTTTTCGTGCGATCGCTCCGATCTGACCGGCCTCCTATGCCACAAGCGGGCTGTGACCCGTTATAATTCAGCAGTCTCATTCAGCCAGTCCGCTCACAGGTCAAGGATTTATCCCCATGCATCTGAACGTCTCTTCCCGCCGTCTGACCACCCTCCTGGCGCTGGCACTGATATTGGCTGCCCTGTTGAGCGCTGGCTCACTGCTGGCCGCCAGCGGCCTGACCCGCACCGAGCAGGCCCTGCAAGAGGCCAGCCTGCCCGCCCGCGACCGGGTGGCCCTGGCCCAACGCCTGAACGGCCTCGACGTGATCCCCACCCCACCCACCTCCCCGGCCCGCCTCTGGGCGGTGGGCGATACCGCCGCCTTCTGGGTGGACAACGTGGACAACGACGCGCACTTCCAGGTGGAGGCCAGCCTGCGCTACGCCAACGACGTCGTGTATATGTGGGTCGAAAGCGGGGTGGAAGTCGACGAGGAAGCCCTGCGCCGCTCGGCCGACACCTTCGCCAACCATACTTATCCCACCGTGCGCGCGACCTTCGGCTCGGAGTGGTCGCCCGGCATCGACGGCGACCCGCGCGTCTACATCCTGCACGCCCGCGACATGGGCCTGAGCGTGGCCGCGTACTTCTCGGCGGACAGCGCCTACCCGCCGGAGGTGGTCGCCAGCAGCAACGCCCACGAGATGTTCTACGTCAACCTGGACACCATGCTGCCCTACATCGGGACGGACTACTACGACGCTGTGCTGGCCCACGAGTTCCAGCACATGATCCACCACCAGGTCGACCTGAATGAGGACACCTGGCTCAACGAGGGCGCGTCGGAGCTGGCCGCGCTGCTGGCCGGGTTCGACGACGAAGGCTTCGCCGCCCAATTCCTGAGCGATCCGCAGACCCAGTTGAACGCCTGGCCGGACGACGACTCGCACCTGGCCCATTACGGCGCGTCGTTCCTGTTCGTGACCTATTTCCACGAGCGCTTTGGCGATGCCGCGACCCGCCTGCTGATCAGCCACCCGGAGAACGGCTTCGTCAGCGTCGAAGCCACTCTGAACGAGCTGGCAATCGTCGATCCCCTGAGCGGGCAGCCTCTCACGGCCGACGACCTCTTCGCCGATTGGACGCTCGCCAACCTGCTCGACGACCCGACCCTGGCCGACGGCCGCTACGGGTACACCCTGATGAACGACCGCCTGTCCACGGCCAGCCTGAGCGCCGAAATCAACATCTTCCCCGCCGAAGGCAACGGGCAACGCCTGCCCCAGTACAGCGCCGATTACCTCCAGCTCAGCCAGATGGGGCCGGGCCGGGTGCGCTTCGAGTTTGACGGCGCGGATCAGGTCCGGCTGGTGCCGGTGGACGACCGCGATGGGCAGATGGTCTGGTATTCCAACCGGGGTGATTCGAGCGATTCGACCCTCACCCGCGCTTTCGACCTGCGCGGGCTGAAGGCCGCCACCCTGGAATACGACCTGTGGTACGACATCGAGCACCTGTGGGACTACGGCTACGTGATGGTCTCCACCGACGGCGGCGCGCACTGGGATATCCTGTCCGCCCCCGGCAGCACGGCTGACGACCCGCACGACACCGCCTACGGCCCCGGCTACACCGGCAGCAGCGGCAGCAACCAGTTCGGCCCGGTCGGCTGGCTGCGCGAATCGGTCGATCTGTCGCCCTACGTCGGGCAGGAAGTCCTGGTGCGCTTCGAGATGATCACCGACGAGGCCACCAACCAGCCGGGTATGGTCATCGACGACGTGAGCCTGCCCCAGCTTGGCTACAGCGACAACTTCGAAAAAGGCCCCGGCGGCTGGGAATCCGAGGGCTGGGTGTACATGGACAACATCCTCACCCAGCGCTGGATCGTGCAGATGGTACGCCGCGCGGGCGACACGGTCGAGATCGTCCCCCTGCTCGGCCCGGAGGATGGCTCCTCCGGCGCGTGGGAGTTCGACCTGGGCGGCCCGGCAGGAAACGTGACGCTGGTCATCAGCCCGCTGGCCCCGGTCACGACCGAGCCGGGGGCCTACGATTACCGGATCAGCCGGGTGGAATAACGCGCAGTCATCAGGCCAGTTACCGGGGACCCACAATCAACGCGGCTTCATGCTATGAGGGGGATGGGATGACCGTACACGTCGAATTCTACACCGAGGAAGACCTGCCCAGGTCCATCGGCGAAACGCTGACCGCCTGGGGGCAGGTGTGTTTCCCCGACGATCACGACATCACCTGGACGTATACGCCTCACTGGCACGTCCTGACCCGCGCCGAGCGACAGCCGGTCAGCTACCTGGGCATCTTCGAGCGAACGGGCATGGTCGGCGGGAAGCCGGTGCGCCTGGGCGGGATTGGCAGCGTCATGACCCCGCCGGAGCACCGCGGGATGGGCTATTCCTCGACCGCGCTGGAAGCCGCCGCCGCCTTCATGCGCGACCGGCTCGGATCGACCTTCGGGCTGCTGGTCACCGGCCCCAAGCTGATCGGGTTCTATGGGCGGCTGGGCTGGCAGCGCGTCCCCGGCCCGATCCGCTTCTGGCAGCCGGATGGCGCCGACCGCAGCGAGCGAATCGACGTGATCATGATCCTGCCCCTGGCCGGGGAACCCTGGCCGGACGGTCTGATCGACCTGTGCGGCCTGCCGTGGTAGGCGATCCCCAGGACTTCCACCTGACCGTCGAGCGCGCCGACCAGCTCCCCCGGCCGCTGACCGAGCTGATCTTCAGCCGCTTCTACGCCGAATTCGGGCTGGAAGAGGATAAAACCGCCCGCGCCGGCTGGCGCGTCCTGGCCTGGTCCGGCGAGGAACTGGTCGGGCACGTCGGGATCGTGGAGCGCACGGTCACGGTCGGCGGGAACCCCTACGAGGTGGGCGGGATCGCGGCCCTGGTCGTCCTGCCGGAATGGCGCGGACGGGGCCTGGGCCGCGCCCTGATGCAGTGCGCGGAGGATGTCCTGCACGACGAGACCGCCGCGGCCTACGGCCACCTGATCTGCGAGCCGGATCGGGTCGGATTCTACGCCGGGCTGGGCTGGCAGGAGATCGGCGCGCCGATGGTCTTCACCGCCTGGGACGGCCAGCGCATCACAATCGGCCACCGGATCATGATCCTGCCCATTCGCGGCGAGCCGTGGCCGGACGGCCCGATCGACGCCAACGGCCTGATGTGGTAGAGAAACCGATGTCCCCACTGGAAATCAGCCACTGGTTGAACGCGGACGTGCCCCCCGAGCTGCTGGCGCTCGTGCCGGTGTGGCGCGGGCTGTGCTTCCCCGGCCCGCAGAGCGCGGTCGTGTGGGCCGCGACGGACTGGCACCAGTGGGTCTTCGCGGCGGGGGAACCGGTCAGCACGCTGCGCCTGCTCACCCGGACGGTGACCTTCGGCGGGCAGCCGGTCACGGTCGGCGGGATCGCCGGGGTGATGACTCCCCCCGCCTACCAGGGGCGCGGTTATGCCAGCGCCTCGCTGCGCGCCGCGACCGATTTCGTCCGCGACCGGCTGGGGCTGCCCTTCGCCATGCTGGGCTGCTACCCCCACATGGCCCCCTTCTACGTGCGCCTGGGCTGGACTCCCCTGCCCGGCGACGCGATCTTCGCGCAGCCCGGCGGCCTCACCGGACAGCGCTTCACCTGGAACGACGTGATCCTGATCCTGCCCCTGGCCGATCAACCCTGGCCGGAGGGCGACCTGCTCGACTTCAACGGGCTGCCGTGGTGAAGGAGCTGTCAGCTATCAGCTTTCAGCGGTCAGCCAAAAACAGAATCCGGCGAAGCGCCTGCCTCGCCGGGTTTTTTCGAAGTCGGGATTACAGGACGAGGAAAGAGAATCTAGCGGTTGTCTGCTCTGAGGGTCTTCAGCAGCGCGGCCAACATTCGCTTGATTTCGATGACATTTCGATTGAGATCAGCGTAGATTGAGTCTTCCAGAAATCCCAGATCATGAGCAAGCAGCAAATGGTATTCCACTTCGCTGGCCGATCCCATACTGATTTGGAGAAAGCGCGCGAAATCGGCTTCACTCTGCCTGCCACAGCCTTCGGCGATGTTGGCGGGAATCGAAACAGCAGCCCGCCGAGTCTGGTTAGTCAGGCCGTATGCCTCCTGTGGCGGGAAAGCGGCCGTATTCCTGTAGACCGCCAGGACAAGCGCATGTGCTTTTTCCCAGACCTGCAAGTTATGAAAATCTTTCATGATCGACTCCATCCGAACTTGCCTACTACCTGCTAGCCACGTTCTTCAGGCAGCAGGGGTGGCTTCTAGCTGACCGCTGAACGCTGATAGCTGACCGCTATTCCACCAGATACTGCGCAATCAGATGCGCCGAATGCTCCAGCGCGTCGCGGTGGGTGCGCTCGTAGGAGTGGGACGCGTCCACGCCGGGGCCGAGCAGGCCCACCTGGGCCGCGCCCCCGGCCCGCCAGTAGGCCG
>JARKOQ010000035.1 GCA_029976005.1 Aggregatilineales bacterium | reverse complement strand
AGACCGGCTGCATCCGGGCGGCTTCCGCCGTGATGCGGAATAGGTAATAGGGCGGTTTCGAACCGGCCAGTTCGGCGTTGGTGAAGCGCGTGGTCGTCAGGAAATAGTCGCCTGGCCTCGCGATCTCAGCCAATTGCCGCCATTGCGCCACCGGGCGGATGTCGTAGCGACCCAGCGTTTCCAGTTGCCAGACATTGGGGCCGTCCAGACCCATCGCCCGGTTCCACTCGAGGAAGAAGTAGTCGCTGATCAGATGTGCGCGGCTGCTCTGCCAGGGGCCTGCATCGGTGGCGATCAGCAGGCGCGACCCCAGCGTTGCGCCGCTCCGCGCCAGAAACCGGAGGTTCTCTTCGAGGCCGGGCAGCCCTTCCCTGCTAATCGTGGTCAAGGCGTGGGCCGAACTGGCGAAGCAGAAGGCGTTGAACACCGCGATCGACAGCGCCAGATGGTTGGCCGATGAGCGGCGCCACAGCAGAACCAGTCCGGCCGACAGCAGGATCCACCCCACGCCGAACGCGGCCAGCCGCAGTTTCTGGAAGGCCCCGAACCCTGTCCCTGTGAACGTGCCCAGGGCCGTCGCCCAAGGAATCTCGATCGCGTTGGAGAGCGACTCAAAGGGATATGCCATCAGGCCCAAAACCGCCAGGCACGGCACCAGCAGAAAGGACGCCTTGGCCGCCTTGCTCCCATGCTCCACAAGCGACGCTACTCCGGCGGTGGCAAACACGGCGATCAACGGCAGGGCGCCAATGAAGAGGCGTTCGCGGACCGCGCCGGAAAGCCCCACATCCAGCAAGCCGTTCACGAACAACTGCGAGAGCAACGTCAGACGCAGGAGGATGGAGAGCAGATCCTGGTCGCGTGTTCTGTGGCGCAGCCAGAACACGAGCGGAACCGCCGTGACCAGCCCGGCGGCGAGCAGGAAATCGAGTGAGCACATGGCTCCCAGCAGGGGCGTGAGATGCTCGCCGGGGTTCAGGAGTTGGCCTCCGTAGTGTCCTAACGCCGAGACGCCCGCGGAGCGCTTGTACAGGGTCCAGGCCGCCTGGGCCAGAACGGGAAGACCGATCAGAGCCAGCCCCGAGCGCAGCTTGTCCCCCACAGTCCTCCCAGCGCTGGACGGGTGGAGATAGAGTTCCAGCGCGGCTGTGAGAAATACCGCCGCCAGGAAGGGCGCCATGGCCACCTTGGTGAGAATGGTGAGGGCTAACAGGACACCCGTGCAGACGCCGTTCTTCAACGAGGCATCCTCGAGCCAGCGGGCCATGTAATAGAAGCCCGAGAGCATCAGCGGCAACGCCAGCGTCTCCGTCATGTACAGCGCCGCGTAAAACGTATGCGGCAGGAGCGCCGTGGATAGGGCGAGCAGCGTGGCGGCCGCCAGGCCGAGCCGCAGGTGCCGGGCGAGATAGAAGACAGGGAACACCGACAGCGAGATGACGAAACAGCTCACCACAAAAAGGGCCAGCCGCGGATCGCTTCCCAGACTGTGACCGAAGGCGACCAGCAGCGGGTATCCGGGCGGAATGGCCGGGTGAAACT
The DNA here is from genome assembly GCA_029976005.1 of Aggregatilineales bacterium. Taxonomy (GTDB): domain Bacteria; phylum Chloroflexota; class Anaerolineae; order Aggregatilineales; family Ch27; genus JARKOQ01. The sequence continues at coordinate 311 of JARKOQ010000035.1, read as the reverse complement.
CGCCCCGGCTGGTGTAACCCCGGCCCAGCCGGATGCTCTCTCCCACCGCGCTGTACTGCGCCTCGTCGGTGGAAAGCACCGGCAGCCGGTAAGCCGAGCCCAGCGCCATGAGATGCACAGCGAAGGACAGCAGGAACACGGCCAGGATGATCGCGGCAGGCAAGGCCGGGTGGTTAAGCCGCGACATGGCTGCCCGCCACTTTCCGGACTTGGGCGCTGCGTTGTTGACGGACTTCTTCCCTCCCGCCGGCTGCGCGGGCCTGGCGTTCCTGCGGGGCTTCATTTCTTTCCGGGGGCGCCGTCCTCCGGCC
>JARKOQ010000030.1 GCA_029976005.1 Aggregatilineales bacterium | reverse complement strand
GCGCGCCGGTCCACCGCCGAGGACTCAAGTCCCCGGCTACACAGTCAAAAAAGCCTGCTGAAGCAGGCTCGTGGCCTGGCGCTTCGGGTCGTTGAGTCCGCTTCAGCGGACTTTGTGTCCCTAGCCCGCGACTTGAGTCGCGGGCGATCGGACGGCCGACGCCTTCAATCACGATCAACGTGATTGCTGGATTATTTTGTAAAGATTCATGAGTCGCGGGCGGTCCAACGGCCGCCAGTTCAAAATCAGATCGGGCATCTTATCTTGCGCATATTGGACGTTCAATTGAACGTCCCTACACCACCCGCGCGATCGACACGGCCCGCCCGCCCTCGCAGCGGACGACCACCGCCCCCAGCTCGATCGCGCCGGAGGCGAAGGCCAGCGGATCGCCGCTGGGCAGGCGCAGCCGGAACGTGTTGACGAAAAGCTCCGGCGCGTAACCCTGAATCCCCTCACCGGGGCCGGTCATGCCCACGTCGGTCACGTAGGCCGTCCCGCCGGGCAGGATGCGCGTATCCAGGGTGGGCACGTGGGTATGGGTGCCGAACACGCCGGTCACCCGCCCGGCGAACGCGAACGCCAGGGCCAGTTTCTCCATGACCGATTCGCCGTGAAAATCGACCAGGGTCGCGTCCACCGCCCCATCCCAGGCGGCCAACTGCCCCTCCACCGCGTCCAGCGGGCTGTCCACGCCCTGCATCGCGGTCCCGCTGATGAGGTTGATCACGCCGAGGCGCACGCCGCCCTTGTCCACCACCGCCGCGCCGCGGCCGGGGGCCAGCCGCCCCACGTTCAGCGGGCGCACGATGCGCGGGTCGGCGTGGATGGTCCGCCCGTGCGGGCCGTCCCAGGAATGGTTGCCGCCGGTCACAAGGTCGACCCCCAGGGTGAAGAGGCGATCCAGCAGGTCGGGGCGCATGCCGCAGCTCCCGCCCGCGCCGTTGCTGTGGAGCGCCGTGTTTTCCGCGTTGGCGAGGATGAAGTCCGGGCGGTGCTCGGCCGCCAGCGCCGGCAGGCGGCGCTCCAGGTAGGTCACGCCCATCGGGCCGACGATGTCGCCAATGAACAGGATCGTGGTCATCCCTTGACAGCTCCTTCCGTGAACGTGCGGAGGATGCCCTTGCGCATGAGCAGGTAGATGAGCAGGGTCGGCAGCGCGGTCAGCATCGACGCCGCCATGATCGACCCCCACCAGTTGCCGCCTTCAGGGCTGGTGAAATAGATGTGCACGCCGACCGTCAGCGTGTACGAATCGACGCGCCCCCCGCCGATCAGCAGCGGCCAGATGAACTGGTTCCAGGTGTTGATGAAAATGTAGATGAACAGCGCGGTGATGGCCGAGGTATTGGCCGGCGCAACGACCCGCGTCAGAGTTTGCCACGAATTCGCGCCGTCGACCATCGACGCGTCGATGATCTCGCGCTGGAAGCTCAGAAAGTGCTGGCGCAGCAGGAAAATCCCGAACCCCAGCGAGACGCCCAGCATGGGCAGGATCAGCCCCGGCACGGTGTTGATCAGCCGGACCTGGGCCAGCAGCAGATAATTGGGCACGTAGGTCACCACGAACGGCACCATCAGGCTGAGGAGGACCAGCCCCAGCAGCAGGTTCTTCAGCGGGAACTGGTAGTAGCTGAAGCTAAACGCCGCCGGCACGGCCAGCGCGATCTGGCCCAGGGAGACCCCCAGGGCGAAAACCACGCTGTTCCACAGGTAGCGCACGATCGGGACCGTCTCCAGGACAACACGGTAGTTATCCAGCGTCGGCTGGAGCGGGATCGGCATCAGCACGTCCTTGAAGATTGCCTGGGGCGGCTTGAAGCTGATCCCCAGCAAAAAGATCAGCGGCGTCAGGATGATCGCGGCCGCCGCCAGCAGGGCCAGACGGGAGGCCCAGACCCCGCGCGTCAGTCTAGCGGTCATAGGACACCCGCCGATCGAGCAGCCGGTACTGAGCGTAGATCAGGCTCCCGAACACGACGATCAGGATCACCGACAGCGTGGAGGCCTGCCCGACCCGGAAGAAGCGAAAGCCCTCCGAGTAGATGGCGTACATCAGGTTGCTGGTGGCGTTGTTGGGACCGCCCTCGGTCATCACCCGGATCGGCGTGAAGACGGCATCCATCGCCCCGATCAGGGTAGTGATGACCAGGAAGAGGCCGGTCGGCGCGAACAGAGGCAGCACGATCCGCCGGATCAGCGCCCAGCCGTGCGCGCCGTCCACGTAGGCGGCTTCCAGCGTCTCCTTGGGGATGGCCTTCAGCCCGGCGATCGCCAGCAAGAAGTGAAAGCCCATGACCTTCCAGTTGGCGATCAGGGCAATGCTCGGCAGGGCCAGGCGGGGGTTCTTGAGCCAGGCGTTGGGCGGCTCTCCAAACAGGGCCAGGATCTGGTTGAACAGGCCATTCGTGGTGGGCAGGAAGAAAAAGGCCCAGATCAGGACGACCACGTTGAAGGCAATCACGGTCGGCAGGAAAAGCGCCGACTGGTAGAAGTCGATCTCGCGGTCGGTGAGCTGGAGGGTCAGCAGGGCCAGCGAGACCGGCACGGCCACCGAACCGATCAGCGCAAAGACCAGGTACAGCCCGCTGTTGAGCAGCGTTTCGTGGAAGATCGGATCGGTCAGGAGGTCCGTGTAGTTGTCCAGACCTACCGCGGTCCGGGTCGGATTGAGCAGGTTGCCCTGGTAAAAGCTCAACTGCACCGTCCTCGCCAGCGGCACGTAGACGAAGAGGACGATGGCGATCAGCGCGGGGGCGACGTAGAGATAGGAGACGAGATGCCGGACCCAGGCGGCCCGCAGGCGTTCCTGGGCCAGCGGCCGGGCCGCCGTGACATCCAGCGAGGAGGTGTTTTCGACCATCGGGAGCCTCCAATGCAAGGGGTACAACCGCCAGGGCTGTACCCCTTTTTTCGCAACAAGCTATGGGTAGGTTATTCGCCGCACGGCTGACCGGCGATCAGCGCGTCAATCTCGGCCGCGGCCGCGGCCAGGGCGTCCGCCGCCGGCATCTCGCCGCCCAGGGCCGCCTGGGTCGCGCGGAAGGCCGCGTCGCCCGCCGCCAGGCCGTTCGCGCCGGGGAAGGACGTCCAGCGCACCATCAGGGGAAGCTGGCTGTTGCCGACCTGCTGGATCGGGTTCTGGGCGATGAACTCGGCGTAGGCCGGCTCGTCCAGGACGGCCTCGTACAGCGGCACGTAGCCCAGGCCGCGCGTCCACTCGGAGAGGCCCTCGATCGAGGTCAGGTACTGCACGAACTTCCAGGCCGCTTCCTGCTGGGCCGGGTCGGTGGCGAAGGTCACGAGCAGGTTGCCGCCGCCGGGAATGCGGATCGGGTTCTCGCCGAACTGCGGGAAGGTCGTGGCGCGCAGGTCGAAGGCGACCTGGCGCTGGATGTTGCCGCGCCCGGCGATCGAGTAGGTGTAGGTCACGGTCTCGCCCGCGATGAAGGCCGGGGTGGCGTCGTTGTAGCCCGCGTTCAGCGACTGGCCGGACAGGATCAGGTCGGCCCAGGCCTGAAGCCCGGCCGCCGATTCCGCCGAATCCAGCCCGGTGTGCCATTCGCCGTCTTCGCAGACCAGCATCCGGCCGCCGTTGCTTTCCACCATCGCCTGCAAAATCCAGTTATCGGAGCCGTAGCCGAAGTTGAAGACCGGGATGCCGCCGTTGGCTTCGCTGAGCGCCGGGGCGATCTCCAGCCAGCCCTCGAACGTGGTCGGCGGCGCGTCGGGGTCGAGTCCGGCCGCGACGAACATGTCCGCGTTGTAGTACATGACCGGGTTGGAGAGCGAGTAGGCCAGGCCGACGTTCCGGCCGCCCATATTGGTCAGGTCGAGGATGTTCTGCGGGAACTGGGCCAGGTGTTCCTCGCCGCCCCAGGCCGCCACGAGGTCCTGCACGGAGACGAAGGGCAGGTTGTTGGCGACGTAATCCAGGTAGGGCCAGCCGACCTGGACGAGCGCGGGCGGGTTACCGGCCGCGAGCTGGGTTTCCAGGTTTTGCACCAGGGCGGGATAGCTTTCCTGGACGCGCGGTTCGACCTGCACGCCCGGATTGGCGGCTTCGAAGCGCTCGATCAGCATATCGACGGTCGCCCCGCCGAAGCCTTCGTTGTTGATGTTCCAGTATTCGATCGTGATCGTTTCCTGAGCCTGGACGGCGCTCAGCCCCAGGAGCATGAGTCCAACCACAACCAGCAGTACCAGGGATTTCCGCATCGTTCTCCACTCCTCTTGAAAGTTACCACGGCATGTTTTTTCACACGTCAACCTCATGCCGAGATGTATAACATCGGCGTGTGAAGACGCAGTTAATGGGGGTTTAAGACTTGGGGGTAATTTGCGAGGAAAATGGTTAAGCGCGCCATGCCGCGCCCCCGGTAGCCCGTCGCGCATCCGATCGTCGAGCACCCGGAGCGCCAATCCGGCTATAATGATCGTGACGCCCATTGAGTACGGAGCCGTCTGCCATGTTCCGGCCAACCGTGGTTCGCGTCCTGCTCGTCTGCCTCGCCCTGCTCCTCGCCGCATGCGGCGGGCCACCCGCCGCGCCAACCGGGTCCGGTGGAGCGCCGCCCCCGGCGGCCACGCCGACCGGCTTGCTCACGCCGGAAAGCCTCGACCGCGACTTCACCGATTCGGCGGAGAGGCAGGCGGCGCGCGAGGCCCTGGTCGAGCGCTGGATCGCGCCGCGCGTGGCCGATCCGCGCGTGGTGGCCGCCCTGCGCGCCGTGCCGCGCCACAGCTTCATCCCCACCTACCTGCTGGACAGCGCCTACAACGACCATCCGCTGCCGATCGGCTACGGCCAGACCATCTCCCAGCCGTCGCTGGTCGCCATGATGACCGAGCTGCTCGACCTCCAGCCGGGCGAGCGAGTGCTGGAGATCGGCACCGGCTCCGGCTACCAGGCCGCGATCCTGGCCGAGTTGGACGCCGAAGTCTACTCGGTCGAGATCATCCCGGAACTGGCCGCCACGGCCCGCGCCGTGCTCGACCGGCTGGGCTACCCCGACGTCCACATCGACCGGCGGGACGGCTACTACGGCTGGGAGGAACACGCCCCCTACGACGCAATCATCGTCACCGCCGCGCCGGATCACCTGCCCCAGCCGCTGGCCGCCCAGCTCACGGACGGCGGGCGGATGGTGATCCCGATCGGGCCGGTGGGCAATGTCCAGACGCTGTGGCTGGTCACGCGGGAAGGCGACGAGGTCGGCATGGAGCGCCTGCTGGACGTGATGTTCGTGCCCTTCACACGCGAAGGCGAATGAAGGGCAATGCTGAATTCTGAATGCTGAATTGGAAGGCAGGGGCGGTCGCAGGCAGGTAGCCGGGGAAACCACGCCCCAAGACGCTTTTGGCCAGGAGTCACCGGCCGCCCCTGGCCCAAGTTAGCGAAAGTTAACCCTGGACTCTGCATCGCCTCATATTTTGGGTTTATGATGGAATTAAGGGGGACTTAGTCGAGGAGGGACGCGATAATGACTTCAGCCCAGTGGGATTACCTGTTCGTTCACATTGGTCTGGCACGCGGGTTCTCCGACGCCTGCTGGAAACCGTATTCGCTCAACGACCGGCCCCTCGGCCAGTGGGAGAAAGGCCCCACCTGGCAGGAGTACTTTCAGCAGCTTGGCGACCAGGGCTGGGAATTCGTGGCATTCGAGGACCGCTTCCTTTCGAATCCGGTCATCGGCGGCAAGATCGCCGTCTTCAAGCGCCCGCGCGGCGCCCAGCCGCTCAAACAGCTCCAGCCGGAAACGGAGCGCAAAGCCCCGTTCGTGATGGGCTAGGCGCGACCACAGCCGCGCGCCGGAATCAAAAACGCCCCCGTCAATGACGGGGGCGTGGGTTGCCTGGTCGTGATCTTAGTTGATCTTGCGAACCTGGCTGGCTTGCAGGCCCTTGGGGCCCTGGACGATCGTGAACTCGACCCGGTCACCCTCTTCCAGGTTCCGGAAGCCGCCGCCCTCGATCGCCGAGTAATGCACGAACACATCCGGACCGTTCGGCTGCTGGATGAAGCCGAAACCCTTGGTCCCATTGAACCACTTCACGACACCCTGAATACGTTCAGCCATGACAGGTAGACTCCTCATGAATGGCCTTGATACGAGTGTAGTCCGGCATGTGTTTGTGTTCGACTGCAACAAAAAACGCCCGGAGACGGGCGTTGACCTTGCGTCTTACACACAACTTCAGCCTGCGTCCTACGTTCATGAATGTACTCCCGGCTTATAAAAAAGTCAAGAAGTTCGACACTGGTTTTGTAAGAAAGATGGGACTTGCCAGAAGACCCGGAGCCGCTAGCTGCCACCGGCCTGTTTCACGCGGAAGAACAGCCATCTGCGCCCCCACGCCCCCCCCGCTCCACCCATATTCGCGGCTTGAGGCCGCCCCTCCGCCAACAGCCATCAGCCCCCGCTTGCCCCCACGCCCGGCGCGTGGATAATCCTTCTCACCCTTCACCCACCCACAGGACGGCCCTATGGATTCCTTCACCCGCATCTATCCCAACGTCAGCCTGCCCGACGACGCCGAGATCGACGACTTCGTGATCCTGGGCAAGCCGCCGCGCGGCACGGTCCCCGGCGCGCTGCCGCTGATCCTCGGCCCCGGCTGCGTGATCCGCTCCCATACCGTGATCTACGCGGGCAACACGATCGGCGCGGGCCTGCAAACCGGCCATGGCGCAATGATCCGCGAGAGCAACACCATCGGCGAGCGGGTCAGCATCGGGACGGGCAGCGTGGTCGAGCACCACGTCACGATCGGCGATCGCGTCCGGCTCCACAGCCGGGTCTTCGTGCCGGAATACAGCGTGCTGGAGGAAGGCTGCTGGCTGGGGCCGGGGGTGATCGTCACCAATGCCCGTTACCCCCTCAGCCGGGACGTCAAAACCCAGCTCAAGGGCGCGCACATCGAATCCGGGGCGATCGTGGGGGCGGGGGCGGTGCTGCTGCCGGGCGTGCGGATTGGGGCGCGGGCGCTGGTCGGCGCGGGAGCGGTGGTGACCAGGGACGTGCCGCCGGGGACGGTCGTGGCCGGCAACCCCGCGCGGGTGATCAACACGGTCAGCGACATCGACGCCTACGCGCCGGAGGAGTAAACCGCCGCTACGCGGCGGAAGCCTCGCCCTCCAGGTGGCCCTGGCGAACCGGCAGGCACACGGTGAACGTGCTGCCCTGATCGACCACGCTCTCCACGCTGATCGAGCCGCCATGCAGCTCGACGATCTTTTTGCTGATCGCCAGCCCCAGGCCGGTCCCGCCCGGCTCCATGGTGCGGGCCATGTCCGTGCGGAAGAAGCGGTCGAAGATGTGCGGCAGGTCGCCGGGCTGGATGCCGGGGCCTTGATCGCGGACCCGCAGGATCACCTGTTCCCCTTCGGCGCGGGTCGAGACGGTGACGGTACGGTCCGCGCTCGTGTAGCGCAGGGCGTTGTCCAGCAGGTTCGCCAGCAGCCGGTCCAGGCCGTCCCAATCGGCCTCGATCGCGGGTAGGTCGTCCGCCAGATCGAGCATCATCTGGATGTGCTTCAGGTCGCTCATCGGCCGCAGGCGATTGACGACCGACTGAAGGACGGCGTGCACGTCAATCGGCGCGATCTCGGTCGCGCTGGGCTGATCCAGCCGGGAGAGCATCAGCATGTTTTCGAGCAGGGCTTCCAGGTACCCCGCCTGGTATTTGACCATGCCGAAGTAGTACGCCTGGCGGGCCGGATCCTCGATTCGCTCCATGAGGTACAGGCTGTTCTTGAGCGCGGTCAGCGGGGTGCGCAGGTCGTGCGAGGCGTCGCTGATGAACTCGCGCAGCACCTGCACCTTCTGGCGGGCCACGGCCAGATCGAGGGCCTGGCGCTCGGCCAGGCGGCGCTCGGTGATGTCCATCGCGGCCCCGATGATACCGATCACGCGCCCCTCGGCGTCACGCTGCGGCTCGATCACCAGGTCGTGATCGGCCACGCCCTGCAAGCCGGAAGCGGGCATCTCCCGCCGCAAGGCCTGGCCGCTGTCCAGCACCGCCTGCTTGAGCGCGGTGAGCGGCCCGGCGACCTCCGGCGGCAGCAGGTCGGAATCCAGCCGGCCCACGTAGGACTGGGCCAGGTCGCCATAGCGCGGGCTGAAGGCCCAGGTGTAACGCAGCCCGGCATCCTGGGCGAAGGCCAGGATCGGAAAGCCCTGGATGGCGATCCGCAGCCGCTCGTCGGCCAGACGGCGGGCTTCCTCGGCCTGCTTGCGCGGGCGGATGTCCTCCAGCACGGCGACGACATAGTCCGGCTCCCCGGAAGCCTTGCGCACCAGGGAAACGGTCACGCTGACGTCGATCAGATCGCCGTTTTTGTGGACGTAGCGTTTCTCGAAGGTGGTCGTGCTCAGCTCGCCCGCCAGCATACGCTCCATCAGGCCCAGATTGGCTTGCAGATCGGGCGGATAGGTGATCTGCTGGAAGGTCAGGCCGGTCAGCTCGGCGGCGGTATAACCCAGCATGGCGCACAGCCACGGGTTGGCGCTGAGATAGCGCCCTTCCGTGTCGACGTGGCAAATGCCGAGCGCGGCCTGTTCGAACGAGGCCCGGAAGCGCGCCTCCGAGTCCTGCAAGGCCTGGGTCGTCTGCTGCATCCGCACGAACAGCGGCCGGATCGCACCGACCCCCAGCAGCATCACCACGGAGATTACCAGCCCGATCAGCTCGACTTCCAGGTCCGGGGGTTTGGGCTGGGCCAGACTGAGGGAATCGATCAGGGTGATCAGGCGGCGCAGCGCCATCAGACTCAGGCCCAGGGCGATCAACATCCAGGCCCGCTGGCGGCCCGTCAGGCGCATCAGACGCAGCGCCCGGAAGGCAGCCGCGAACTGAATCAGGATGGACAGCACCAACACGATGGAAGCAATCATGCAACCGGCTCCCAACCAGGGAGATTTTCTGAGCGGATATGGGGCGCAGCTTCAGCATACGCTATTACTTAGTATAAGACAACATCGCACTCAGGGGAGATGACCTGAGCATGACCGAAGGTTCGATCTTTACAACAGCTTCCTAACCCGATTCGAATCTTATGGCGGCGCGAGCCGGATAGCCGCGCGGGGAAAAGCGACCGGAGGGCGATCGAAGCCCGCCTGGGGATGGGCGATTGGATGCCTGGGGGGGCGTCCCGCTACAGCAGGCGCTGCCAGGTCATGATCGGCTTGAAGCTCTGGCGGTGGGCCAGGCACGGGCCGCGCCGTTCCAGACCGGCCCGGTGGGTGGCGGTGCCATAACCCTTGTTCTCGGCAAAGCTGTATTCGGGGTACTGCTCATCCAGCCCGACCATGAACTCGTCGCGGGTGACTTTGGCCAGGATGCTGGCCGCGGCGATGCTCAGGGAAAGCTGGTCGCCCTTGATGATGCGCATCTGCCTGTCGAGGGGCATGACCTCTTCCGGCAGGGTGAGGGCGTCAATCAGCAGGTATTCCGGGGTCTGGTCGAGCTTGCGCAGGGCGCGCTCCATGGCAAGCCGGGTGGCGTCGACGATGCCCTTCTCGTCGATCTCCTGGTTGGTCACCCGGCCGACCGCCCAGCCGAGGGCCACCCGCTTGATGATTGGGGCCAGTTCGGCCCGGCGCTCCGGGCTGAGCTTCTTGGAGTCGTTCACACCTTCCAGTACCTCGGCCAGGTCTTCCCGGTCGAGGGGCAGGATCACGGCGGCGGCGGAGACCGGCCCGGCCCACGCGCCGCGCCCGGCCTCGTCCAGCCCGGCGATCAGGCGGTAGCCCTGGCCGCACAACTCCTGCTCGAATTTCAGACTGGCGGTGACAGGCGGTTTGGCCATACGCGCTAACTCTTCGCCGCCCGGCCGGATCGTCCTCGGCTCACAGGGAGGCGACTCCCCCCACACTGCCGGCGCGGCACTTCACTCAAAGTTTAGCACCGATCGGGGACATGCCACAATAAAGCGAGGCCGCGCGGCCGTTCCACCGCGCCGCGCAGTTGCACCGAGGTCAGAGACCAGGAGACCAGAGGCAAGAGACAAGAAGAAGCGTCCAGGCGGCAAGCAAAAAGCGGGGCCAGCCGTGCGCTTTGACTGAGAACTGTCAACTGATGACTGTCGACTCATCCGCCAGAAACCAATCACCAGGAACTAACAACTTACGAATCGTACATCCCGCGCCGGCTGTTGGCCCGGATTTTGAGCACCTCGCGCAGCATGTCCAGCGAATCGCGCAGGGGGTGGATGCGCGTGTTGGCCTTGTAGTACCAGGGGATCGGCACTTCCACAATGGCGTAACCGCGCTTTTGGGCGGCATGCAGGACTTCCACGTCGAAGCCCCAGCCGTCCAGGGTCTGGAGGGGGAAAAGGGTCTCGGCGGCGCGGGCGGTGAACATCTTGAACCCGCACTGCGTATCCTGAAAGCCGGGCACGGCCAGCAGGCGCACGATCGTGTTGAAGACGCGGCCCATCAGGTGGCGGTGGGGCGGCTCGTCGTAGCGCACCGCGCCGGGCGCTTCCCGCGAGCCGATGGCGATATCGTACCCGGAGAGCTGCGGCGGCAGGAAGCGGGTCACTTCCGGAATGGGCATCGAGAGGTCGGCGTCGCAGATGAAGCGGTACGCGCCACGCGCGGCCAGCATCCCGGCCCGGATGGCCGCCCCCTTGCCCTGGCGGCCCTCGAACAGGACGCGCAGGTAGGGCAGCCGGGCGGCGAACTCGTCCGCGATGGCGTGGGTGCGATCCTTGCTGTTGTTGTCGACCACGACCACTTCGATGGGATAGGCCTGGGTGGCGACGAATTCGGCCACTTCCTGGAGACTTTGCGGCAGGCGGGCTTCTTCGTTGTAGGCCGGGATCACGATCGACAGGTAGGGCGTCAGACTGGAAGGAACGGTCACGCGCTCAACTCCTGCCGGCGGCCATGTTGGGCGCGGGGACGGATTGGCGGGCGTACAGGCCGGCCCGCCAGTTGCGGCGGATGGCGATGATCTCCTGCAGGATGTGCAGCGAATCCTGGATCAGGCGCATCCGGCTGTCCGGGTCGAAATACCAGTCGATGCCGATCTCCCGGACCCGGTAGCCGCGCTGTTTGGCGATGAACAGCACCTCGACATCAAACCCGATCCCGCCCATCCGCGAGACGCTGAACAGGTCGTCGGCTACATCCCCCCGGAACAGCTTGAACCCGCACTGGGTATCCTCGAACTCCGGCAGGGCGGCCAGCTTGACGATCCAGGAATTGACCCGGCCCATGAAGTGCCGGTACCACGGCTCGTGGTAGCGAATCGAGCCGGGCGCTTCCCGCGAGCCGATGGCGATGTCGTAGCCGGCGATCCCCTCCGGCAGGAAGCGCTCGATCTGGGCGACCGGCATGGAAAAGTCCACGTCGGCGAAGAAACGGTACTCGCCCCGCGCTTCGAGCATCCCGCGCTTGATCGCCAGCCCCTTGCCGCGCGCGGTCTCCTCGAAGACGCGCACGTAGGGGTGATCGGCCGCGAAGGCGCGGGCCACCGCCGCCGTGCCGTCGCTGCTGCCGTTCTCGACGACAAGCACCTCGGCCAGATAGGCCTGCTGCCGGAGGTAGGCATCGAGCTGCTGGAGCGCCCTGGGCAGACGGGTGACTTCATTGTGAGCAGGCAGGATGATCGACAGGTAGGGGACTTCGGACACAAACGGCTCCCGTAAGCCAGGGCGGATCACTCGTCCGCCGGGGTCAGAATCGATTCCAGGTAATCGAGCGAGACGCGGCGTTGGGCCTGGACGGCGCGCCGCTTGCGCAGCATCTTCGGCAGGCCGCGCAGCCCGGCGATTATACCACGCAGCCGGGCGCGCGCCGCTTTTCCGCGCCAGGCGCGCAGGGCTTCCCCGGCGATCCTGAGCTGCCGCCCGATCACGGCGCGCCAGTGGCGGCGGAACAGGTCGGCCGGGTAGTCCTTGGCGAGGACGTAGATGAAGTTGCGCCCGTTGTAGTAGCTGGCGGTGATATCGCCCCCGGTGGCGGCGAGCTGGTGGTAGACCACGGCGCGCGGGGCATACACGCAGCGGAACCCGGCCAACTGCGCCCGCCAGGCGAAGTCCACGTCCTCGGCGCTGAAGAAGAAGTCGTCGTCCAGCGCGCCGATCGTGTCCAGCACCGTCCGGCGCACGGCCAGCGATCCGCCGCACGCCCCGAAGACGTATTCCTCCCGGTCGTACTGGCCCTTGTCCTGCTGCCAGACGCCCCGGTTGCCGGGCAGGCCGTCCACCCGGTACAGGTCGCCCGCCGTGTGGAAGGTATCGCGCCGGTCGAAGAGCAGCATCTTGCTGGCAACCAGGCCGGCCTCCGGATGGCGCTCGAAGGCGGCGGCCACCTCGGCCACCCAGTCCGGCGCGACCTCGGTATCGTTGTTGAGCAGGATCACGATCGCGCCCGTGCTGGCCGCGATCCCGGCGTTGTTGCCGCCGGTGAAGCCGCGATTCTCCGGCAGGGCCACCAGCCGCACCCAGGGATATTGCGCCTGCACGAGCGCCTGGGAGCCGTCCGTGCTGGCGTTGTCGGCCACCAGGACTTCCAGGCGCGGGTAGGTCTGGGCGCGCAGGGCCTCCAGACAGGTAGGCAGATAGCGCTTGCCATTCCAGTTGATGACGATCACGCTCACCAGCGGCAGCGCGGCTGTCACCGAATGTTGAATGTTGAATGTTGAATGTTGAATTGGGTCGGGCTGGTTGGCGGGCATCGGGCGTTGTTCCGGGTGGGCAGGTCGATCGAGGCCGAGTCTAGCGCGGCAACGGGGAAAGATCACGCGATCGGGATGCCGACACGCAGGGATGTCTGTCACGTTGCCCATCCGTAGGGGCGGTTCGCGAACCGCCCCGCTTATCGAACGGCCAATATCCACCGGGCTGTGCGCCGGGGGTAATGGCCGGTTGCTTCTCCACGCCCGCCTTGGCGCTACCCCCCGCAACCCAGGAGTTGATACACGCTCTCGGCACGCAAAGAGTCAGGCTTGTAGCCCATGTCCTGCCAGCCGCCGCCCTCCTGCTGCTCCAGGAAAAAGTAGTGCATGAAGCCGTTGGCATAGAGTTTGACGCACCACACGGTGCTGGTCGCGCCAATATCCTCGGTGGCCCGGCTGGCGGTAATCTGGGTGTTGCGGTTGATCTCGAAGGTGGGGAAGATTTCCTCCCGGAGGTAGGTTTCGGCGTCGCCGGGCAATCCGCCCGAACAGCCCGCCAGCATCAGAACGGCCCACAGGCACACCAGCGTCAACGAGGTGGTTCGGCGAGTCATGCGATCCCCCAACGCGTATACCCCATACATACCGCGACATTATAGGACTCCCCCAGGTCCGGCAACAAGGCTCCAGGAGGCGGATCACAGGGCCATCGCATCAAAAGCAGGTTGAACCGCCAAGGCGCCAAGGACGCCAAGGAAAAACGCGAAGAAAGGCAAAACACGAAAAAGACTTTCCCGTCGAGAAAGTAAAGAACGCCAGGAAGAACTCTATAAACCAGGTTCTATCTCTGTGTTTTCTGCCGTGAGATGCTTTTTCAGTTTGATGCGATGGCCCTGGGGTGGGTCACGCGCCGGGGACGGCGCGCGTCCACCCTCCAAAGGAACAGGCCCGCCTCGCGGCGAGCCTGTCCGGTGGGTGCTATGGGGTTTGCGGTGAAGCGGCAGGAAATCTACTTGGCCTCAGGGACTTTCATCTTGTCCCAGGTTTCCTTGTTGACGAATTTGGTCAGCGGGCGGCCATCGTCGGTCGTGCCGCGAATGCCGTAACGCAGGCCGCCGTTCTTGGTCGTGAACGTGACCTTGACGATCTTCTTCTCGTCGATCATGACCTTCTTCTTGAACTTGATGTCGTAGAATTCAACAGCCACTTTTGAGCTCCTTTGACCAGTATCACTTTAAGGGGTCTTAGTTCGAACCCTTGAGCCGATTTTACCACGACTTGCCTAATTATACGCAGGCAAAATGCCTATTTGGCAAGTAATTCGGTACTCATTTCCCTACTAGAAGCCGGTTGATCGCCCCCGCAAACGTTTGTCCGGCCGCGCGGCGGGGCCACCCCGCCCCCGGTTCGGCCTCAGCGGCGCTTCTTGCGGTTCTTCTTGCGGGAGGCCTGGGCCTGTTTGCGTTTGGCCTTGCGCTTGCTTTCCGCCCGCCGCCGCTGAGCGGACGGCGAGAGCTGCATCAGATCGATCAGCTCAGGCAGCAAGTTGGCGGTGTAATTCGGCTTGGGCGTGATCCGCTCGGCCAGCAGCCCCAGCGCAATCTGGACATCCTCCCAATCGCCCGCGATCGACCAGTCGACGTGATCGGCGGCGAAGGCCTGCTCCATGACCGGCGCGGCCTCGACCGCCTTCAGATCGATCAGGTCGGAGATGATGAACGCGTTCAGCGTGGGCTGGTTGGCGGCGGCCTCCGCCAGGAGGCCGGTAAAAATACCCACGATTTCGTCGCGGACGGCCGGGTGCATCTGGCCGATCTGGCGCAGGCAGCTTGCATAGCTGATGGCCGGAAAGTCAGTATCGCGCGCGCCGTGCAGCGCCTCGACCAGGGCCGGGATCGCCGCCGGGCCGATCAGGCCGAACACGTTCGGCAGTTCCTCGAAGACGTCATCCCAGTCTTCCAGGCTGGTGAAGAGGGCCAGCAGCGGCTGGATCGCCGCCTCCGCCCGGAGCTGGCCGAGCGCCCGCCAGGCGTGCAGCGAAGCCCAGTTGCGCGGGTCGTCCTCGGCCAGTTCGTTGATCTGGGTGGTCAGCAGCGGGTCTTCCACGATCCGGATCAGGTCGGGAATATGCTCGGCGGTCAGGCCGAAGCGCGCCGGGTAGTCCAGCCAGGACTCGAACTCCCAGCCGCCCATTTCATCTCCAAGACTCAACAACTGGTCCACCGGCGGCCCATACGCTTGCTCGTTCACGTCCTGTGTTCTCCTTGGCTTATCTCCCGCGTTGGGGCGGATTATAGCACCCCCGCCCCCGATCATCCGCCTCAATCCGGATTTCTCCCCGGAGTCGGGGAAGTCAGCGCCCCCGGCGCGGGCCAGGCCCTAATCGTCGATGGCCTGGTAGACCAGCGTGCGGAAGTCGTCCGTCAGGCGGAAGTGCCAGGCGGGCATGAACTGGGTCAGCAGCAGGCCGATCAGTTTCTCCTGCGGATCGACCCAGAAAGCGGTGTTGGCCGCCCCGCTCCATTCATAGCTGCCCACCGAGCCGATGTGGCCGTAGAGCCCCAGGTCCAGGATGACCTTGAAGCCCAGCCCGAAGCCGCAGCCGAGGTTCTTTTCCCCATAGCCAAAGGGCAGATGCTCCGGCCGCAGGTGGTTGATGGTCATCAACTCGATCGTCTTGCGGCTGACCAGCCGGACTCCGTCCAGCTTGCCGCCGTTGAGCAGCATCTGGGCGAAGCGCAGGGTGTCCGCCGCCGTGGAGATCAGCCCCCCGCCGCCGGACAGGAAGGGCCGGGGCCGGGCGAACGGGCTGTTCTGCGGCGTATCCAGCGGAGTCAGGGAGCCGTCCGCGTGGTATTCGTAGACCGTGGTCAGGCGGTCCAGCTTGCCCGGCGGGACGTGGAAGCCGGTATCGACCATGCCCAGCGGCTCGAAGATGCGCTCCGCGAAGAAGGCGTCCAGGGTCTTTCCGGAGACGATCTCCACCAGCCGCCCGACGACGTCGGTCGCCACGCTGTAGTGCCAGCACGTCCCCGGCTGGAACATCAGCGGCAGCTTGACCAGCGCCGCGACGAATTCCTCCAGGGTCTGTTCCTTGTTCCGGACGTCCGCGGTCGCGTACATCGCATCCACGGGATGCTCCGCGCCGCCATAGGACAGCCCGGCCGTGTGGGTGAGCAGGTCACGGACGGTGATCTCTCGCCGCAGCGGGGCGGTCTCGAACCCGATGGGCAGAGTCCGCAGGAAAACGCGCAAGTCCCCGAAGCCGGGGATGAAGCGCGACACGGGATCGTCGAGCCGGATTCGGCCTTCCTCGACCAGCATCATCAGCGCGATGCTGGTGACCGGCTTGGTCATCGAGTAGATGCGGAACAGGGCATCCGGCCGCATAGGCTTTCCGGCCTCGCGATCCATCTGTCCCATGCACTCGAAGTGCGCGACCTCCCCCTGGCGCGCTACCAGGGTGATCACCCCCGCGAACTTGCCCTCGTCGATATAGCGCTCCACCGCCGGCCGGATGCGGCCCAGCCGGGCGGAGGACATCCCCACGTGTTCCGGGGTCACGGTTTGCATGGTTCCTGCTCCTTGGTGATGCGCGTCAAGTGATGGCGGTGCGACATGGCTAATCAGCGATGGCCTGGTAGGCCAGCACGCGGAAATCATCGTTCAGCGGCGAGTGCCCATAGGGCGTCGACTGTGTCATCAGTATCCCGATCAACGCTTCTTTCGGGTCGATCCAGAAGGACGTATTCGCCATGCCGCCCCAATCGTACGCCCCCACCGAGCCGAGTCCGCGATACTGCCCCACGTCCATGATGACGCTGACGCCCAGCCCGAATCCCTGGCCGAGCTTGGGCGTACCCACGCCATAGGGCAGCAGACTGGGCGGCAGATGGTTCGTGGTCATCAGCTCGACCGTCTTGCGGCTGACCAGCCGGACGTCCTCCAGCGCGCCGCCGTTGAGCATCATCTGGCAGAAGCGCAGGGTGTCCGCCGCGGTCGAGATCAGCCCGCTGGCGCCGGAGAACAACCTGGGCCGGGTGAATTCGCTCTTGTGTGGTGTGTCGATCGGCGTCAGGATGCCGTCCGGGCGGTATTCGTACAGCGTCGTCAGGCGATCCAGCTTGTCCAGCGGGACACTGAACCCGCTATCAGCCATGCCCAGCGGTTTGAAGATCCGTTCCTGGAAGAATGCGTCCAGCGTCATGCCGGAGACCAGTTCCACCAGGTGCCCGACCACGTCGGTCGCCACGCTGTAGCGCCAGGCCGTCCCCGGCTGGAACATCAGCGGCAGCTTGACCAGCGCCGCGACGAACTCCGCCAGGCTGCGATCCTTGCTCTGGATATCGACCGCATCGTACATCCCTTCGACCGGGTGCTGGTCGCTGCCGTAGGTGAAGCCGGCCGTGTGCGTGAGCAAGTCGTAGGCGGTGATTTCACGCTGGAGGGGAGCCAGCGCCACCCCGGCCGCCAGTGGGTGATCGTACACCTTCAGGTCCTTGAAAGCCGGGATGAAGCGCGACACCGGATCGCTGAGCCGCACCTTGCCCTCTTCGTAGAGCATCAGCAGGGCCAGGCTGGTGATTGGCTTGGTCATGGAGTAGATGCGAAACAGCGCGTCCGGGCGCATGGGCTTGCCCGCTTCCCGGTCCATCATGCCCATGCACTCGAAGTGCGCGACCTCGCCGCGCCGGGCGACCAGGGTGATCACCCCGGCGAATTTCCCCTCGTCTATCGCTCGCTCCACAACCGGGCGGATGCGGCCCAGCCGGGCGGAGGACATCCCCACGTGCTCCGGGGTGACGGTCTGCATGGTTCCTGCTCCTTACGGTGGTCGTTGGTTCATGGTGCCTGGTTCCTGGTCAAACCGGGGCCTGGAGGATATCCCCCAGACCCCGGCGCGAGGTCAGCCGGTACGGACGCCCGGCCAGCGCGAGACTTCCGCCTCTCCCCGCCTCAGCGAGTCGGGAACAGCATCATCAGCATGAGGGCGATCAGCGTCGCGATCAGCCATTCCCACCCGGTTGCGTCATTCGCTGGAGACATGCCTGTTTGTCCTTTGGTGAGTCAGGATAGTGGTTGGTGATTGGTGCGTGGTTGGTGGTCAGGCAGATTCAATCATCTGCCGCAGTCCGGCCTCGTCAATCACGGGGACGCCCAGCTCCTCGGCTTTGGTGAGCTTGCTGCCCGCGTTTTCTCCGGCCAGGACGTAGTCCGTCTTCTTGCTGACCGATCCGGCCACCTTGCCACCGTGAGCCTTGATCAGCGCCGCGGCCTCCTCGCGGCTCAGGGTCGGCAGCGTGCCGGTCAGGACGAAGGTCTTGCCGGCCAGGGAGTCGCCGACCGCGACCGGCGCGCCCTGCTCGGCCTCCAAACGCACGCCCGCCGCCTTCAGCTTGGCGATGAGCTGCTGGTGGAACGGCTCCGCGAACCAGGCGACGATCCCCTCGGCGATGGTCGGCCCCACCCCCTCGATCTGGAGCAGGTCGTCGACCGTGGCGCGTGCCAAAGTCTCGATGCTGCCGAAGTGACCGGCCAGCGTCCCGGCCATGATCTCGCCCACGCCCTCGATCCCCAGGGCCGTGAGCACGCGGTCCAGCGGGCGGTGCCTGGCGGCTTCGATGCCGGCCAGCAGGTTCTCGGCCTTCTTCCGGGCGAAGCGCTCCAGAGGCAGCAGGTCATCCAGCGTCAGGCTGAAGATATCCGCCTCGTCCCTGACCAGCCCGGCGTCCATCAACTGCTTGACGGTCTGCGTGCCCAGCCCTTCGATGTCCAGCGCGCCCCGGCTGGCGAAGAACTCCAGGCTGCGGAAGACGCGCTCCGGGCAGTAGGGATTCGAGCAGAAGTAATCGACCATCCCCTCCGGCCGGATGACCGGATCGCCGGAGAACGGGCACATGGCCGGAACCTCCACCACGCGCTCGGAGCCGTCGCGCTCCTCCGGGACGGGGCCTTCGATATACGGGATCACGTCCCCCGCGCGCTTGACGATCACCGTGTCGCCGATGCGGATGTCCTTCTCCGCGATCTGGTCGAAGTTGTGCAGCATGACGTTGGTGATGGTCGTGCCGCCGACGAAAACGGGTTCCAGCACCCCGCCCGGCTTGAGCACCCCGGTCCGCCCGATGCTGAATTTGACGTCGAGCAGTTTGGTGGTGGCCTCCTCCGCCGGGAACTTGTAGGCGATCGCGGCGCGCGGGTTCTTGTTGCCCACGACGCCCAGTTCCTCCCACAGGCGCAGGTCGTTGACCTTGATCACCAGCCCATCGATCTCGTAGTCGAGTCTGGGGCGGCGGGCCGTCCATTCCGGGATGACGGCGATCAGCGCTTCGAGGTCGTCGAAGCGGGCCATCTCCGCCGGTTCCAGGAATCCGAGGGCCTTGAGGAATTGCAGTTGATCCCACTGGGTGGGGGGCACCTCGCCGTCGACGTCCACGATGCTGTACACGAACACCTTCAGCGGGCGGCGGGCGGTCTCGCGCGGGTCCTTGTTCTTCAGCGCCCCGCTGGCCGCGTTGCGCGGGTTGATGAACTCCGGCAGATCGGCGGCGCGCTGGGCTTCGTTCAGGCGCGCGAAGGCCGCCAGCGGGTAGAAGACCTCGCCGCGCACGACCAGCCGCGCCGGGGGGCGCGGCCCATCGGGGTGCACGGGGATGCGCAGCGGCACGCTGGGAATGGTGCGCACGTTGGGCGTCACATCGTCGCCGGTGATACCGTCGCCGCGCGTCGCGCCCAGGGTCAGCAGGCCGCCCTCGTAGGTCAGCACCACCGAGAGGCCGTCCAGCTTGGGTTCCAGGGTGTAGTCGAGCCGGACGTCCGGCGGCAGCAGCTTGCCGATCCGCTCCCGCCAGGCGCGGATTTCGTCCTCGGTGAAGGCCTTCGAGAGGCTGCCGATCAGGCGCGGGTGGCGCACCTTGCGGAACTCCGGCTGGAGGTCGGAGCCGGCGCGCAGGGTGGGCGAATCGGGCGTGATCAGCTCCGGGTGCTCGGCCTCGATCTGCTCCAGCTCGGCCAGCAGGGCGTCGTATTCGGGGTCGCTGATGGCCGGGTCGTTGAGGACGAAGTAGCGGTAGTTGTGGTAGTTGAGCTGCTCGCGCAGGTCAGCGGCGCGGTCGGTTGGCGTCGGGGTCATCGGGCACCCTCTCGTGGCGTTCGGTCGTCGTGCCCTCTATTATAGCCAGAATGCGAACAAATGGGCGGAAAAGCGAATAGGGCACGGATAGCACGGATGAAGCACGGATTTTCGCGGATAAAAGGGGGATGGTGGGGTGGGTGTCATAGAGGGTGTTCGATTCTGGCGCGGCGGATTGGGCGTTGGATTGCCACCTCACCCCGGCCCTCGCCACGCGTGGAGAGGGGGAAACAAACGCTCGACGGAAAGCCCCTCTCCATTTTTCATGGGGAGGGGTTGGGGTGAGGTTCCGGCACGTAGATCACCTCCGGGGGGAGCTGGAAGCCGGCGTACTCGCGCGGCTGGAGGAGGGCGTCCGGTTCCAGCGGGGCATAGAAGCCGTCCAGGGCGATCACCTGATCCGGCCAGCAAATCCCCTCCCGGTCG
>JARKOQ010000012.1 GCA_029976005.1 Aggregatilineales bacterium | reverse complement strand
TCCCACCGGTTCCGAGGATGCCGGCCCGCGCCTGCTCATCCTGGCAAAGACCGAGAACGGGGATGCGTACACCGTCTGGTATCCCACGACCGAGGAGACTTCCGGCGGCATCCGGGTCACGTTGGGCGAGGATGGGGTGCGCGGCAGGGAGTCCGTCGTCTATTTCGAGGGGGCGCGCACCTGGGAGTTCGCGCTCGCGCCAGCGGGCGAACCCGATCCCCGCCTGGCCCTGGCCGAGGATCGAGTCTGCGAAGGCGAGGTGCTGTCGCGGGTCGCGGTCGGGATGCAGGTGATGAGCGGCGACTATTTCGACGACCTGGTGTATGCCGCCGCACCGGGGGGGAGGGAGCCGATCGGCCAGCTTTCCTACCCTGAGGGCCGGAGGATGATCGTCACTGGCCCGGTCTGCGTCGGGAGCGTGGCCTGGTGGCAGGCCGTGCAGACGGATGGCGAGGCCCAGGGTTGGATCGCCGAGAATGAAGGCTCTGCTTATCTCATTGGTCCGGCCGGGTAGCGTCGACACACTGCATAGCATCGCGCCGCCGCCGGGAATCCGGCCAGGCCGGACCCATCACCCCCAATAACCAGTCACCGGAAACCAACAACCCATTATCCCATCTTCACCCGGACGACGACGTGATCATTGGCGCGCGCCGCGCAGTCGGCCGGGTCCGGCTCGCCGTCCACCAGCCGGATGTGGAACATCTTCGCCCGGCCGGGGAAGCGCCGGAAGTAGGCGCGCATGACGCTGGTGAAGGCGTCCACGTCGCCGAGGCTGGCTGTCGCCGTGCCGGTATGGTCGCGCCCGCGCACGCGGATCGTGACCGGCGCGCCGCCCTTGAGGTTGCGCCACCACACCCGTTCCGGCGCGGT
The DNA here is from genome assembly GCA_029976005.1 of Aggregatilineales bacterium. Lineage (GTDB taxonomy): Bacteria > Chloroflexota > Anaerolineae > Aggregatilineales > Ch27 > JARKOQ01. The sequence continues at coordinate 40,166 of JARKOQ010000012.1, read as the reverse complement.
CAGGAAGATCACGTCCGACCCATCGAGGGCGTATTCGACCGGGGTGGTGTAGGTCTGGCCGGACTTGCGCCCGGTGAACGTAATCAGCATGTACATGCCGCTGATCAGCCCGTGCAGCGGCGAGCGCAGCAGCCATTTCATGAGTGGATTGTAAAAGCTGCGCAGATTCATGGCAGGTCTCCTCGTTTCGCAAGTTGTCTTGCTACGTCTGTACGCAGGCCGGACTGGGAAGTTTCGCCGAGATGTGGCGTGGTCTGCGGCCGTCCCGGCGATTTCGGTTCGGATTTCATCCGGCGCTGCCCGCGGGTGCTCCGGCGTCCTGTGCGGTCAATGGATCGAACGCGCCCCGGACGCTCACTCCGGGGAGGACGCGCTGTCGGAACCGGCCTGCGAGGCCTGGATCCGGTCGACCTGGCACACGGGCGTTGGAATTGAGGGGACGTTTTCCAAGCAGCCGGCATCGACCGTGTCGCGGCGCTGGAAAAAGGCAAATGGATACTCGATGCCCGTCAGAAGGACGTAATTCTCCAGGAAAAGCGGTTGTTGGAGCAGCAGCTCATCTTCCCGGCTGTAATCCGAGTGCGTGATCCCCTGCTGGAAGCTGCGCAGGTCGAGCCACGTTTCGATGAAGGTGGGTTGCAGGGGCAGCCAGTAGTCCAGGGTGGTCTTGAACTGGGGGTCTGCGCCGTTGTCGTCGCGCACACCATGATGGGCGATGTAGGTATCGTTCAGGCCGATCCGGTCGATGGTATAGAAGTCGGTGGCGTAGGGCAGGTATCCGGCCGAAAAGAGCGCGATGCTGCTGCCTGGAGGGCCATAGTTGCGCAGCCAGTTGGGAAAAGCGCCATCGATCCCTGCGTCGATCGTCAGCTTGGCCGCCAGATCGAAGCTGGCTTTGGCCGGGATCTGGTTGAGCAGGGTGCTTCCGAAACAGGAGAGGCCGGTCAAGCCCAGGAACATCCCCGCGCTCAGGATCTGGCGCAGCTCGCCAAGACCCCACTGGCTGACCAGCCCACCCAGGCAAAGCACGCTGGTCAGGGCGATCAGCGGAATGAGCGGCGCGAACATGCGGCTGCAGGGCAGGACATCCCCTCCGACGAAAAGGATGTAGACGACGTACACGGCGAGAAGCGCCAGTCCGTTGGCCAGCGTCCTGTGGAGCCGCCCGCCGAGAACGAGGTAGAGGGCCAGGATGAAAATCGGGATGCCGGCCCAGTAAACGGCAAACTCGGCGGTGTAGGACACGCCGGAAAAAAGATGGGCCAGGAGGGGAATCCCGGCGACCTTGGCGTAGTAGGTGTTGGGAAGGAGGCTGCCGTAGTAGGTCAGTTTCCACGCGAGGTAGGGAATGAAGATCAGCGCCGTTGGCCCCAGCATGAGGGCGGCGTCGCGTGCGTGCGATCGCCAGGAGCGGAAGCCATCCTGCCGGGCGGCGTGCCAGGCGCTGGCCACAATCACGACGAACGCAAGCGCGCCATCCAGTCGATTGCACAGGAGCAGGAGAAGGAGGATACCCAGCCCGGCCTGCCGGCGGCGCCCTTGCCAGTTGGCGTCGACAGCCACAAGCGCCACGAGCAAAAACGCGGTCAACCCGCTCTCCATGCCGCTGACGGACCAGATGGCATACGGCAGCAGCATCCCAACCAGGGCGATTGGGATGAACCGCCAATACGGGCTGGGGAGGGGACTCTGGCGGGCGATGCGGCCGAGCATGCCCATCGTCAGGTAGGCCAGCAGGACGCTCAGGAGTTTGGCCCCAACCAGGGGATGCACGCCGCTTTTGATGAAGATCGTGATGATGATCAACCAGAGGAAATTCGTGTAGCCTTCGACGTGCTCGCCGCCCGGATTGAACACCAGGCCGTACCCATTCGCCAGATTCCTCGCATACCGGAAGGAAATCCAGGAGTCATCGGCGGTCATCTCGAACACGTAGAACAAAGTGACGGTGAAGATCGCGTAAGAGAAGAGCCGCCAGACGCGCGAGTCTGACGCGAATCTGCAAATCACTTTGTTAAACCTCATAAAAAGTACAAATAAATCTAATCACATCATAGGGGAATATCGAGGTTCAGCGCAAGATCATTTCCCGCTTTTGCTGGGGATCGCGGCGAGGCGCGGGACCGGCCGGCCCTGCACCCATTCTTGCGACCAAAAAAAGCCGCTGTTGTTGATCCCGGACAGCGGCGAGCGAATAGGCATTACCTTGTTCAGTTTCCGGCGGGCGGGTGTGCCAGCATCCCGTGCTCGGCGTACCAGGCCAGCGCGTCGCGGATGGTCTCCCGGAAGGGGCGCGGCTGGTAGCCCAACTCGCGCACGGCGCGGGCGTGGCTGACCTGGGGATTGCCGCTCAGTTCCTCCATCGAGACCCGGGTCAGGCGCGATGGGTTTCCCTGGCGGCGGCTGACCCATTCGTTCAGCACGGCGACACGGCGGACCAGGCCCATCGGCAGGACCAGGCGCGGCGCGGGCTGTCCGGTGAACTGGGCCACGATCAGGGCGATGTCTGGCACGGTGACCCACTGGCCGGAGAGCAGGTACTTGGCCCCGGTCGGGGCGCGCTGTTCGGCGGCCAGCGCCCCGGCGACCACGTCCCGCACGTCCACCCAATCGCAGCCGCCCGCCACCAGGGCGGGCAGCCTGCCCGTGGCCAGGTCGAGCAGGGTCTGGCCGAAGTAGGAGGGACGCTGGTCATTGGGGCCAATGATCCCGGTCGGGCAGACGATCACGGCGTCCAGCCCGCGCGCGATTCCGGCCCGCACGGCCAGCTCCCCCAGCGCCTTGGAGCGGTTATAGGGTGGGGCATCCGGCGTGGTGATCAGCGGGCTGGTCTCGTCCAGGGGCAGGCTCTTCGGCTCCTGCACCAGGGCGTGAAACGAGCTGAAATGCACCAGCCGCCGCACGCCATTGGCCAGGCAGGCCTCGACCACGTTCTCCACCCCGCGCACGTTGACCGCCTCGACGCGCGGCCAGTCGTCCGGCTGGAGGGAGATGATCCCGGCCAGGTGGTAGACGACCTCCGCCCCCGCCAGCGCCGCGCGCACCGCGCCGGGGTCACGCACGTCGGCGCAGACGATCGTCACGTCCAGCCCGTCCAGCCAGCGGCGCTCCTCCTCCCCGGCGATCACGGCCCGGACGGGCCGCCCTTCGGCCAGCAGAGCCTGGATCAGATTGACGCCCACGAAGCCCGATGCTCCGGTCACGGCGACGGTCATGGGATGATTTCTCCTGGGTGATGAATCTGGTAGATACAGTGGAGGGACGCATCCGATACGTCCCTCCGTGATTACGTCAATCGGGGCTAGCGGTCGCCGGTGACGGGCACGCTTTCCTGGGTGGCCTTGCTCGCGGCCGGGGCTTTGGGCGCGCGGCCCGGCCACCAGTTCCACCGGCCGAGCAGGACGGCGATGGCCGGGACGAGCACGGTCCGGATCACGAAGGTATCCAGCAGGACGCCCACCGCCACCGCGAAGCCAAGCTGCTTGAGGCCGATGATGACCCCGGCCGTCATGGCCCCAAAGGTGCCGGCCATGATCAGGCCCGCCGAGCTGATGATCGCGCCGGTGGCCGCCACCGCGCGGTGGACGCCTTCGCGCGTCCCATACTGGGCGACTTCTTCCTTCACGCGGCCCATCAGGAAGATGTTGTAGTCCATGCCCAGCGCGACGAGCATCACGAACATGAAGAACGGCACCCACCAGGTCAGCGCATCCACGCCAAAGAGCAGGTCGGAGGCCAGCCGGGTGATGCCCATCGTTGCGCCATAGCTGAGCAGGATGGTGGCGATCAGGTACAGCGGGGCGACCACGGCCCGCAGCAGGAAGAGCAGCACGATGAAGATGCCCAGCAGCACCAGGGCGAACGAACGCAGGGTGTCGCGGTCCATGACGTCGCGCAGGTCGGTCATGACGGTCGGATAACCGCTGACGGCGGCCGCCCCATCGGGCAGCATGCCGCGCAGGGTGCGCACGACGTCGGTCGCTTCGTTACTGTACGGGCTTCCGGCGAGGATCACCTCGAAGCGTGCCACCCGGCGATCGGCGGTCACGTAGCGGCTGGTCAGCAGGTCCAGCGGATCGCCCTCGATCCCGCTGTCGGCGCTGTTCAGGGCAGTTACCAGGCTTTCCGGCAGGCCGTCCGGCAGGTAGAAGGCGTCCGGGATCGCGGCGAAGGTATTCGCCAGCCCGGCCAGGTGGGTTTGCAGCCCCGCCATCGCCTCGTCCAGGCCGCCGGTCAGGGCGGCGACGGGCAGCCCGGCCAGCGTCTCGCGGATGGCGGCCAGGTCGGCGTCGCCCGCGACCTGCGGGAAGCGTGTTTCCAGGGTGGTCAGGTAGTCCTGCACGAAGGGCAGGGCGTTCAGGGCGATCTGGAGAGTCTCCTGGGTGAGCACCGGCGCGCTGCCGGTTGAGTCGCCCGCGCTGAACGAGGCCAGCGCCTCGGCGGCCAGGGAAAGCTGGCGGTCGACCCGGGTGATGCCGGACAGGGTGGAGCGGCTGCTGCCCAGCGGATCGCTCAGGCTGCGCACGTCGCCCACGCCATCGACGGCCAGAATGGCCTGCGTCCAGTGGTCGATCTCGGCCAGGGCTGTATCGGGATCGAGGTTGGTCAGGACCACGTTGATGGGCTGGGTCTGTCCGCCGCCCATGTGCTTGCTCAACAGCTCGAATCCGGCCCGGGCCGGGTAATCGGCCGGCAGGTCGGCCAGCATATCGTAGGTCGTTTTCTGCCCCCCGGCGTAGACGGCCAGCGGAGTCAGGATCAGGGCGATGACCAGGATGGTCTGGGCCGGGTGCTGGGAGACCTGAACGGAGATACGCTCGTACAGGCGGCCCGCGTCGCGATGCGAGGCGTGGCCCGGCCAGAAAGCGCGCTGGCCGAGCAGGGTCAGCAGGGCCGGGGTGAGCGTCAGGCCGGACAGCAGGATCACGACGATGCCGATCGCCATGGCCGGTCCGGTCGTGTTAAAGAGGCCCATCTCGGCGAAGATCATGCTCACAAACCCGACGATGACCGTTCCGGCGCTGCTGGTGATCGTCTCGCCGACACGGTGGACGGTCCGCTCGGTGGCCGGGGCGGCCCCGCCGTTGGCGGCCATCTCTTCCCGGAAGCGGCTGATCAGGAACAGGCAGTAGTCCGTTCCCGCGCCGAAAAGAACCACGATCAGCAGCACGTCGGTGTAGGAGGTGATCGTCATCAGGCTCTGGCCCATCCAGGCCACGATGCCGCGCGTGATCACGTAGGACATCCCGACGGTGAACAGCGGGATCAGCGGGCTGACCGGCGAGCGGTAGACCAGCAGCAGGATCAGGACCACGAGGATGATGGTCACGCCGATGGTGCGGTCGACGCTGGTCAGAGCCGCGTCCGAATAACCGCCCAGGATCGGCCCGGAGCCGGTCACGGCGGCCGTGACGCCGGGCGTGGCATGATCGGCCAGGAAGGTGTCGATGGCCGCGATGGCCTCGCGGGTGGAGTCCTCCAGCGGGCCGCCGGCCAGGTTGACCATGATCAGGGCCATCTCGCCATCCTCGGAGATCAGGCTGCTGGACAGCAGGGGCGATCCGGCCGCCGGAGAAGTCACACTGGTGATCGCCTCCGGGGCGTCGGGGCCGGTCAGCCAGGCGGTCAGGTCGCTGACCAACTCCCAGGCCGCTCCCGCCTGAACGCGGGTGCCGGCGGGCGCTTCGATGGCGAGCACCACGTTGCTGACCACCACCTGGTCAGGGAAAGACTCCCCCAGGCGGGCGTACCCCTGATTGAACGGGGCGCTGCCGGGCAGCATATCCATGGTGTCGCTGCTGGCCACATCGCTCAGGTTGGGGGCGAGGAGCAGGATAATAACAGTCAGGCTGATCCAGCCGATGATGATCGGCCAGGGATGGCGGGCGGCAAAACGGCCCAGGCGGTCGAACATGGTTGTACTCTCCTCAGGACGTGGCGGATGGTGAGTTGCGATCAGATGGAGTCAGTGGAGGCGCACCCGGATTGAGCAGGCCGGGAATGCCGTGGATGAGCAGTTGGTACGTGATGTCGCTGATGTCTTCGGGTGACAGGCCGTGGTCGTCTTCCATCCACCACAGCCCCAGCCGGACTCCGGCCCCGGCGATGAACTGGGCCAGCAGCTCGGCGGGAAAGGGCAGGCCGCGCCCGGTCAGCCCCACGCGCTTCAGAATGTCCTCGACCACGCCGGCGTAGTAATTGAACGCGAACAGGTTCAGTTCCGGCGATCCCTGGCGGCCAAGCATGATCCGGAACAGGTCGCGGTTGGTGCTGGCGTACTGGAAGACGGCGCGCAGCCCGGCCTGGATCTTGTCCGGGGCGGGGATGTTGTCGACCACCTCGTTGATGCGCTGGGTCAGCTCCTCGAAGCCTTCCATGATGAGGGCATGGGTCAGGGCTTCCTTGTCGCGGAAGTGGAGGTAAAACGTGGCCTTGCTCACGTCCGCGCTTTCGGTGATATCCAGCACATTGGTGTCATCGTAGCCGCGCCGGGCGATGATCTGGCGGGCCGCGTCCAGCAGGCGGCGGCGGGTTTGCTCCTTGCGCCGTTCGTGGCGGGAAAGCGGGCCGGTCATCAAAACCTCGTATGCACTCGAATGCGGCGTGCGGTTGGACGCCGCGTCAAGGATTGAGCATGATGTAGATAATTATACGCGGCGTCTAATTGTGGTCCTATGGTACAGTTGTCATCTCTCGCGCCGCCGATTGGCAGGTCTGGACGCGGGAAAACAAAAGGCGTGGGGCACGGATAACACGGAAAGGCACGGATTAGCGCGGATAAGGCGAGATTTTGAAAAAGGCCCGTGTCATGGATGGGAAGGGGTGTTGTAGCGGCGCGGCCCGCCGCGGCGAAAACGCGCCGGGGTGAGGCGGGCGTGTTATCATCGATTTATCCATCTCGTGCACGGACGTTGGATCAGGAGCAGACCATGAACTCAGCCGAGCGTGTGGCCCGCCGTCTGAAGGGCGAGCCGGTCGACCGCATCCCCAACTTCAACATCTTCATGCAGTTCGCGGCCCATTACATCGGCCAGCCGCTGTCGCGCTACTACCTGGATTACCGCGTGCTGGCCGACGCCAACGCCGCTGTCCAGCGCGACTTTCAGCTTGACCTGTTCCAGGCCATCTCCGACCCTTACCGCGAGACGGCCGACCTGGGCGGCCCGATCCGCTTCCCGGAGGACGGCCTGCCGGTGCGCGAAGGCGCCTGGCTGACCGGCAGCGAGGACATCGGCGCGCTGAAGGTGCCCGATCCGGGCAGCGGGCGGCGCATGAGCGACCGGCTGGAGGCCGTCCGGCTGATGCAGGCGCGCTCCGGCGGGGAGATTCCCGTGATGGGCTGGGTCGAGGGCGCGCTGGCCCAGGCCGCCGACCTGTACGGTTTCAGCGAGGTGCTGCTGGCCCCCTTCGACCGGGCGGACTGGCTGGCCGACCTGCTCGAATTCTGCTGCCAGGTGGAGATCGCGTTCGCGCGGGCGCAGGTTGCGGCGGGGGCGGACATCATCGGGCTGGGAGACGCCATCGCCTCGCAGGTCTCGAAGGACATGTACGAGCAGTACGCGCTGCCCTACGAGCAGCGCATCTTTGCCGCCGTGAAGGAGGCCGGGGCGCTGGCCCGTCTGCACATCTGCGGCAACACCACCCACCTGCTGCCCCTGATGGCCCAGTCCGGGGCGGACATCATCGACATCGACTGGATGGTGGACATGGGCCAGGCGGCCGAGGTCTTTGGGCCGACGATCGCCGTGTGCGGCAACCAGGACCCGGTGGCGGTCATGCTCAACGGCACGCCGGAACTGGTGCGGGAGAAGGTGAAGGGCTGCATGGCCCAGGGCGGCCCGCGCTGCATCAGCACCGCCGGGTGCGAAATCCCCGACGGCACGCCGCCCGCCAACCTGCTGGCCCAGGCCGAGGTGCTGGCCGGGGAGGGATGAGGTCTGGGTCGGACACGTTTCAATTCAACACAGATGAAACGGATTAAACAGATTGGCACGGATTGAATGAAAAAATCCGTGCCAATCCTCTTTATCCGTGTTGAATTGAATCTCCCCAACCACTCAACCCCCGGTCGCGGCGCGGATCAGGTCGAGCGCGCGATCGACGCTGTACCCGGTGATCTCGTGCCCGGCGTCGCGCACCACGGCGTAATCCACCGCGAAGCCGCGCGCCTGGAGATCGGCCATGTACGGCTCGTTGAGGCCGTACAGCCCGTCGCCGTCCCCGTAAGTCAGCACGTAGGGCAGGTCGTAGCGGATCGGATCGCCCGCGTCGAAATCCGGCGCGCCGGCCGTGACCACTCCGGCCAGGTCGTAGGGATGGTAGATCGAGTAGCGGTAGGCGAACGTCCCGCCCTGCGAGAACCCGTACAGCACCACCGCCCCGGCGTTAACCGGGTAGCCGGCCCGCACTGCGGCCAGGAGGTCGGTCAGCGGGGCAAGCGGGCCGTTGCCGGGATTTGGCTCATAGCTGCCGAAGGTCGGCGCGACGAGCAGGATGCCTGCCGGCTGGGTGCGCGCCGCCAGGGCCAGCATGCTGTCGCCCGCGCCGCCGTAACCGTGCAGGGCGACCAGCACCGGCCAACCGGCGGCGGGCGGTTCGCCTTCCGGCGCGATCACGTAGACTTCCGTTCCGGCGAGCGTCTGCTTGCTGTTCCGCCAGCCCTCGATCGCCAGGGTCAGCCGCCAGCGGTCGAGCGCGCCGCTCTGGACGAACCAGAGCGCGGCCACGGCCAGCGCCCCCAGCGCCAGGATCAGGGCCAGGAGGGTGAGGGTCTGGCGGGGGGAACGCGCCTGGCGCGGGCGGGACGCGGACGGGACGGCGCGTTTTTTGTCCTCCAGCGCGGCCAGGGCTTGCGCGGCGGGCAGGTTGGTCACGCTGGCCGCCAGGCTGACGAAGGCCTGCTCCTGGCTCAGAGCCGGATTGACGCTCAGGGCGCGGCGCAGCTCCTTGAGGGCGGTCGCGTTATCGCTGCTGACGTGGGCATCCATCGCCCGGCTGACGTGGTGATTGGCGCGGCGCTCGTCCGCGGCCGAGATTGGCCGCAGCGGGACGGTCGAGCGATCCTCCTCCACCGGACGGGCTTCCGGGGCGGGGGCGGGCGCTTTCCCGGCCGGGCGGCGGTTGGCCTGCTGCTGGATGAAGCGCCCGGCGGTGAGGGCCAGTTCGCGCAGGTCGGGGTCGGGATCGTGGTGATAGACGTGGGCCAGCGCGGGCAGGGCGCGCGGGTCGGCGGTGCGCTCCAGGGCCAGGATCGCCTGGCGACGCTGATCGGCATCCGCGCTCTGAAGCTGCTTCAGCAAGTGTTCCATGGGGCTTCCTTCGGGACGCATGCGATGCATCGAAGCCGTGCCACGCGCGCGGGCCTGGCGCGACTCTCAGGGTAAGCTCAGTGTGCCTACCATGATAGGAGTTTCGCCGTCCGCGGCCAATGGGACACTGTCGCCATACCAGTAGACGGTCAGACCGACCCGGTAATCGCCCGGCGGCAGGCCGGCGGGCAGGGCCAGGCTGTGCCGGTCGAAGTGCAGGTCGCCGGGGGTCCAGGTCGTGGTCGGCTCGCCGCCGGGAGGGCCGTCGTGCTGGGCGACCACGCCGCCGCCGGAGTCCATCACGAACACCCCGACCGAATAATCCAGCGGCGGCGCGGCCAGGGCCGACCACCACAGGTCGACGTGCACGGTCTCGCCCGGTCCGGCCGTCGCCGGCAGGAGCGCACCGCGCAGGGCGAACAGATCGCCGAAGGTGGCCAGCGCGTCCCCGCTTGGGACGCGTTCGAACAGCACGGCCTCGATTGTCGTGTCGGTCGGGAAGGCGGCGGCGTAGTCCGCCCCGGTTGGCGTCGCCTGGGTGATCACGCGCCGGAAGCCGCTGGCCGGATCGTCCAGGTAAGGAAGCACCTGGGGCGCGCTCAGCCAGTTCACGACCCATACCCGGTCGTGGCTGTCCAGGATCGCCTGCACGTGGGGCAGGACCGGCTCCGGGCTGCCGGTGTGGTCGACCCAGGCCAGGGTGCGGATGAGGGGCGCGCCAGGGCCCAGGACGCGCGCCAGCTCGTAACCCGTTGCGTCGTCATCCCAGCCCATCTCCAGCACGACCGGGTCGCCGGGGGTGTACTGCCCGGCCAGGGCTTCGGCGGCGCGGTCGGTCTGCATGTGGGGTTGGATCAGGGGCGGCGCGGCCAGGAACAGCCCGATCAGGGCGGCGGCCAGGACTCCCTGCGCCGGGCGTTCCAACCGGGCCAATCCCGCCCCGGCCAGGATGGCCAGCGGCGGCGTCAGGAAGGCCACCGTCCGGTTGGCGAGCAGGCCCGTGACCAGATTGCCGAGGATCATCAGGCCCAGCAGCCCGGCCCCGCCCAGCAGGACGTAGCCCCGCCCGCCGCGCAGCGCGCCGGGCCGCACGGCCGCCCCGCCGCCCAGGAGCGCCAGCCCGCCCGTTAGAGCCAATTGTCCCCCGGCCAGGACGCCGCCCAGCGCCAGCAGATCGGCGGGGGTGGTGGCGTAGGTGCCCGGCGCGGCGCTGACCCCGCGCGTGACGTTCTCGAGTCCCTGGTAGACCAGGACGACATAAACCCAGGGCAGGCAGAGCAAGCCCACGCCGATCCAGCCCGCCAGCAGGCGGCGTTTGTCCGCCCACGCGCCGCGCCAGACCAGCAGGCCGAAGATGACCTGCATCCCGATGAGCAGCACGCCCGAATACTCCGTGTACAGCACGGCCGCCGCGCTGAGGGCATACAGACCGATCCGGGCCGCCGTTGGACGGCGCAGGGCGCGTACAAAGAGCAGCGCGGAGAGGGCCGCCAGCAGGATCAGCAGGCCGTAGTGGCGCACGACCTGGGTGTAATACACGGCCAGGGGCAGCGCGGCGAAGATCAGCGCGCCGGACGCGCCCGCCCGCCGTCCGAAGGTGTCCCGCCCCAGGCGGTAGGTGAGGGCCGTCGCCAGGACGCCGCACAGGGCCGAAAGCAGGCGCAGGGCCAGCCGCGAATCGCCCGCGACGGCGCGCCATAGCCCCAGCAGCAGGAAGTACAGCGGCGGGTGGCGGTCGGCGGCGAGCTGATCCAGCACGGCGGCGGGGGTATGACCGGCCGTGATCCACAGGCTCCAGCCCTCGTCCGTCCACAGTGGCCAGCCGTCCGAGTGGATCACGCGCGCCGCCGTCGCCAGCAGCAGGATCGCGGCGATCAGGAGCAGCCAGCGCGGGAAGCCTTCCGTCTTCAGTTGGGAGTCTTCAGTCGATTCCTGCATTGCTCACCCGTCATCCACTACCAGACGCCAGTAACCAACCACCAGGCACCGCCTCTATTTCATCACGCCCGCGCCGAATTGTCCACCTGCCTGCATTACGAATCGAGAGCGACCAAAAACTTTGGACACGGATAAGACGGATGGACACGGATGAGCACGGATTCTTTATGCCGGATCAAAAAAGGGACGGGGGCTGGCCCCGTCCCAATGGTTTGATCGTCTTTTGCCGCTTCGACGCCTGGCGTTTGGGCGCTTCCGCTGTTCCCTAGAACATGCCCACGATCTTGCCCGTTTCCAGGTCGAGGTCGATGTTCATGAAGGCCGGGGCGGTCGCCAGACCGGGCATGGTGCTCATCTCGCCCAGCAGCGGGTAGATGAAGCCCGCGCCGACGCTGGCCCGCACCTCGCGCACCGGGACGGTGAAGCCCTTTGGCGCGCCTTTCAGGTTGGGATCGTGGCTCAGGCTCAGGTGGGTCTTGGCCATGCAAATCGGCAGGTTGCCGAAGCCGGCCTTTTCGTAGGTCGCGATCTGCTGCTCGGCCAGCGGCTCGAAGTGGACTCCGTCCGCGCCATAGATTTCCCTGGCGATGTGCTCGATCTTGCGCTTGATCGGCCAGTCCAACGGGTAGAGGAACTGGAAATTGCTGGGCTGCTCGCAGGCGGCGACAACGGCTTCCGCCAGGGCTTTCGCGCCCCGGCCGCCGTCGGCCCAGTGGGTCGTCTTGACCGCCGCGAACGCGCCCTGACCCTCGGCGTACTGGCGCACGACTTCCATCTCGGCCTCGGTGTCGGTGGCGAAACCGTTGACCGCGACCACGACCGGGATGCCGAAGCGCAGCACGTTGCGGATGTGGACGCCCAGGTTCGCCAGGCCCTTTTCCAGCAGGGGCAGGTTTTCCTCGGTGTAGGCCTTGTCCAGCGGCGCGCCGGGCGTGACCTTGGGGCCGCCGCCGTGCATCTTGAGGGCGCGCACGGTGGCGACCAGCACCACGGCGTTGGGGATCAGGCCGCTGTAGCGGCACTTGATGTCGAAGAACTTCTCCATGCCGATGTCCGCACCGAAGCCGCTTTCCGTGACCACGTAGTCGGCCAGTTTGAGCGCGATCTGGTCGGCGATGATCGAAGAGTTGCCATGGGCGATGTTGGCGAACGGCCCGGCATGCACAAAGGCGGGCTGGCCTTCCAGGGTCTGCATCAGATTGGGCATGATCGCGTCCTTGAGCAGGACGGTCACCGCCCCGGCGACGCCCAGGTCTTCCAGGGTGACGGGGTTGCCCTGTTTGTTGAGGCCGAAGACCACCCGCCCGACCCGCGCGCGCAGGTCCTTGAGGCCGGTGGTCAGGGCCAGGATCGCCATCAGCTCGCTGGCGACGGCGATGTCGACGCCGGTCTTGCGCGGGAAGATTGGGCTGGGGGAGCCGTCGGCCAGGTCGTCGTCGTTGAAGCCGATCTGGATCTGGCGCATGCTGCGGTCACACACGTCCACCACCCGGTTCCAGGTGATCGTGGCGGGATCGATGTCCAGGCGCTTGAGGCCGCGCTTGGCCAGGCCCTCGTCGGACTGGCGGCTCTCGTGGTACATGCGGGTATCGATCGCGGCGGCAACGAGGTTATGGGCGATTGAGATGGCGTGGATGTCGCCCGTCAGGTGCAGGTTGAAGTCCTCCATCGGGATAATCTGGCTGTAGCCGCCGCCGGCCGCCCCACCCTTGATGTTGAAGGTGGGGCCCATGCTCGGCTGGCGGATGCAGGCCACAACCGATTTGCCCAGGTCGGTGCCGAGGGCCTGGACCAGCCCGACGGTCGTGGTGGTTTTGCCTTCACCCAGCGGGGTGGGGGTGATGGCGGTCACGTCGATGTATTTACCCTGGGGGCGATTGGCCAGCCGCTTGAGCACGTCGAGGTGGACTTTGGCCTTGAACTTGCCGTACAGGTCGAGGTCGTCCTCGGTCAGACCGAGCTTTGCCGCGATCTCGAGGATGGGGCGCAGGTCCGCGGCCTGGGCGATGTCGATATCACTGGGCACACTCATCAGTCATTCACTCCCTGTTGATCCAAACGCAGGTGAAGTCAGCGTACGATGGCGGGCGCGCATCTCCCCCTGTAAGAAACCGCTGCCGGTGGCGGAGATGCTAGTCATCTAGCATAGAGGAGACTGGTCGAAATACACAAGTGCGGGTCGTCAGTCCTCCGGCGTGATTTCTGCCTGTTTTGGGGCGGAATAGCCCGGCCTCGGATCACCTGATCTTTCACGCAGCCGAGCCTTCCATTCCGACAAAGTAGGGGTACAATGTGTCTGAACGGCAGCTCTTGGGCAACTCACGGGGTCGGATCAAATGGACGTTCAATCCTATGCGTTCAAGGTGGGCGATCTGGCGTGCGTGGTTCTGTATGAAGGGGCTGTCTCCTACCGGCTCCGGGCGTTTTTCGCCAACGCGCCGGAGGATGAGCTGGCCGCGTACGGGCTGCCGGAACGAGTCCTTGCTCCTCATAACTGTCTGGTGGTCACGACCGGCGGGCAGCGCGTGCTGATCGACACCGGCCCCGGCCCCACCGCGCGACCGGAGGCCGGCTGGATCCTCCAGGCGCTGACCCAGGCCGGAATCGCGCCGCAGTCGATCGATCGGGTAGTGCTGACTCACAGCCATCCCGACCATATCGGCGGCCTGTTCGATGGGCGTGGCCACGTGGCGTTTCCCAATGCGCGGCTGGTTCTGGCCTCCGCCGAGTGGGACTACTGGCGCGCCTCCGCCAGAGATACGACGCGTGCCCTGCTCGATTTGCTGCGCGCTCGCTTCGACCGGATCGACCCTCCGGCCGAGGTCGCGCCGGGAGTCCGGCTGCGGCCCGCGCCGGGCCATACTCCGGGCCTGGTGATGGTCGAGATCACCGGCGGCCCGGACCGGCTGACCTGCACCTCCGATGTCATCGCCCATCCCCTGCACCTCACCCATCCCGACTGGGGCATCGTCTCCGACTGGGATCAGCCCCTCGCCCTGGCGGCCCGGCGCGATCTGCTGGCCCAGGCGGCGGCCGGAGCATGGCTGCTGCTCGGCTATCATTTCCCGTTTCCGGGGTTGGGACGCGCCCGCGCGCGCGGCGAAACGTATGTCTGGGAGCCGGCCGTGAGCGAGCCGGCGCTGCCCATCGCGCGGCCCTGAGAATGGGGTGAGATTGATGCAGCGGACTCTGCTCGTCTTCATGCTGATCCTGATTGGTCTGGCCGCCTTGCTGGAGCTGACCGGGATCGCGCCCGGCGCGGGCGTGCTGGCGATTCCCTTCTTCGTCCTGCTGCTGGCAGCCCTGATTTTGCAGCGGGCCATGCATCCCTCCACCGAGGCCCGGAGCGTGACCGCGCTCAACATCCCGGCTGGCCCAGGACCGGCCCGGCTGGAAATCATTTTTGGCGCGGGACATCTGGTTCTCTCCGGCGGCGCGGACACAGGGCTGTGGGTCAGCGGCGAGGCGCACGGCGCGCTCACCCAGCAGACCGGCCGCGATGGGACGCTGCGCCTCGGCCAGCCGTTCAGCCTGCTGGGCCGGGCGCGGGCCGACTGGCGGCTGGCGCTGGGGGCGGCGCCCTGGCAGCGCGTGCGCATCGAGGCCGCGTCCAGCCAGGTTGAGCTTGACCTGAGCGCGCTGGACGTGGAAACCCTGGTGCTGGAATGCGGCGCGGCCACTCTGAACGCTCGCCTGCCGCGCCGGGGCGAGGTCAGCCTCCAGGTCAGCGGCGGGCGATCCGTGCTGGTTGTCCCGGCGGGGACTCCGGCGGTCATCACCAGCCTGATCCGGTTGGGAGAGGCTGAGGTTGACCAGGCTCATTTTTCGCCCGGCGGCGCGCTGGGATCGTGGGTTACGCCCGGCTTTACGGATGGCCCCGGCGCACTGCACGTCACACTGAAGGGCGGGCTGGGCAAGGTGGAGGTGCGCGGTGAGTGAGCAGGCCGCGGGCGCGGCGAACGTCGGGCCGCGTGCCTGGGCGCGCGGCTACATCCGGCGCGGCCCCGGTCCGCTGCCGCGCACGCAGACCGCCACCTACCGGCTGGCCGACCTGGTCAACCGGGGGCTGATCGGCCCGGCGGAGGGGCGCGGCCTGTTGATGAAGGCCGGGTTGCGCGATTTCGCCTGGCAGGTGATGTGGGGCGAAGATTACGACAACCCCGATTCGGAGCTGGAAGCGCGCATTGGCGGGCCGCAGGGCTACGTGATCTTCATCCACGGCTGGACGGGCAACCACCGCATCTGGGAGGAACTGCCGGCCTGGATCGTGGCCCGCAACCGGCGGCTGGTGGCCCTGATCCCCGACCATAACGGGTTTGGCGGCTCCGCCTTCGTCGATCCCTCACCGGGGCTGGATTATTGCAGCCCGCCGGCGGCCATGCAGGTGCTCGAAGCCTGGGTCAAGATTCTGCGCATTCGCCGCCAGCCGGGCGAGACCGCCTTCCGCGTGGTCAACTTCGTCGGGCACAGCATGGGCGGGGCGATGCTGTTCTATCTGAACCCGGTCTTCTGGAGCTTCGGGGAGGAGACGCGCTACGCCCTCGCCCCGGCCCTGCTGCTCTATGACACGGAGAAGAAGTCCTTTTATACCAGCCTGGGATTAGGGATTGGGCTGGTCAACCGGGTCAAGGCCCTGACTCCGATCGAGCGCGCCCTCAAGCCGGCCATGATCGAAACCCTGTGCGGCGGGGCCAGCGACTTCGTCAAGCTCCAGCACATCGAGCAGTACGACCGCGCCCCGCGCGGCACGACCGCCGCCACCCTGACCGCGATGGGGTTGCTCGACAATGCCGAGATCGCCCGCAAATGGGATTTGTTCCGGGTGATGCTGGGTCATAAGGACCCGCTGGTGGGGCTGCTGCCGATGATGGACCTGCTGACCGACCTGGAGTTTCCGCCGGGGAATCTGCGTGTCGTGCCCGGCACGCACTACATGTTCAGCGTCGGGCAGGACATGGCCTTCCAGCACGCCCAGAATCGCGACCTGGTTGTGCAGGATATCCTCGACCTGCACGACCGCGCCTACAGCCTCCAAAAGACCGGCCGCACGGTGGGATAGACAGCGGTCAGCCGAGGTCGATCGCGTCCTGTAGGGGCGGTTCGCGAACCGCCCCGGACGACCGCCGGTCGTCCCTACAACCGTCCGCAGCGTTACCGGATCAATTTGTAAACTCTCATGAGTCGCGGGCGATCGGACGGCTGCCGCCTTCAATCACGATCAACGGGATTGCCGGATTGCTTTGTAAACGTTTATAAATCCCCAACCACCCCGCACGGCCGAATCTCGACCCGCTGCGAGGGGCAATCAGCCCTGAATGGACGCAGGCCGGGCGGTTCGCGCACCGCCCCTACGACCCGATCTGGCTTTCCACGCGGCGCACGCCCGCCGTTTTTTCGAGGCGTTTGATCAGCGCCTCGGCCTTGTGGCGCGGGGGGAGCGTCCCGCTGACCAGCACCCGGCCGTAATCGACTCGCACGACGATCCCCGGTGGCAGCAGGTGGGCCAGCTTCAGACGCAGGTCTTCGTCGTTGTGCAGGTCGTCCGCGTCGACCCGGATCACGCCGGGGATGTGCGGCGCGTTGTCCAGCAGCACGCGCTGGGCGATGGCGGACTTGATGTTGCCCCGCAGCGTGACCACGCCCTCGGTCACCTCCCAGGTGAACCAGTGGCGGGACTGGGCCAGGGGCGGATAGCTGCGGATCAGGGCCGCGATATCCTCGGCGATGTCCTCCGCGGGGCGAATGGCGCTGGCGGTTTCTTCCATCATGGATCACCCCCCTTTGAAAGTGATTAGTTCTCAGTTTCTGGTTTTTGGTCAAAACATCAGACCGGCCGATTGACCTTGCCTCTGCCTGCTCTGGCATCGGCGCGGTGAAACTGCGCGCCCCTTGCCTCTATTTTACGCCGGGTTAGCTCCCGACGCTGTGCTCGATAGCCGTGTGGATGATGGTCAGGGCTTGCTCGATCTCGCTGCGGACTTCCGGCCAGTCGGTGGGGCAGTTGTCCAGCAAATCCTGCCAGCCGCGCAGCGAAGTCTCCAGCGAGGTGCGCGAGACTTCCAGCTTCAGGGCCTTCAGCAGCGTCTTCTGGGCCGTGTCGAAGTGAGTCGGGTCGCGCCGGCCGAGGATGCTCAATGCCTGGGCGATGTCCATCAGCAGGTAGTAGTTGTTCGGGTTGGTCTTCAGCTCGCCCTGGGCGGCGTTGTAGGTGTTGACGAAGGCGTTGAGGGCCTTGGTTTGCAGGGAACGGTCGCCGCTGGATTTGGCCTTGAGCAGGTACAGGGTCGCCAGATTGCCCCACGGGTAGGACGAGCTGGGCGTGATCTCCAGGGCCTTTTCGTAGGCGTAAATCGCGCCGTCGACCTGGCCCAGCTCGCGCAGGATGCCGCCCACCGGCCCCCAGAAGGATTCGCCCTCGAAGTCCATCAGGCGCGGGCTTTGCGACAGCGCCTCCTTGATCATGCCCTCGGCGCGCAGGAAGAGCTTCTCGCGCGCTTCCCCGGTGGAGGCGCGGGCTTTGCGGCGCAGGCCGACGCCGTAAGCGGCCTTGGCCGCCGGCCAGTTGGAATCCTGGCGCACGACCTTCTCCAGGTGAGCGATGCCCTGGTCGAGCCGGTCGCCGAGATGTTGCACCTCCAGCCAGCCGGCCAGATACAGGGCCAGGCGGTTGTCCGGCTCGCGCTCCAGCACGTCCGTGATCAGCGCGTAGGCCGAATGGTAGTTCTTCAGGCGGAATTCCTGCTCTGCCTGGAAAACGCGCGAGACGTTGTCGATCGTCTGTTGCAGCGAGGATTGGGACTGCTCCAGGTCCAGGCGCAGGTTCTCCAGATTCTCCAGGTAGGGGCGGTAGCCTTCCAGCTTGCCGAGCTGGGTGAGCAGTTCCTGGCGCAGGGTCTCGATCCGCGCGATCTCGCCTTCCATCTCGGTGCGGAGTTCCTGGGCGCTGCGCAGGCCGTACAGGGTCGCGGCGGTGAACCCGAACCCGACCAGCACCGAGGCCCCCTCCAAAAAGCTGAGCAGCAGCTCGACCGAATTGACGGCATCCTGAGCGCGTTCCAGGGTTAGCTCGGTGCGATCCTCCTGCGAGAGGCCGCCGGTATTGAGCGAGGCGGTGAAAGCGAACAGATTGCGCAGCACCAGGGCGAGCACCAGCAGCAGCACGATCAGGATCGCGCTCACGACCGCCACGCGCCTCAGGAAAACGCTGCCGGGTGAAGCGGGTTTTTGAGCGCTCATGCTTGCTCCTTTGGCCGGTCGCCATGCAAGGCGGGGGAAACGGACTACCGCGATCGTGATTATAGCACGTCCATACCATTTTCATACCGGCCCCGCGCGGGGTTGTCGCCTCAGGAACAGCGAACCGCGAAGCGCGCAGAGGAAGATGTGGAGAGACGCAAGGACGGGAAAACGCGCGTCCCGGCGCTGATCGGGCCGCTGGCGCGGCGCGGCAAAGGGGCGAGAATCAGAGGGAACGGGGCGCTGCCTGCCGGTCTGGGGCCGGGTGACTCCACCGGACTATTGGCGCGGGCCATACTTGGGAGACAATGGAGGGGAAGGATCGAGGCACGCGAGGGAGACTGCGCCGGGCCGTCCAGGCGTTTTTATGTTCGACGGTTGGATGTTGATAGCTTTTTCATGCGAGGAGGGAAGATGATTTCCGAAAAACACTTCAGGCTGGGCGCAATCGTGCTGGCGGCCGCGCTGATCGCCGGCGCGGCGGGAGTCATGGCCCAGTCGCCGGAGGCGGCCGGGCACGCCCTCCTCTGGCAGGCGGCGGGCACGCGCAGCAATCCGGCGGCTCCCCAGACCCTGGTCTGGGCGATCCCCGGCCAGGAGCCGCTGGGATCGGTCGACCTGCCGCAAGCGGGGACGCGCGCGCTGCCCTGCGGGCCGGGCGCGGTCAGCCCGGATGGGAGCAGCGCGATCCTGTTCGTGGGGGCGGAGACGGGCGGCCTGTACCGCGTCTCGCTGGACGGGCCGGGCGATCCGGTGCGCTGGGGCGACGCCCAGGTGCTGGCCTGCAACGGCCGGGGGCGGGCGGCCTTCAGCCCGGATGGCGGGCGCTGGGCTTACCTGCAATACCAGCTTGGCGAGACGGCCGGTCCGTTCGCGGACGGGGTGCTGCGCGTCCTGAACGCGGCGGACGGCAGCGAAGCGGCCCGTTTTGAGAACGCGGTCGCCTTCAAGTTGCTTGATAACGGATTGTACTATGCTCAGTTCTTCACCAATGCTCAGGGATTGGCCGACGAGGTCGTGCTGACCTGGTGGGACGGCGCCCAGCAGCGCGAGGTGCTGGCCCTCAACCCGGCCGCGAACTGCAACTGGCGCAGCGTGGCTCTGGACGTGCACGCCAGCAGCGGGGCGGTGCTGCTTTCCCTGGGCGAGCAGTGCGCGGGTGGATCGCAGTGGCGGCTGTTCCGCCTGGGCGCTGACAATGCCCTGACCGAACACGCCTATCTGCCCAGCGGGGGCGGCTACCTGCCCTGGGCGTACATCAACCAGGTGTACTTCCTGCCCGGCGGGCAGCAGGCCATCGCGGTCTATCCGCAGGGCCGGGCCGGGAACGTGGGCAACCTGGTGCTGGTCGATCTGCCGAGCAACACCGTCACCCTGATCACACAGGAAGTCACGGTCGATGCCTTCCCGGACGGCAACGCGGGCCATCTGCTCTTTTCACCCGCCGGGGACGCGCTGGCCTACGTCAGCACGACGGCCAACGGCGCGGAGACCCTCCATCGCCTGACTCTGGATGGCCGCCTGGAGCCGGTGGACATCCCGGCTGGGTCGGGCGGCGACGTCATCTCGACCTATTTCTTCCGGCCCAACGGCGACCTGCTGTACGTGGCCGGGGGCGCGAACGGCGCGGACAATTCCCTGTTCCGGCTGCCGGCCGGGGCCGATCAGCCGGAGCGGGTGGGGCGCGGCAAGTTCCTGCGCAACAACGGCCTGGCCGGGCCGGATACGGCCCTGGTGATGGAGCAGGTGCCGCCGGACGACAGCCACCGCGATCCGGCCGCCAATCTGGTCGCCTTCGACTTGCGCGCCGGGACGCGCACGGTCGTGGTCGAGGGGCGGAGCGCCGGGGCGTTCGCCTATCCGCTGGCCTGGTTCCAGCCGCCCGCCGAGGAGTAAGTCAGGGCGGCCGCATCAACCGGAAAAGGTATCTCGCCGCGGAGGACGCCCGGTTCACGGAGCCGGTTACGCCGCCGGGGGCCAGACCAGCAGCGCGATCCGCGCCCGGTTTGCGCCTGGACGCTGGCCGCTTCGACGCTGTTTGTCTATGCCTTTCCTCGTGTTTTTTGGCGTCTTGGCGGTTCCGATTTGATTTTCGGGCGGTGTGATTGTTCGATGCGCGATCTCTAGAGTACACTGGGGGTGGATTGGATATGCGCTCTGTGGGCCGCAAGCCGCCGAAGCGCATTGGATGACTCCCGGCCTGGGAGCAAAGAAGGAAAAGATGCCCGATCAACCCCCTCCCACAATGACGCCCGACCCGACCGATTCGCCGCCTGAGTTGATCGATCCCGGTCTGACCCGGCAATGGCTGCGCGGCCGCCGGATCATCGCCTATACGCTGACCAGCGTGGCGCACGAGACCATCGATGCCTGGGCCAGGGCAGCGGCCTCGGGTGTGAACGAATGGCCGCGCGATCAGGTTTACCTGTCCATGCACGATGTTTCGTCGGAGAACCTGTCGCTCACCCCGTACATCCGGTCGCGCGTCCTGGAACTGGTCCGCAACCGGCCGGAGGCGACCGGGCGCACGGCGGTCGTGATCGATACCGGCGTGGCCGAGATGGTCATGCGCCTCTTCGCCAACCAGCTCCTGCACGTGATCAGGGGCCGCCCGCTGCGCCTGTTCACCAGCCGGGATCAGGCCATCGGCTGGCTGCTGGAAGGGCTGAAGGAGTGACGCGCCGCGCGCGCGAGGGTTGCATCCGGCCCGGTTCTTGCCTACCATAGCAACAGACGTGGCGTCCGTCCGGCCGGATGCCCGGCCTGCCTTCCTGCTGGATTGAGACGCCGGATGAGCGAGTAGAGTATCTTATGGACCAGACACAAGCCGACGGGCCACGGCCCGTGGGAGACGAGTTCATCGGCCGGCAGGTCGACCAGTACCAGATCATCCGCGAGTTGGGGCGGGGCGGCATGGCGACCGTCTACCTGGCCCGCCAGCTCAACATGAACCGGCAGGTGGCGATCAAAATCCTGCCGCGCGTCTTCCTGCACGATCCCCAGTTCATCGAGCGCTTCAAGCGCGAGGTGCAGCTTATCGCGGAGCTGGAACACCCGCACATCCTGCCGGTGTATGACTTCGGCGAGCACGAGGGCATCCCCTTCATCGTGATGCGCTACCTGGCCGGGGGCAGTCTGCGCGACCAGCTCAACGACGGCCTGCCGCCCCTGAAGGACCTGCGCCGCCCGATCGAGCAGCTGTGCTCGGCCCTGGACTTCGCCCACGGCGAGGGGATCATCCACCGCGACCTGAAGCCCTCCAACGTGATGCTGGACGATCACGGCAATGCCTACCTCTCCGACTTCGGCATCGCCCAGATCATGCAGGATGCCGGGCGGCTGACCGGCTCGGCCGTGATCGGCACCCCGGCCTACATGTCGCCGGAGCAGGCCGAGGGCCGCCCGCTGGACGCGCGCTCGGACGTCTACGCGCTGGGGGTGGTGCTGTTCGAGATGATCACCGGGCGCGAGCCGTACCAGGCCGACACGCCGATGGCGATGCTGCTCAAGCAGATCACCGAGCCGATGCCCTCCCCGCGCGCCTACCGGCCCGACCTGCCGGAGGCGGTGGAACGGGTGATCCTCAAGGCCACGCTCAAGGACCCGGCGGCGCGCTATCCTTCCGCCGGGGAATTCGCCAGGGCGTTCGTGGCGGGACTGGCCGAGCTGTCGGTCGAGCAAAGCTCGACCCGGCTGCCGCTGCCGCCTTCGGTCGAGCCGACCTTCGTGCCCGGCCAGGCCGCCCTGGAGACGGCTCCCCAGGACGAAAACATGCCGACCGTGATCGGCGAGGAGGCGGCCGTCCAGTCGCGGGCTCCGGCCAAAACGCCGCCGCGCAAGGCAGCCTCTGCCCCGGCGGCCGCGCCGGCCGAGGCCACGCGCCAGGGCGAGCCGACCGCGCCCGTCGCGGCGCGGCGCGGCCCGTGGTGGATCGGGCTGGTGGCCCTGCTGGTGATCGTGATGGCGGGCGGCGCGATTCTGGCGGCGTCGGGTGCGCTGGGTAGAGGCGGGGAAGAACCCCTCCCGACGGCCGCCCCGCCGACTCCCTTCCCCGGCGCGGATACCTACCGCGGCCCGCAGAACGTGTACCAGATTTCGGTGCCGGGCGGCTGGCAGAAGCAGGACTTCTCCAGCGGGGACGAGGTGTTCGTGCTGTGGGCCGCGCCGGATGGCAGCGCTTACGCGGCGCTGCGGATGGTCCCGGCCGGGGAGGAGGACACCGCCGGATTCAACCGCTGGATCGAGGCCCATACGGCGGCGCACTACGACGATCCGCGCTATTTCACGCCCATCGACCGCGCCAGCCAGCCGGACGGCAGCCTGCGGGTCAGTTTCCGCCTGCCGCAGCCAGGGGCGATCCACGACCGGTTTGGCCCCGGCCAGCTCGACCTGTTCTACTCGCGGCAGGGCGCTTACAACGTCGCGGTCGAGGTCTTCACCGCCGATGGCGGCGACCTGGAAGCCGTGCTGCCGTCGCTCCAGGCGGTGCTGGCCTCGGTGTACATCCCGGTCGCGTCGTAGAGGGTAAACGGGGAGTGAGGGAATCACTGATCTGGGGGCGTGGGTAGAGAGGGAAATCGCATGACGAACCGACGGATGAATGCGGCGCGTTTGGGCGCGCTGATGCTGCTGGTGATCGCGATGACGGCGGGCTGCACCGCGCTGGGACTGGACGCGCTGGCGACGCCGTCCAGCAGTGGCCCCGCGGCCTCGAGTCTCCTGCCCAGCCCGGCGGGGTATACCCGGATCGGGCTGCAAAGCATTCAGGACTTCATCACCGGGCTGGGGGAGGTCGGCACGACCCTGACCGGCCAGTTCGGCGCGACGGCGGCGATCGCGGTCGTCGACCGGGTGGCGGACTGTTACCAGAACGTTGGCGCGATCGGGGCCAGCGGCTATACCAAGAACGAGCTGCCGGTCGTGGCCGGGGTGGTGGCCATCGCCAACCGCACCCTGCTGACCGATCCACGCACCTTCCTGGCCTGCATCGGCGCGGCCCAGCAGCCCCAGGCCCTCGACGGGCAGGGCGGCGGCGGGCTGACGCCGTGCGCTTACGCCTACACGACCCAGATTCAGGGCGACACGTTCGACATCCTGTATGCCGGGACCGACCTGGAAATCTGCCAGGTGTTCTGTCGCTCGCTGCCGGGCTGCACGGGTCACTGAAGCGGAAAACATCCGCTCCAGTGACCTTGGCATTAGGCCGATGTCCTTGCCTTAGGCCGGAGAAGACATCCAGTCTGGTGCCCTGGCATTCTGGACAACCTGTCTCAAGATGCCAGCCTGGCTTGGACGGCTGGGCGCGGACGGGCTATAATCCCGCGCGTATCGTTTGGGGGGCAGCCGCATTGGCTCGTCGGTTTCGTGTGTGATTTGTCTGGGGTGATTGGCTTCGGTGTTTTGTTTCTAGCCAAGAGCTAAAAGCCAACAGCCAATAGCCAGTAAGTTACACTTTTTGGTAGAGCCAACCCATTGATTGATCTGGAGAGGAGCATCTGTATGAAGAACCGTGTCTTGCTTGTTTCGATCCTGGTGGTGGGGCTGCTGGCGCTGGTTGCCGGGACCGCCGCCGCGCAGGATCGCTGCTGGGGCGATGTGGTCAATTACCGGGCGTGCTTCGTGGGCGGTGACTTGCAGATCATCCGGATCGAAGCCGACGGCCGCGGCTACGAGCTGGGCGTCGTGCCGCATTCGGTCTTCGCCTACGCGGCGGCCTCGTATGACAGCGCCCGCTACGTGGGTCGCCTGACCGCCCCGCGCGACGGCGCTTACGTGGACCTGTATTACTCCTACAAAGTCCCCAGCGGCGCGACCTTCCAGACCTTCTGGGAGATGAGTGTCTACAACGCCGCCGGGGTTCACCTGGCGACCGCATCCTTCGACCAGAATACCGAGGCGAACGCCTCCGTGCCGCCGGCCTTCGCGTCGGCCGCTCCGGCTCCTTCGGGCAGTTCGCCCGCCGTGACCACGAACGTGGTCGGCGCGGCCTACTCGTCCGATTGGGAACCGGCCATCGTGCAGCCCGGCACGGTCAATGAGTGCCTGGTGCGCAATACCTTCACCGTGCGGATGCGCGTCGCGCCGACGACCGCCGCGCCGGTGCTGGACCGCGTGCCGTTCAATACCGCCATGCCCTCTGACCTGCGCACGACCGACGGCGAGTGGTACCGCGCCTTCTTCGTCAGCGAAGGCGGCGTGGGGCGGCTGGGCTGGATCGACGCCGACTACCTGTCCGTGAGCGAAGCCTGCGCGAACATCGGCGGGGTTGCCCCGCTGGCAGGCGCCGCGCCCGCTGCGCCTGCCGCGCCCGCCGCGCCTCCGGCGGCCGCATCCGGCAGCCAGACCGGGGCTGGAGCAGCCGCGCCGGCGACCTTCGACCCGACCTGGGGCGGGCGGCTTGACCTGACCATCGTCGAGGGCGGCTCGGTCAACCAGTGTCTGGTGCGCAACACCTACACCGTGCGCATCCGGTTGGCCCCTTCCGACAGCGCCCCGGTGCTGGATACCGTGCCCTATAATTCGTCGATGCCGGCCGACCTGCGCACCACGGATGGCGAGTGGATGCGGGCCAATTACCTGGGCAGCCTGGGCTGGATCGCCATCCGGTACCTGAACCCCAGCGATGCCTGCGCCAACCTGGGCGCGATCCGTCCCATCCAGTAAATCCCACCCGGTTTTCTTTCGACTTCGGGGAGTTATGCCGCAGCCCGGATCGCCCGATCCGGGCTGTGTGCTGAGTCGGAACAGGCCGCTTGATGACCTTTCAATTCAACACGGATGACATGGATTTGACGGATGGACACAGATTTTCTCATATTGCCTATCCGTGAGAATCCGTTGAATCCGTGTCATCAGTGGCGAATTGAAACCCCCACAACGCCCGACTTCCCCGACTAGATCTCGCCGTCGCGCAGGGGACGCCAGAAGGTGTGGTAGGCCGACAGGCCAAGCAGGCCGAGCGCGGTGCCCGTCCACACGATCGCCCAGCCAATCGCCGGCAGAAAGCCGACCGTCTGCGCCATTGCCAGGGCATCGTTGGGCGTGCCGAGGCCGCTCCCGGCGTTGAGCAGGCCCACGCTGGGGGAATGCAGCAGCGCGACCAGGTCCAGCACGGCGTTGAGGCCGGTCACGATGGCCAGCACGTTCAGCAGGAAGGTGTTGAGCGGGATGCTGCCCTTGCGGCCGATCAGGATCAGCACGGTTGCGGTTAGCCCCCCGGCCAGGATTCCGGTCAGGTTGCGGGCGAAGAGCAGGGTGAAAGCCGCGAAGAGCAGCCCCAGGCCGGTGGCGATGATCCGGGTGTGGTGGGTGCGATTGGCGGCGTAGAGCAGGGCGGCCCCGAAGAGGGCCGTGCCCACGTACCCGGCGGGCAGGATCAGCCAGCGCCAGCCGCCGGCGGTGGTCGCCACCCCGGCCCCGGTCTCGAAGACCTCGTAGCGCACGAATTGCCCGCCGCTGATCAGGGCGGTCAGCCCGTGGCCCAGCTCGTGGATCGTGGTGACGAAGTACCGGAACGGGGTCAGGACCACGTTCAGGTCGGGGATTTGCCAGACGATCATCACCAGGATGAAGGCCAGGACGGCCAGCAGCAGGGAACGGCGGCGGTCGTGACGGGTCATGAGGTGCTCCTCCGAAAAAAGCGGTCAGCCAAAGGCGGAACGGCCCGCTGCGCAGCGCTCAGCATAGTGTACGCCAGACCATCCGGCCGGTTGCGGTTTGGCAAAAAAAAGACCCCGCACGAGGGCGGGGCGGCGATGAGGTCAGGGGGTGATCAGTAGTTCACTGCGCGCGGAAGCGCCTTGGCCTGGGCGACCCATCCCTCGATTTCCTTGAGAGTGGGCACGCGGCGGACCAGTTTCTTTTCCGCATTCACGGCCAGCAGTTTCTCGTGTAGATTGGCCGCCTTGCGACCCGCCAGCTCTGCCACGGTATCCACGCCAGCGGCTTCCAGAAGATCGGCATACTGGCCGCCGACACCCTTGATCCGGAAGAGGTCGGCGTGGTTGACCCAGGTCAGGATCAGCTTCTCGCTGATGCCAGCGCCTTCGGCCAGGGCTTTGCGACCTTTGGGAGTCGCGCCTTCCTTGAGCAGGGCTTCGATCGACTTGATGCCCTTCGCGGTGAGCTTGGCCGCGTAAGCTTCGCCAATGCCCTCAATGATGGCCAGTTTCGTCATGTCCCACTCCTTACCAAGCGCCTTCGGATGCCCTCAGTTTACTTCTTTTTGCCAAACAAGCCACCCAGCAGGCCCGCCAGGCCACCCCCGCCGCCCCCGACGATGCTGGTGATCTTGCCGGCCAGCAGGTCATCGAGCTGCCCGGCGATGGGGGCGGGGAGTTTGGTCTTGATGAACCCCACGACAATCTCAATCACCTTTTTGGCGGCTTCTTCGGGAATATCGACTTCCTTCAGTACTTTTTTCAGCAGCTCGTCCATGAGTAGACTCTCCTAAGCATGCGCTGACTGGAAAACAAGACTATTATAACATATTATCTGTGAATTATCAAAATAGTCTTATGATTTTGGATCGGCAAAGTGATCGCCCTGGAAACAAAGTTACACTCAAAAGACGCCCAGGGCAGAGTCTTGACACGGATTCAAAACCCGTATAGACTGTCAATCGACACTATAGAAAGGAGTGCAGGGCGCAAATGGCTATCAATCCCGTCATGGCTCTTCGATATCGTCTCGTTTCCGGCGATGCTGGATTCCCAGGGACGATTGCGCCTGCCTCCAGGTAGTGTTACGCTAATAGCAAGGTAACACGAAGGTCGTGGGCGCGCCCCACGGCCTTTTTTGTTGGCTGCTCAGGCCTGCCTGTCCAGGGCCGTGGGGATGAAGACTCCTCACGGCCTTTTTGTTGCCAGGGGGGCCGGGGCCGGGCGTACCGGGCAAACACGCCCATCCGAAGATCGGACACAGGCCTGTGAGGCCGCTCAGTTTAGGAACGACACGCAGGGTGCGGATCAGAGGAGACAGCATGTTAGAGTTGAGAGCCGATCAAACACTGGCCTACCTGACCGGAATGCCCGGTTCCGCGCGCGACCTGCACGGGCTGCGCCGCGCCGGGGGGGACGCTGCCGCACGGTGGTTACCGGCCCGTCCCTGGCCGGCCCGGCTGGGACGCTGGCTGGTGGTGCGCGGCGAATGGCTCCAGGCCCGCTATGGGACGCCGGAAGTCACCGCCATGAGTTACCCGCAGCCCGTCCGCCGTTGAGGGGCGGGGCCGCGAGACGCACGCTTGAACTGACTTCGCCCTGAGACGGGCGGGAACACACGAACAAACAGAGGAACAATCATCATGCCCGACATTGCTCAATCCCAGGACGCGCTGACCGTTCGCCATGTCTACAAACGCTTCCATGTCCAAAAGCCGCCCTTCTGGGAACGCTGGCTGCACAAGCACAACCAGCCCAATGGCGCTGTCGCCAAAGGGCACGACTCGGACGCCCCCACGCGCGAAGTCGTGGCCGTCGACGACGTGACCCTGGACGTGCATCGCGGCGAGATTTACGGCATCCTGGGGCCGAATGGCTCCGGCAAGTCGACCCTCGTCCGGATGCTGTCCACGCTGCTGATCCCCGACGAAGGCGTCGTGGAAGTCTTCGGGCTGGACATCGGCAAGCGCGAGATGGACGTCAAGCGCCTGATCAACCGCGTCTCGGTGGACGCGGCCTTCTTCAAGAAACTCAGTCCGCTGGAAAACCTGCTCTACGGCGCACGGCTGTACGGCATGACCGGGCGCGAGGCGCGGGTCAAGTCGATCGAAATCCTGAACCGCCTGGGCCTGGACCCGCGCTCGTTCACGCAGCCGATGGAGGAGATGAGCCGGGGTATGCAGCAGAAGGTCGCCATCGCGCGCGCCTTCCTGACCCAGCCGATCCTCCTGCTGCTGGACGAGCCGACCACCGGCCTCGACCCGCGCTCCAAGCGCGAAGTACAGGAGTTCGTCCTGGAGCTGCGCGACAAGCACGACGCCACGATCCTGATCACGACCCACGACATGGGCGAAGCGGACGACATCTGCGACCGGATCGCCATCCTGGACGATGGCCGGATCGTGGCCGAGGACACGCCCGCCGGGCTGAAGCGCCTGATCCGGCGCAACGGCCACGAGCCGACCCTGGAGGACGTGTTCATGGAGCTGACCGGCAAGAAGCTGATCGACAAGGAAACGCTGGAGCCGGCCGAAGAGGCCGCCTGATCCACATACACAACAGAGCCGGGGGATCGCTCTGCGAGCGGTTCCCCGGACGGGGGAGACAACACCGATGCTGGGAAAGATTAACGTACAACAGGAAGTGCTCCAGAGTTACGCCTTCGTGGCCCGCAACTTCAACCTGGTCAAGCGCTACTGGGGCTGGGAGCTGGTCTGGCTGGCCTATTCGACCGCGACCTCGCTCTCGGTGGTGTTCATCGGGCAAGGCTCGACTCTGATCACGGGGGCGGAGGACATCGACACCTCGTTCTTCGTGGTCTACCTCCTGATCGGGACGCTGGTCTGGCGCTTCCTGTCGGGGATGTTCAACAACATCAGCGAGATGATCCAGTGGGAGCGCTGGGAAGGCACGATCGAATACACCCTGATGGCCCCGGTGCGGCGCTTCACGCAGATCATCGGCCAGGCCAGCTTCGCGGTGCTCTACAGCCTGCTGTTCACGCTGGTGATCGGCTTCGCCATGACCCTGTTCTTCGCGCTGGACTTCTCCAAGGCCAACATGATCGGGGCGATCCTGGTCCTGCTGGCGGGCAGCGTGTCGCTGGTCTCGCTGGGCGTGGCGGCCAGTATCCTGCCGCTGCTCTACACCGAGCGCGGCACGCAGATGACACACATCGTCGAAGCCTTCCTGCTGCTGATCTCCGGCGTGTACTATCCGATCGAAGTCCTGCCGCAGTTCTTGCAGGTCGTCGCCAAGGTGTCGCCGGTCTACTACGTGCTGGAAGGTATCCGCTCGGCCATCCTGGATGCGACGCCGACCGCCGACCTGCTGAAGTATATCGTGCCGCTGATCATCATCGGGATCATCGGGATGCCGATCGGGGTGTGGGCCTTCCGCCGCGCCGAGATCTACGCCAAGAAGACCGGCAAGCTCAAGCGAGTCGGGTAGAGCAGCGCCAAAGCGGCAAGCGTCGAAGCGGTGTGTAGGGACGGGGCACTGCCCCGTCCGGTCGCCGATGGAGCCGAGAGGCCAGAAGCAAGAAAAAGCGTCAAAGCCAAGCGCCCAGGCCGGTATCGGCACAGCGTCTTTACCAATAACCAAGAACTAACGACTGAAAACTGGTTTTCACATGGACATTCTGGACGTGATCAAGACGCGGCGCAGCATCCGGCACTACGAGGACAAGCCCGTGGCGCGGGAAGACCTGCTCCGCCTGCTGGAAGCGGCGATGGCCGCCCCGACGGCCTGTAACAGCCAGCCCTGGGACTTTGTCGTGATCGACGAGCCAGAGAGCATGGCCGCCCTGCGCCGGACGCTGCGCTTTGGCCCCTATAACGCCCCGGCCGCGATCGTGGTCTGCGGCAACCCGGAGCGGGCCCACAACGCCGAGGGGCGCAAGTACTGGGTGCAGGATTGTTCCGCCGCGACGGAAAACATCCTGATCGCGGCGACGGGGATGGGGCTGGGCACGGTCTGGATCGGCATCTACCCGCTGCCGTCGGTGATCCAGCCGGTGGTCAAGCTGCTCGGACTGCCGGAGGACGTAACCCCGCTGTGCGCGGTGTACGTTGGTTACCCGGCGGAGCAGAAGCGGCCGCGCACCCAGTTCGACGCCTATCACGTCTACTGGCAGCGCTGGGAGCCGCGCAAAAAGCGGGCCAGGCTCAAGAACGCCAAAAACGCGGACTGAGTGGAGAGTGGCGAGGATGGCGAGGCAACGATCAATCCTGAGCGCGAATCTCCCGGTCGCGGTGGATCATCCACAGGTTGAGGGCCGCGCACAGTTCCGCGCTGAGCAGTACCAGCGCGGCGCTGAGGTAGACCCACACCAGGAGGACGATCACCGTCCCCAGGGAGCCGTAGATCAGGCTGAAGTTGCCGAAGCTCTCCAGGTACCAGCCGAAGCCCTTCTGGGCCAGGTACCAGCCGATGCCGCCAAAGACGGCGGCCGGCCAGATGGCATCCCAGCGCACCGGCGTGCGGGGCACGTAGCGAAAGAGCAGGGCGAAGATGGTGACGTTGAGGCCCAGCGGCAAAAACAGGGTCATGATCGAGATGAAGGTCGAGGGCCGGTCCAGGAGCAGGATGCCGATCACGCGCAGGGCGGCGGACGTCAGCAGCGAGACGGCCAGCAGCACGCCCAGGGCCAGGGTCATGAGCAGGGCCAGCAGGCGCTTGTGCCACATCGGCCGCCACTGGCGCGGATGGAAGATGTTGTCCAGCGCCACGGTCAGGTTGGAGAAGAGCGACAGGGCGGCCCAGCTCAGGCCGATCACGGCCACCAGGCCGAAGGACTGGCTCTGGCGCAGGGCCAGGATCACGTTGTCCTCGATCAGCTTCAGCGACTCCGCCGGGAAAAACGTGCCGATCAGGCGCAGAATCTGCTCGCGGGCCTGGGCCGGCTCGATCACTTTGCTGGCCACGGTCACGGTCAGCAGGATCAGGGGAAAGATGGAGAAAATGGCGTAATACGCCAGGGACGCGGCATAGCGCGTGTCGCGCTGGTTGAAGTCCGTCCAGGCGCGGATCAGGAAACCCGGCAGACCGTACGTGGCCTTTTCCAGATCGGTGTACCAGCGGGTGATCAGCCAGCCGCGCTGGCCCAGGGCGCGCTCCACCCGGATGTAGGTGCGGGCCAGGCGCGCCCCCGGACTGTTGGCCGGGCGGTCGCCGGGCGGCGGGTCGTCAGGATGAGGAGTTTGCACCGGGGGGCCACCTCCCTGGATCGGATACCGTGAAGGCAATCTTACCATAGGACGTGCCGGGCCAACAGGCGCGGTGGGAGCCGGGGCAACCGGCCGGGGGAAACTGGCCCGCGAACCGGGCCGGGATTGAAGAACAGGCGGTTTTTCCGTTGAGCGAAACAATCGCACCCGTTGTGAACGATCGCTTTTTTCGAAAAGACAGGACAACGGACGATGAGTCTTGATGCAAACCTGGGTGAATTGAACGTACGCCCGCCGGTGATGGCCGACGCGAGCGCGGTCGCGGGGCTGATCAACCTGTGCGCGATGCTGGAAACCGGGACGCTCCAGATCACGGTCGAGCACGTGCTGGCCCACTGGCGGACGCCGGGCTTCGACCTGGCGACCGACGCCCGCGTGGTCGAGGGACCGGGCGGCCGGATGGTGGGTTACGTCGAGGTGCGGGCGCACGGCTTGCAGGCCGGCCTGGTCGTCTGGATTCGCATCCACCCCGATTATACCGGGGGGCCGCTGGGTGGGGCGCTACTGCGCCTGGCCGAGCGGCGGGCGCTGGAGGTCTGCGGCCGCGTGATCCTGCGCGCCGCGACCCTGGCCGTGAACCACGACACGCGGCGGCTGCTCAACGCGGCCGGCTTCCGCCTGGCCCAACGCCTGTGGAGCGGCGACCAGGACGCGGATCGCGCCGCGGATCGATCCGCGCTGCTGCCCGGCTGGCCGGAGGAGATGCGCTGGATCAGTCTGGATGGGCGCGCTCCGGTGCGCTATGACGTTTATGAAAAAGAACTGCGCGATGATTGCCTGCCCGTCGCCGTCTAGGACGCCGGGCTTTTGGATGGGAGAACGACCATGGTTGCACTCAGCGAAAACCTGCGGCTGCGCCCCGGCACGATGGCCGACGTGCCCGCGATTGCTTACCTGACCAACCGCTGCACGGAGGCCGAAACGGGGGTGTTCGGCGGCCTGACCGACGAGAACCTGGCCAACCAGTACTCGTATGACGGCTTCGACCCGGCCGAGGATACCGCCCTGGCTTTCGATGCGGACGGCACGTTGGTGGGGGCGGCCGAGTTCTGGCTGTTCGAGCCGTATACCCAGCCCTTTGTTTGGGCGCGCGTCCTGCCCGGTTACGAGGGCCGGGGGATCGGGACGGCGCTCACCGCCTGGGCGGAGGGACGCGCCGCCGCTGCCATGCCCAAGGCCCCGCCGGACGCCCGTTACAGCCTGCGGGCCAATATCCTCAGCACCGAGACCGCCGCGCTGGACCTCTTCCGCGACCTCGGTTACACGATCATCCGCCACTTCTTCACGATGGAGATCGCCTACGGGCTGGACGAGACTCTGCCGGAGCCGGTCTGGCCGGCGGGAATCCGGGTGCGGACTCACAACCCCGGCCCGGACGACCGCCCGGTGTTCGAGGCGCTCAACGAAGCCTTCCGCGATCACTGGGGCTTTACCCCGATGAGCTATGCGCATTTCCGTGAAGAGATGATCGACATGCCGGAATTCGACCCAGGCCTGTGGTTCCTGGCGGTCGAGGGCGACGGCCCGGACGAGCAGATCGCCGGGGTCAGCCTGTGCAAAGCGCATTCCATGCAAGACCCAAACACGGCCTTCGTGGGCGAGTTGTGCGTGCGGCGGCCCTGGCGGCGGCAGGGGCTGGCCCTGGCCCTGTTGCACCACACCTTCCGGACGTTCCAGGCGTTGGGCATCCCCCGGGTCAACCTGGGCGTGGACGCCTCCAGCCTGACGGGCGCGACCCGGCTGTACGAGAAGGCCGGGATGCACGTCTCTCAGCGCTGGGACCTCCACGAGAAAATCCTGCGCGACGGGCGGGTGCTGGCGACCGAGAACCTGGACGAATAGGCGATGCCGACGGTTCCTGAGCTTCCTGCTGGGTATCGGATGCGTCCGGCGCAACCGGACGATCTGGCGGCCGTGGTCGATCTGATCAACGCCTGCGCGCGGGCTGAAATCGGCCAGGCGACCGCCACACCGGACCTGATCCGCAGCGAATGGCAGTCGCCGGGGTTTGACCTGGCCGGCCATGCGCGGGTGGTGCTCGCGCCGGATGGAGAAGTCGCCGGTTACGCGGACTACGCCGACCGCGAATCAACGCCCCTGCATCCCCTCGGCTATGGGCGGGTCCATCCCGCCCATACCGGTCGCGGGATTGGCACGGCCCTGCTGGCCCAGCTTGAGGTCTGGGCGCGCGCCGACCTGGATCGAGTCCCGCCCGGCGAGGTGATGGGGCTGCGCAACGGCGTCTATGCGCCTGCGACGGCGGCCCGGACTCTGCTCGAACGGAACGGCTACCGGCCGGTGCGCTGGTTCTGGAAGATGGCGATCGACCTGACGGAGCCGCCTCCGGCCCCGGACTGGCCTAAGGGCGTCCGGCTGCGGATCGCCGATCCGGCGCGCGACCTGCCCGCCGTGCACGCGGCCATGAACGCCGCCTTCGCCGACCACTGGGATTACCACCCGATTCCGTTCGAGGAGTGGATGTTCGTCCATCACCGGGCCGGGAACTATGACCCGGCGCTGTGGTTCCTGGCGGTTCCCACCGCCGGGCCGGAGGATGACATCCTCGGCGCGGCGCTGTGCCGTCCGCGCGAGTATGCCGATCCGGACCTGGGCTGGATCAGCCAGTTGTTCGTGCGGCGGGACTGGCGGCGGCGCGGGCTGGGGCTGGCCCTGCTGCGGCAGGCCTTCGGCGTCTACTACGCGCGGGGCAAGCGGCGCGTCGGGCTGTCGGTGGACGCGGACAATGCCAGCGGCGCGACCCGGCTGTATGAACGGGCCGGGATGCAGGTGACGCGAGAACTGATCACGTACGAAAAAACCATCGGCGGCTGAAGCCGGGCCGCCGGACCTGTTGGGATGAACCTGCGCACGGCGAAGCCGTGGAGCCTGGCCCGTGGGGCCGGGGAGGAGGGTGAATGATGCTAGCCGGATTGGACGCTCAAGAGCAGATCACCGGTGTCGGGCCGGTCGCGGGACAAGCGCGGCCGGTTTCAGTGAGTCATCTCACCCATCCTTTACCAGACTTCAGTCGAGGAACCCAACCGTGTCTTTCGACGACACCCAAACTGATCGTTATGAGGCGTACGCCGAGACGTACGATTCCCTGAATCGCAAGCAGCATGCCCAGCGCACGCGCCGCAAGCGCAAGCCGCGCCAGGAAGTCCTGCGCCGGCAGGTGACGCGCCATCTGGCGGCGCACGAGTCGGCCGGGGATGCCGTGGCCGAGGTGGCCGAGGCCGACGCGCTGGAGCAGGGCTTTGTGACGAGTTACCACCCCGGCCATTTCGAGCAGGGCTGGCTGCTGCAATCGCTCCAATCCTTCTACCAGGAAGGGGTGATCACGGACGTGCTGGCGCTGGTGCGGGGCGGTAAGGAGGCCAACGTCTACTGCTGCGCCGCCGACCCGGATCACACCGGGGAGACGCTGCTGGCGGCCAAGGTCTACCGGCCGCGCATGCTGCGCCACCTGCGCAATGACAGCCTGTACCGCGAGCGCCGCCAGGTGCTCACGGCGGAAGGCCGCGCGGTCAAGGGCAACGAGCACCGTATCCTGCGCGCCCTGGGCAAGAAGACGGCCTACGGCCAGGAGGTGGCCCAGACGTCGTGGCTGATGTACGAGTACACGACGCTCCAGACCCTCCACGCGGCCGGGGCGGCCGTGCCGCGCCCGGTGGCGGTCAACGAGCAGACGATTCTGATGGGCTATGTGGGCGACCGGCAGGAAGCCGCGCCGACCCTGAATCAGATTCGTCTGGAGAAGGACGAAGCGGAGCCACTCTTCCGGGAGGTGCTGCGCAACGTCGAGCTGATGCTGCGCCACGGGATGGTGCACGGCGACCTGTCCGCCTACAACCTGCTGTACTGGGACGGGCGGCTGACCCTGATCGACTTCCCGCAGGTGATCGATCCGGGGACGAACGCCAGCGCCTGCGCCATCCTGGCGCGCGACCTGCGCCGGGTGTGCGAGTACTTCGCCCGGCAGGGCGTCGCCGCCGACCCGGCGGCGATCGCGGACGACCTGTGGCGGCGCTACGCGGAGCCGCCGGCTCACGTCCGGGCGGCGGACGCGTACCATGAGCCGGACGAGGAGTGAGTGAGTAGGGTGCTCGCGGCAAAGACAATATGAACCGCCAAGACGCAAAGAACGCCAAGGAAAAATAAGGAGAAAGACGAAAGCAATTTGGTCTTTGCTCTGCGTTCTCTGCGGTGAGAAGTTTGTGGTTTGATGCGATTGTCCATGTGGGGCGGGGCGGTCTGTCCAGGGGAGCCTGCCGGGTTGCCCCGCCCGTGCGCGGTGTGTGGAACAGAAACGAGGAATCGCAATGGGGATTGAAATCCGGCCGGTGAGCGGCGACGAGCGCAGGGACATCATCCTGCGGCTGGGGGGCTACGCCTTCGGCCCGACTCCGCCGCTGCCGTTCGACAACGAGTTCTGGCAGGGCTTCGTCCGTATCTCGGAGGGTGCGCCCAACCTGGTCGCCTTCGAGGACGGCCAGGCGGTGGCGATGGTGCACAGCACGCCGATGACCCAGCACGTGCGCGGCAAGATCGTGCCGATGGGCGGCGTGTGGGCGGTGGCGACCATGCCGGTCGCCCGGCGCAACGGCCTGGCGCGGCGGCTGATGGCCGACCTGCTGGCCGGCGACCGCGCGCGCGGCGCGGCCATGACCTGCCTGTGGGCGTTCAAGGAATCCTTCTACGCCCGGTTGGGTTACGTGACCTTTCCCCAGTGGCGCAAGGCGACCTTCGCGCCGGAACCGCTGATCCCGCTGCTCAAAAAAGACCTGGGCGGGACGGTCGAGATGCTGTCAATCGCCGACGGTTTCGACCTGTACTGGGACTATCTCCAGGAAGTCCAGACCCGCACGCACGGCATGGCGCTGGTCAAGCCGGTGCTGCTGCGCGAGCGCAACCGGCGCTGGCTGGCTGTGGCGCGGGTCGATGGGCGCGTGGTCGGGACGATCCTCTACCAGTTGGCCGACGGCGGCGATGAAACGCTGATTTTTAAGGCCGAACGCTTTTTCTACACGACCGTCCAGGGACGCTACCTGCTCCTGGAATGGCTGGCCCGCCACGTCGACCAGACCAGGGAGGTCAGCCTGGTGCTGCCGCCCGGCGAGCTGCCGGAAACCTGGTGGCTCGATCTCCAGCCTAAGACGACCTCGATCGAGTCGGCCCTGGGCCGCGTGCTGGACGTGACCCGCCTGGCGGGGATCGAGGTCGGGCCGGGCCAGTTCACCGCCCGGATCAGCGATCCGTTCTGCCCCTGGAACGAGGGCTGCTATCGCTTCGCGTCGGACGGCGGCTGTCTGGACATCACGCCGTCCGTTGGGGCCGAGTGCACGCTGTCGATCGAGGCGCTGACCGGGCTGGTGTACGGCATCCGCGATCCGGAGGTCTTCGCGCTGGAGGGCTGGGGCGATCCGTCGCCCGACTTGCAGGCGACCATGCGGAGTATGTTCCCGGCCTGTTTGCCCTTCCTGCATGAGGAATTCTAGCGTGTCGAAGCGGCCTTGTAGGGACGGGGCCCCGACCCGTCCGGCCGTGCCAATCGCCACCCGACGGATCTGGCTGCCATGCCTGCCTGGCCCGTCCCGCCATGAGGAGCAAACATGACCACGAACGAGATCACCCTGCGCGCGAGCGTGCCGGGTGACGCGGCCGCGCTGGCCGAGATCAACAACGCGATCTACCCGGACAACCCGCTGACCGGCGAGGCCGTGGCCGCCCGCGACCGCGATCGGGAGCGCGCCGGGCCGTCCGGGCGCTGGGTCGCCGTGCTGGATGGGCAGGTCGTCGGGCAGGGGATGTTCTTCCAGTCCGGCTACGAGTATGCGCCGGGGCGTTTCCGGGTGTGGGTCGGGGTGCGGCCGGAGGCCCGGCGGCGCGGGATCGGCGCGGCGCTGTTCGACCGGGCGCTGGCCGGGTTAGCGCCCCATGCCCCGCAGGTGCTGCGCGCCCAGGTGCGGGCCGACCAGCGCGCCGGGCTGGCCTTTCTGGCGCGGCATGGCTTCCAGGAGGTGATGCGCCAGCAGGAATCCGTGCTGGACGTGGCCGCCTTCGACCCGGCCCCCTACGCCGGGCTGGACGAACGGCTGGCCGCCGAGGGGATCACGATCAGGACCCTGGCCGAGCTGGAATCCGACGCGGAGCGCGACCGCAAGCTGTACGATCTGGAATGGGCGCTCTTTCAAGACACGCCCGGCGTGGATACGAGCACCCGCCGCCCGTTCGACGAATGGGTGGCGAACGAGATCAACAATCCACGGCTGCCCCACGATGGGTACTTCATCGCGCTGGACGGATCGCGCTATATCGGCCTGACCCACTTCTGGGATCGCAGCGCGGCGCAAGGCCCGACCGCGTTTGCAATCGGCCTGACGGCGGTGCTGCCGGACTACCGGCGGCGCGGGATCGCCACCGCGCTCAAGGTGCGCTCGATCCGCTACGCCCAGGCGGTGGGCTGTCCGACCATCCGCACCGCCAGCGAGGAGCATAACGCGCCGATGCTGACCCTCAATACCCGGCTGGGCTTTATCCGGCTGCCGGCCTGGATCACCGCCGATCGGACGGTGGGGTAGAGGCCAGAGACCAGAGGCCGCGCCGCTTCGCTGCGCCGAGGCCAGAGAAAACGTGTAGGGACGGGTCACTGACCCGTCCGCCCGTGTCGAACGGCCGAGTATGGGAGACCAGAGGCCAAGAGACCGGGAGACTGGAGACAAGAGAAAACGTGTAGGGACGGGTCCATGATGCGCCCCGGACGACCGGCCGGTCGTCCCTACGGGTGGTCGCGGCTGTGTGGGGGAGAAGACAGAGTGAACGAGCTGGAACGCGGAGAGTTTGGGCGGGCCTGGCCCGTGTTCGCGGGGACGGATTGGCCTGCCGTGCGGTCGATTCTGGGCGAGGATACGCCCGGCCGGGTGTTCGTGGACGATCCCGGCGCGCCGCGCGGGGCGCTGGTCTACGGATACTTCAATTTCGCTTACGTGGCGGGCGATTCCACCGACCCCGGCTGGCTGGACGGGCTGCTCCACGAAATCCTGTTCCCATCGATCCGGGCCTCGGCCGATCCGAGCCTGGTGCTCTATCCGATCAGCCGGGATTGGGGGGAGTCGCTCCGCGCGCTGTGCCCGGCGGAACCGCTGTTCCCGGTGGCGCGGCGGCACTTCCGCTTCGACCCGGCCCGCTTCGCGGCGCTGGGCGCGCCGCCCGTGCCGGAGGGCATCCGGCTGGCCCGGATCGACGCCGGATTGCTGGCGGCGCACCCGCCCCTGGCCGGGGAGGTGACTCTCTTCTGGCGGCGGGCGGAGGACTATCTGGCGCGTGGGGTGGGGGTGTGCGCCCTGGCGGGCGAGGCGCTGGCCGGGTGGTGCCTGTCGATCTTCGCCCCGGACGCCCGGCGCGAGCTGACCATCGCCACCCAGCCGGACTTCCGCCGCCAGGGAATCGGTACGCTGACCGCGACGGCCTACATCCGCGAGTGCCTGGCGGCGGGCCTGGAGCCGGTCTGGGAGTGTTGGGCCGACAACGGCCCTTCGGACAGCCTGGCCCGCAAGCTGGGCTTCGTGCCGGTGGGGGATAGGCCGGCGATCTTCGTCGATCTGGCGCAAAGGCGGGAGACATGATTCACGAGCTTCGGCCGGCGGATTTTGAAAAAGCCCGCCCGGCTTTCGGACCCGAGATGGCCTACAACCTGATCGTCAGCGCGGTGCTGGACGGCAGCAGTCCCGGCAGGGTGTGGGTGGACGACCCGGCCGAACCGCGCGCCGCCTTTCTGTGGGGCGCGGAAGGCTGGTACCTGGATGGCGCGCCCAATCCGGCCTTCGCCAAAGCCCTCAACCACCTGATCATGACCGAGATCAGACGCCAGGTGCTGGCGGTGGGACAGGCCGAGTTCTTCCTGGGCTATGAGAGTTCGGGCTGGGCGGCGCTGGAGTCCGCGATCTTCGCGGGAGCGCCCTCGATCCTGCGCAACCCGCGCCGCCATTACGTCTGCCGGGCGCTGGCCGTCGACTGGCGGGCCATGCTGCCGGAAGGTTACGAGGTCGCCCGCATCGATGCCGACTTGCTGGCCCGGCCGGGCCTGGACGTGCCGGAGCACGTCCATTGCTGGATGGGCTGCAACTGGGGCGGGGCGGAAGCGTTCTTTGCGCGCGGCTTTGGCTTCGCGACCGTGCACGACGACGCGATCGTGTCCTGGTCGCTGGCGGACTGCATCAGTCGGGGCCAGGCCGAGATCGGCATCCAGACCCGGCCGGAGCACCGGCGGCGCGGACTGGCGACGATCACGGCCGCGGCGGCGGTCGAATACGCCCTGGGCAGCGGGCTGGAGGCGGTCGGCTGGCACTGCAACGAGATCAACCGCGGCTCGATCGGCGTGGCGGAAAGGGTCGGCTTCGCGTTGGAACGCCACTACACCCACCATTATTTCTACTTCGACATGGCCAACCACCTGGCCGAACAGGGTTGGATCGCCTTCCGGGCCGGGGATTATCGCGAGACGGTGGCCTGTTACGAGCGTGTCTTCCCGGAATGGGACGCGGAGCGCTTCGGCCCCGCGCCGGACTACCTGTACATCCTGGCGGCGCGGGCCTGGGCAGCCCTGGGGGAACCCGGCCGGGCGCTGGAGTTCCTCAACGCGGCGGTCGATGCCGGTTGGGACGACGGGGAAGACGCCCGCGCCATTCCGGAGTTCGCCGCGCTGCACGGCACGCCTGGCTGGGCGGCGCTCCTGGCCCGGCTGGAAGGGGAGTCTGTCCGGTGAGCGATAGTCTGATCCGCCCCTTCGCCCCGGAGGA
>JARKOQ010000007.1 GCA_029976005.1 Aggregatilineales bacterium | reverse complement strand
GGGCGGCCGGTGTCGGTGCGCTGGAGGTCGGCCAACCGCGCCCGGAAGGCCGGGTCGGCCATCGCTTCGCGGTAGGCGGCGGTCAGCGCGTCCAGGGCCGGGTTGAGCGTCTCCGGCACGAAGCGCCCGCCGAACTCCCCGAAGTAACCGCGCTCGTCGGGCAGGTCGGTCGTGGGGGTGGGGATGGGATTGGACATGGGGTGTTCACCTTGTGTGCTTGTGCGTTTGGGCGGCATCCGGCGCTGGAGGCCGCCTTCCGGGGCAGATTATGGCACATCGGCGCGGCGAGGGAAACGCCCGGTGTTCTGGAACTAGGGACGCCCGGCCGGTCGTCCAATTGGTGTCAAGTTATGCATTTGGGCGGGACACGAAGCGAGGCAATGAGGGCGCGGCGGGCACGCCGGGGACTCAAGTCCCCGGCTACGGACACGAAGTCCGCTGAAGCGGACGGGGGGATTGGGCATCTTGTGAGTCCACTTTCAGTGGACTTGGTATCCCTAGCCCGCGACTTGAGTCGCGGGCGGTCCAACGGCCGCCAGCTCAAAATCAGATCGGACATCTTATCTTGACGCATATTGGACGACCGGCCGGTCGTCCCTACGGGTGACAATGGGATGTTCCGCCGGATTCGCCTACCCCAGGTGCTCCGGCGTGAGCATGTCCAGCGTGTCCTGGCGCAGGACCTGGCGCGCCGGGAACCAGGCCGCCCCGGCCGCGATCAGCGGCGCGGCGACCAGGCCCAGGATCGCCCCCGGCAGGGCGACGCGGGCCGTCTCCAGGGCCGTCGGCCACAGCGGAAAGTCGATCCCCCAGCTATGTCCGCCGTAGGCCACGACGAAGATCACGACACAGCCCAGCCCGGCCAGCAGCCCGAACACCCCCCCGATCAGGCCCATCAGGGCCGCCTCGCCCAGCAACAGGGTCCGCGCCTGACGGCGCGTCGCGCCCACCGCGCGCAGCAAGCCCAGCTCCGGGCGGCGCTCGGTGACGCTCATCAGCATGGTGTTGACCACCCCCAGCGCCGCCGCCAGCAGAGCCAGCAGCAGCAGGCCGTTCAGCGATGTGTAGAACACGTCCACGCCTTCGACCGCGTCCGCCATCACTTGCAGCGTGGTGACGTGCAGCAGG
This sequence comes from Aggregatilineales bacterium, assembly GCA_029976005.1. GTDB lineage: Bacteria > Chloroflexota > Anaerolineae > Aggregatilineales > Ch27 > JARKOQ01. Next base: position 2,781 of record JARKOQ010000007.1, on the reverse strand, counting down.
GGATAGGCGTCCGCGAAAGCGACCAGGTCGGCCTCCAGTGCCGCGCCATCAACGCCCAGATGCGGCAGGATGATCTCCATCACCGGGCGGCTGGGCGGGAACTCCGCCGCGGCCGCCGCGCTGATGATGCTGGCGTTGACGACCGAGCTGCCGATCCCGGCCACCACGCAGTCCAGCGGGCCGCTAACCCCCTGGACCGTGATCGTGTCCCCCAGCCCCACGCCGTTCTTGATCGCCACCAGCGGCGCGATCAGCACGCCGCAGCCCTCGTCCAGCAGCGGCCGCGCGCTGTCCCAGTCCCCCTGGACGAAGGTGAACATGTTGTCCCCGAAGACAGGCAGCAGGGCCGGATCGAGCATGTAGGAGAAGTACACGTCGCCCAGCAGCGACAGCTCCGGGACGGTCAGGAAGCGCACGGCGATCACCTCGCCCCGCTCCCCGACCGCCGCCCGGATCGCGGCCGATTCGTCCTCCGCGACCAGAACCGAATCCAGGTTCAGCTTGATGACCGGTTCCCAGCCGCGGGCCATGTCCACCCGCCCGACCATCATCATGTCGCGCTCGATGCCCGGCTGGAGCGTGTGGAGGAAGACCGAGCTGACGAAGAACTTCAGGAAGCCGTTGATCCCGGCGATGACCAGCAGCCCGAAGGCGATGGTCAGGATGGTCAGCGTGACCCGGCCGCGATCGCGCTGGAGGTTGTCGGCCATCAGGCGGCCCGCCGCGCCGAACAGACGGATCAGCGGGCGGCGCAGGAGCCGGCCCACCCCATCCGGGGCGGCGCGCAGCAGCAGCCACAGGCCGCCCAGCCACAGCCCGCAGCACACGATCGCGGCGCGCGTATCCCACGGGGCGGAGGCCCACTCACCCGGCGGGGCGACGATCAGATAGGCAAGCAGAAGCGCCAGCACCGCCAGCCCCAGCCAGACGGTCCACGGCTTCACCGGCTCGATCGCGCCCAGCGAAGCCTGGCGCAGGGCCGCCAGTGGCGGGATGGACATCGCGCGCCGGGCGGGGAGCAGCGTCACCAGCAACGACGCGCCCATGCCCAGCCCAATCGCCAGGATCACGCTGAACAGGGTCGGCGGCACGTCCTCGTAGGCGAACAGGCCCTCGCCGAAGCGGCGCAGCAGGCTGACGATCACCCAGCCGAGGGGCGGCCCGGCCAGCACGCCCAACACAGTCCCCGCCCCGCCGATCAGCAGCCCTTCCCGCAGGAGTTGCGTCATGATCTGGCGGCGGGTCATGCCCACGGCGCGCAGCATGCCGATCTCGCGCTGGCGCTGGGTGATCGCCATGCTGAAGGCGTTGAAGACCAGGAAGCCCGCCGCCGCGACGATCACGACGCTGACGAAGCTCAGAATCGGATCGAGCTGCGAGAGCAGACCCGCCATCATGATCCGCAGCTCCTCGGTCTTGAGGATGCCCGCGCGCACCGCCCCGGCGATCATGCTGCTGGCGATGGTCATGGCGACGCCGAAGGAGACGGCCAGGGCGCTCAGCCCGGCCCGGACGGGATTCTGACGGATGGCGCGCCAGGCCAGCGCGCCCGGCCGCGTGATGAGGTGGATCGTGGGATCGCTGGCGCTCATGCTTCCAGCTCCGTGAGCACGGCGCGGATGGTCTGGGTGCTGCGCTTGCCGCCGTTTTCGTCCGGCCCCAGCTCGTGGACGATCCGGCCGTCCTTGAGGTAGATCACGCGGTCGGCGTAGGACGCGGCGTGCGCGTCGTGGGTGACGACGACCAGGGTCTGGCCTTGCTCGTCGCAGGTGCGGCGCAGCAGGCCCAGGATCGCATCCCCGGCGGCGCTGTCCAGGTTGCCGGTCGGCTCGTCCGCCAGGACGACGGCGGGCTGCGTGACCAGGGCGCGCGCGATCGCCACGCGCTGCTGCTGCCCGCCGGAAAGCTGCCCCGGCCGGTGATTGGCCCGGTCGGTCAAATCGACCTGGGCCAGCAGGTCCTCGATGCGGGCGCGGTGGGCTTCGACCGGCTGCTCGTCGATCAGCAGGGGGAGGGCCACGTTTTCGGCGACAGAGTGGGTGGGCAGCAGGTTGTAGAACTGGAAGACGAAGCCGATCTGACGGCGGCGGACGCGGGCCAGATCGTCGTCGGAGAGGGCGGCCAGGTGGCGGCCGTCCAGCCACACCTCGCCGCTGTCTGGCTGATCCAGCCCGCCCAGCAGGTGCAGGAGGGTGGACTTGCCGGACCCGGACGGCCCCATGATCGCCACGAACTCCCCTGCCTGGACACCGAGGTCGACCTCGCGTAAGGCGTCGATGGTCACTTCACCCATCCGGTACTGCTTGCCCAGGCGCTTTGTTTCCAGAATCACCGCCATCGAGTCCTCCTGCACGGGGGAAACTCCAGGTCATAGCAGAAGCGCGTCCCGGTTCCAGGGCGCGTCTAGAGGTGCAGTATAGACTCGCCGCGCTCCGAGACGCGAGTCGGGCGGCTTTTCGGTGAGATGTTTTTTGGGGGCGTGATGCGCCGGACCCGTCGCCCAAAGACGCGGGGGCAGCACGTCAAAAACAGCGAACCGCAAAGCGCCCAAAGAAAGCAAAGTGGAGAAAAACCCCCTCCTTTCCTTGGCGTCCCTGGCGCTTTGGCGGTTCAACCTGCTTTTAGCCCGGCGGCGGCCCATCGGCGCGGCGGGCGGCTTTTTCGGTTACAATAGCGGGCATGACTCAAGAGCGTGTCTTCCGCAGCGAGGCGATCGTGCTCAGCCGGACGGACTTTGGCGAAGCCGACCGCCTGCTCGTCCTCCTCACCCCGCGTCACGGC
>JARKOQ010000264.1 GCA_029976005.1 Aggregatilineales bacterium | reverse complement strand
GCCTCCTTCTGCCCGCGATAAGCCGCGCCAAGGAGAAGGCCAAAGTCGCCAAGGTGCATGCTGAGCTCTACGGAATCGGCGTGGCTCTGCACATGTATGCCGACGACCATGCGGGCCGCGTCCCGCCGGTGCGCGAGAATTGCAACACGGACCTGCGCGAGCATTGGTGCCAGCTTCCGCCCGAGCTGGCCGAGGGCCGCTACCTGCCGCGCAGCGATGCCGGCGGCCGCGAGGCCAACCTCGAGGACCCCTTCGACCCGGGGCATACTTACAAATACGCCGCGCCGGGTCCGCTGCTCCTGAACGGCGAGCCGGCCGGAGCCTACGCCCTCTGGGTGCCCACCAATTTTCCCGAGCTGAAGAGTGATTTTGGCCGGTTTTACTCCAAACCGGCCGACAGCCCGGTGCGCTGGGCGGTCTGGAGCCTGGGGCCCCGGCCCCGAAGCGCGCGCAGCCAGAGCGCCCACGCGCCCATGAGCGAGCTGACCTGGTACCGGCGGACCGGCGATGACGGTGTCATCGTGCGCTATGCCAACCGGGATGGCCTCCAGTTCAAGAGCCCGTGAGCCCCCCCCACGTTGACGGGCGAAAAGGTTTTGGTAGCGTCAGGGCCGTGAAAGACAACAAATCGGGCGGGGTCGTCCGTTTCAGTGTGTCGGTTCCGCGCGAGTTGGCGCGGCAGCTCGACCAGATGACCCGCGAGAAAGGCTACGGCAACCGCTCCCAGGCGGTGGCGGACCTCATCCGCGCCGGGCTGGTCGAGCATCGTCAAAACCTGGGAAATCAGGAGATTGCGGGCACCATCACGCTGGTTTACGACCACCATAAACAGCACGTCCAGGCCACCCTCACCGACATCCAGCACGACCACCATGCGGTGATCATCTCCACCCTCCATGTTCATCTGGATCACCACAACTGTCTCGAGGTCCTCGTGGTCCGCGGCCAGGCTTCAACCATCAAGAAAATCGCGGACGAACTGATCAGCGCCAAGGGCGTCAAACACGGCAAACTGACCGTCACCTCGAGCGGCAAAGACCTTCCCTCCTGACGCCGAGCCGGCCGCCGGCCACCCCCGCGAAATCGTTGCCGGCCATCTCGCCAGCTTGCTTCACCCGCATTACCTGTTGGGAGGCGACGCTAAAATTATAGGACTGACCCCATTGAGGCGGAGGAAGCGGGTGGGGCGGTCGAGGGCGGAACCGGGGTCGGCGTATTTGCAGCGGGCCGAGCCGTCGGCGTGCGGGATGGTTTCGAGCAGCTCCAAGGGAGGGCCGGCTTCGGCCCAGTGCACCAGGTCGGAACTGGCCTGCCAGTCGAGGCGGGCGTCGGCCGCGCCGGGCGCCATTCGGAAGCTGAGGGTGAGGCGCAGTTCGTCACCGATCCATTCCAGCGCCGGGACGGGTGCGGGCAGGAAGGAAGCGCGGCGCGGGTCCAGGCCGAAGGCGTATTCCACGAAGTTGGCCAGGCCGTCGGCGTCGTAATCCGCGGCGGGGCCGGAGAGAACGTCGTTGGTTGCGGCGGCGGGGGCCCAATACAGCTCACGCCAGCGGGCATAGGATTGGGGCGTGACCGTGCCCGAGGGCATGCCGCCGGGCATGACCGACGGGGCCCAGTTGCCCGGATTGGCGTGATCGGCATTACTGGCCGGATCAATGAGAACCAGCGACGGACCGTCGCCGTCGGGCGCGAGGGGCCAGGGGGGATCATCCGAGTAGGCGAAATCCCGAATGGTCGAGTTGCGGGCGTCCACCAGCAGCAGGCGCTCGCCGCTGTTGGCCAGCCGCCCGGCATACATGCCGGCGATCAGATCGTCGCACACATGCCCGTAACGGGCCTGGAACGCCGCCAGATTGACAACCACGAGCACGCTGGCGCCGGCATTGAGATACCGCCGCGCCCCGCTGGTGAAATCGAACAGGATGCCATCGGTGAACCGCACGCCGGTCAGGTCC
>JARKOQ010000257.1 GCA_029976005.1 Aggregatilineales bacterium | reverse complement strand
GAGAATGGGGAGAAAGACTCAAGTCCCTCCCCGCAAGCTGGGAGGGATTTAGGGTAGGGTTAGAAACAGCCCATGTTCCCCTAAGTGGTGCATCCGGCAAGTCAGCATCGCAAAGAACAGGCATCTGTAGGGGCGGTTCGCGAACCGCCCAGGGCGACCGCCGGTCGCCCCTACCCAAACATACCTTCAGGAATTTGCCGGACAAACCACTAAGAACGAGGCTAGAAGTGCGTAACAACCTCTAGGGCGGCCAGTCCGGACGCCGCGCCAGGTATCGCATGGACCGAAGCGGACGGCCGGTTGGCCGTCCGTTTTTGTTGGGAGGCCGCCAACGGCGATTCAGCAAGCTCTTATTTCAGATTAAACAAGTCCTAATTAACTTCTATTGACTCTTCCTGCCCGAATTATGTAGATTAGATGTATAGCTAAATTGTGCAAAATATGAACAAGCTGACCGGTAGACCTTTAGAGGAGAGCCTGCTGTGAAGAAGCCAAAATTCGTTGTTGGGTTGGTACTCGTGGCTGCGTTGTTGCTGGGCGCGCTGAACGTCGGCGCGCAGGACATGATGGACGCTCCGGCCCGCGTGCGCGTCGCGCACTTCGCGGTCGACGCCCCGGCCGTTGATGTGTTCGTGGGCGGTGAAGCCGTGCTGGAAGGCGTGCCGTATCCCGCCATCAGCGATTACCTGAGCCTGGAAGCGGGCGCGTATGAGATCGCCGTCGCCCCCGCCGGTGAGGGCATTGACGCCGCCGTGATCGGCCCGGTCGAGCTGGAATTCGCCGCCGGCCATGCCTACACCATCGCCGCCACCGGCCAGCTTGCCGACGAGTCCTTCGGCCCGCTGGTGATCGATGAGACCCTGGCCTTCGAAGGCGAGATGATGGGCGAGGCCGAGATGGCCGAGGACATGCCCCTGATGGCCCGCGTGCTGGTCCTGCATGGCATCAGCGACGCCCCGGCGGTGGACGTGATTACCGCGGATGGCACCCCGCTGATCGAAGGCGCGGCCTTCAACCAGTACGCGGCCCTGGAAGTCCCGGCGGGCGAGTACGCCCTGCAGGTGACCGCCGCCGGTGACCCCGCCACGGTCGTCTTCGACCTGGGCACGCTGGCCCTGGCCGGTGACCAGTACTACCTCGTGGCCGCGATCGGCTCCTTCGCCGGCGAGAACCAGATCTTCAGCGCCGTGGCCGGGTTCAAGAGCATCGCCGAAGTCGCCGCCGACTACGGCTTCAACACCCTGGTGGCGGCGGTCGGCGCGGCGGGCCTGGGCGAAGCCCTGACCACCGGCGGCCCGTTCACGGTCTTCGCGCCGACCGATGAGGCCTTCGCCGCCGCCCTGGAAGCCCTGGGCATCAGCGCCGAGGATCTGCTGGCCGACACCGAGACCCTGACCAGCATCCTGCTTTACCATGTCGTCGAGGGCAAGGTCATGGCGGAGGATGTGATCGGCCTGGAAGCGGCCCCCACCCTGAACGGCGCCGCGATCAGCATCATGGCTGACGACATGGGCGTCAAGCTCAACGACAGCGCGACCGTCATCGCGACTGACGTGCTGGCCACCAACGGCGTGATCCACGTCATCGACGCGGTGCTGCTCCCGCCGGCTGAATAACGCCGCACAACTCTCACCCTTTTTGCACAGGAGGCCGGGCAGGGCTGCCGGCCTCCTGTTTTTTTCTCGCCCTGCTTTCTCATCAAGCACTCATCAAAAATTAAGGTCATTTCTGTCGGATACGTGTATAGTTATTGTATAGCTTTATTGGACATAACAGTGACAGTCATACCAAGCCAATCGGGGGAAATCCGATGTCTACACGTGAAATCGTTGTCGAAAATCTGGTCAAGCGCTATGGCAATTTCGCCGCCGTGAACGATGTTTCCTTCCAGGTCAAGGCCGGGGAAATCTTCGGCTTCCTGGGGCCCAACGGCGCGGGCAAGAGCACCACGATCAGCATCCTGACCACGCTCGGCCTGCCGACCGGCGGGCGCGCCAGCGTCGGCGGTTACGACGTGGTCAGCCAGGCGGGCGACGTGCGCCGCATCGCGGGCGTGGCCCTGCAGGAAATTGGCCTCGACCCGATCATGAAGTCGCGCGAGCTGCTCGGCATCCAGGGCCGCCTGTTCGGGATGAGCCGGACCCAGGCCCGCGCCCGCGCCGACGAGCTGATCGCCCTGGTCGGGCTGGAAGACGCGGTCGAGCGCCGGGTGGGCAAGTACAGCGGCGGGATGCGCCGCCGCCTCGACCTGGCGATGGCCCTCGTCCACGAGCCGGAAATCCTCTTCCTGGACGAGCCGACCACGGGCCTCGACCCGGCCAGCCGGCGCGATGTATGGGAAGAGGTCCGCCGCCTCAACGAACGGCTGGGCATGACCATCTTCCTGACCACGCAGTACCTGGAAGAAGCCGACGTCCTGGCCGACCAGATCGGGATCATCGCCCAGGGCCGCATCGTCGCGGAAGGCACCCCGGCCGAACTCAAGGCCCGCCTCAGCTCGGAGGCGATCAACGTCGCCCTGCGCAGCGAAGCCGACGTGGAGCGCGCCCGCGCCGCCCTGGACGGCCTGGCCGAGCGCACCCAGACCGACCGCCGCACCCTGCGCCTGTACCTGAGCCGCGCGGCGGAAGCCCTGCCCGGCGTGGTGACGCGCCTGCAAAGCGCCCAGATCGAGCCGGTGGCCCTGACCCTGACCCAGCCGACCCTGGACGACGTCTTCCTGGCCGTGACCGGTCAGCGCTTCGCCCAGGGGGCCGACTCCGCCGAAGAAGACTCCGGCGCCCAGGCAGCAGCCTAGGAGTCATCAGCCGCCAGTCGTCAGTCGAGCGCCGAATTGAAAGCCCGGCACGCACGCCGCCGGGCCAACAGCCAACCACCAATAACCACCTACCAGTAACCAATGACTGCTTTTATCATGAGGTGAACCCATGTCTAGCATGACCACGACCCATTCCCCGATCCGGATCGGCAGTCTGAAGCCGGGCGCGCGGCTGGCCCTGCCGGCCCAGATCGCCATGATCACCCGCCGCAACCTGCTGACCATCTTCCGCACCCCGGAAGCGATCCTGCCGCCCATCGCGATCAGCATTTTCTTCCTGATCATCTACGAATCGACGCTGGGCGGGGCTTCGAATTTCCTGCCCGGCCTGGCCGGCAACAGCTACCTGGGCTTCATCCTGCCCCTCTCGATCGTCAGCGCGTCGCTCTCCGGGGCGGGTATCGCCGCCCAGAATCTGGTGCGGGATGTCGCCAGCGGCTACTTCGACAAGCTGCTGTTGACCCCGGTCAGCCGGGCGGCCCTGCTGCTCGGCCCGATCTTCGCCGGGGCCGTGATCCTGGGCATCCAGGCCTCGATCGTGATCGGCGTCGGCCTGCTGCTGGGCCTGGAACCGGAGACCGGGCTGGGCGGGCTGCTGGCCGTGGTCGGGCTGGCGATCCTGCTCGGCACGGGCTTCGCCGGGTTCACGGTCTCCGCCGCGCTGGGCAGCGGCAGCGCCGCCGCCACCCAGGGGGCCAGCTTCCTGTTCTTCCCGCTGACCTTCCTGACGGCCAGCTTCGTGCCCCTGAACCTGTTGAGCGGCTGGCTGCGCACGGCGGCCGAGATCAACCCGATCACCTACGTGCTGGAGGCCATGCGCTCCCTGATGCTGCGCGGCTGGGAAGGCGATGCGCTGCTCAAGGGCGTGCTGGCCTGCCTGATCCTGGCCGTGGCAATGTACGCCCTGGCGACCTTCGCCCTGCGGGCGCGCACCCGGCGGAAATAATCATCCGGCGGAAGTAAGCATCCGGCGGAAGCAGGCACCGGACACTCATCCAACCCTAAAGCGGCATTCAGGTTGGGCTAAGGGGGCGGCGTTATTCTACAAACATAAGGGCAAGACAGTACGGTTCCACAGGGATCGGGCAATCCCTGAAGGACCGGTGACAAACATCCTTCTCCCTCTTTCTCCTCCTTGTGACATGACGAGGTCGCCTCCCCGGCGGCCTCGTCGCGTTAAAGGCAGTCTCACCGCAGAGGGCGCAAAAAACGCAGAGAAAGCCAACCTCCTAGTTTTTTCTCCGCGTCCTCCGCGTTCTCCGCGGTGAAATGGCTTTTGCCCTGGCCCGGCGCGGGAGGATGTGAGACAATGGCGGCCGCGATCGATCGGGCAGCGGGGAGACATGAGACACATGGCAGGCGAGACCAGGAAACAGGTGACGGTGTATACCGACGGGGCGTGCAAGGGCAATCCCGGCCCCGGCGGGTGGGCGGCCATCCTGCGCTTCAACGAGTTCGAGAGCGAACTCTCCGGCGGCGAGGCGCACACCACCAACAACCGGATGGAGCTGACCGCCGTGATCGAGGCCCTGCGCGCCCTGACCGAGCCATGCGTGGTGACAATCTACACCGACAGCGAGCTGATCGCCAACTGCGCCCAGGGGCGCTGGAAGCGCAAGCTCAACCTCGACCTGTGGGACGAATACGAGAGCGCCAAGGCCCCGCACAGCGTGCGCTACGTCTGGGTGCGCGGCCACGCCGGGCACGAATTCAACGAGCGGGTCGACAGGCTCGCCTCCGACCAGGCCAAACGCTTCGGCGGGCGGTAAAAAACAATAGGGCACGGATAACACGGATCAAGCACGGATTCACACGGATTTTTCAGGAAATGATTTGAGTTTATCCGTGAGAATCCGTGTCTCATCCGTGTCATCCGTGCCCTGTTTTTTTGTCTTGTCTCCTCAGCCCGGCTCCCCCAGCGCCTTGATCACGGTATCCAGGTCTTTATCCCCCCGGCCGGACAGGTTGACCAGCAGGATCGAATCCTTCGGCATGGTCGGGGCGCGCTTGATGACCTCGGCGACGGCGTGGGCGCTCTCCAGCGCGGGGATGATCCCTTCGAGCTGGCTGAGCATCTGGAAGGCTTCCAGCGTCTCGTCGTCGGTGGCGTAGGTGTAAAAGGCC
>JARKOQ010000218.1 GCA_029976005.1 Aggregatilineales bacterium | reverse complement strand
CGGCGGCGCGCAGGGCCTGGATGTCGAGACGGCTGAGGGTGGTGAAACGGATGGGGCGGGACATGGCGGCCTCACAGATAGAACGGCTCGAAGGCTTCCAGCAGGCGGCCCACGTCGGCCAGGGAGCGAATCGGACCACTGCGATGCTGCTGGGGTTCGTCGGTATGACCCCATTCACACATCCACTGCCGGGGCGGGAGCATCCAGACCGTGTAAGACGGGCTGTTGGTTTCCCATTCGGAGACGCCGTCGCCGACCTCGACCATGGAGGTGATCCCCTCCACGGTGTAGAGGGCGCGGCCGCTTCCCGAATACGCGACGTAGTCGATCTTGATGTCGTCCGGGTTGACCGCGACCACCGGGTCCAGGTCGAACGGGCCGCGGAACAGGGTTTCGAGCGCCTTCTGCGCCATGGCGGCGATGCGATCGCGCTTCTCGGCGTAGTGGTCTGCAAGGGCCTTGGCTGCTGCTTCTTTGAGGGTCATCAGAGGTTCCTTTCATAGAACGAATCAAACGGGGCTTGATAATCGGTTCGGTGTAGCCCGGTTTCTCGCGCCGGGCGCATAGGGCGCTCCTTTCTTGCGATCAGAGACAGAGTGTGCTTAACTGGTGAACGCTAAGGTTGCTCATCAGGAGGCGAACAAGATGAAGAGACGTTGGATCGTGCTGATCGTGGCCGTACTGTTGCTGGCCGTCGTGCCGGCCGGCGCGCAGGATGAGCTGAGCTGCGCGGCGGAGGATGTGACTGGGGCGCTGGACGCCATCGAGACGGCGCTGGCCAGCGCGCGGGAAGCGGTGGACGAGGGCGACCTGGCCGGAGCGCTTGCTGCTATAGAGGAAGTCGAAGCCACGGCCGCCGAGGTTCAGCAGCAATGCCGGGGTTGGATGTGGGAGGGGACGAACGAGGATGCTGTAGGGCCGCTCTCCCTGGAGGCCGGGGTCTACGTTTTGAACTTCGAGGTGACGGCCAGCCAATCCTACGGCGTATTCAACGCGGTCTTCACGAACCTGGACGAGGAGGAGTTCATTGGCGATTTTGTCAATGAGTCGCTCGACGAAGTCGGCACTTACACAGGGCGTCAGGTCATCCGGCTCGAGGGCGGGCGCTATCTGATTGGGGTCGATGCCCTTGGCGTGGAGGACTGGAGTCTGCACCTGGAAAAGCCGTAGGGAATTTGACGAGAGGCCCCTGCCTGTGAAGGTGGGGGCTTTTTCGTTGACGATTTGAGGGGTCTTGCGGGCAATCATAACGTATGTCCTTGCTGTCCGTTGTCTATCCTCAATAGACAGTGTATACCCAAGACGAATGTATGTCAACTGTCCAACGTCTAGCTTGACAGGATTTTGTATCGCGAATATGATAAGTGTGTATTGTTGCGAAAGAGGACAATATGGCGAAGTGGAAGCTGGAACTGCTCAAGGCTGCCAAGCATGAGCGCTCCGCAGAGAGAATTCTGAGGGGCGGCAAAGCGCTGACCCTGGAGGAAATCGCCGAGGCTGCCGGAATCCCGAAATCCACGGTTGCGCAATACCTGGATGGTCGCGTGGTTAGCCCGGACCTCGAAAAGGTCGCGCTGCTGTGCTCGCTGCTCGGCCTTCAGGTCAAGGATTTGATCGAAGTAGATGATACGGGGAATCACTCGGCCCCTCGCAGTGAGCGAAGGGCCGAAGTTGTGAGTGTCGCGCCTGTGCTTGGCGGCTAACGCGCGACGCTGGATTTTGCCCTGACCCGATTGGCATCGGGCCTGGGCCGCATTGTGCACCTTAACAACCGACCGGATGTCCGGCGCGGCTGCGCGGCACGTCTGCGTGCCAAAAGCGGTTCAACTGCCTTTGGCTTGCAGAGCGGGTAAGGGGACTCGAACCCCTGACATTCAACTTGGGAAGCTGACGTTCTACCGCTGAACTATACCCGCATTGTTATGTTTTGGATTATAGGTCGGGGGCAGGGGGCTGTCAAGATCGTTTGTCAAGAGATGCCTGGCTGATTAGGGCGGTGGCTTCGGATCAAGAATGTGACAGAAATTCGCGTCTTCCAGGGAGGCCGCACGGGGGAAAACCGCCACCGCGCTTTTTCACAGTGTCCTTTTCCGGGTGTTTCCGGCAGCCCGGTTCGATCAGTGTTCGTGCCGGACAAAAGTTATATACTTGGCGAGGCTCCGGCATGCTATAATCCGCCGTCGTTTTGTGTAACAGGGTATCGGACATGAAATCGCGTTACGCGCTCTTAATTGGTGTGCTGGTGAGCCTGATCCTGCTGATCCTGGTGTTGAACGGGGTTGACATTCAGCGGGTCGAGGGCGCGCTGGCGCGGGCGGATTACCGGATGGTGCTCCCGGCCTTCGGTTTGCTGGTGATCGGCATGGGGACGCGCGCCATTCGCTGGCGGAGCCTGCTGGGCGGCCGGCTGCCCCTGGCGCACGCATTTCACATTCTCAACATCAGCTACCTGTTCAACGGAGCGTTGCCTTTTCGGCTGGGCGAGTTGGCCCGGATTTTTTTGGTCACACGTCTGTCCGATCCGATTCCGGCGCCAACTACACTGAGCACGATCGTGGCCGAGCGCCTGCTGGACATGCTGACGGTGATCGGCCTCCTGGGACTGGTGCTGACCATGCTTCCCGTCCCGGCCTTCATCACGACGGCCGGGTTGACGCTGGGCCTCGGAGCCGTGGTGGGGGTTATCCTGCTGGTGGTGATCGCCCGACGGCGGGCCTGGACTCTGGGCCTGCTGGAGCGCCTCCAGCAGCGCTATGCCTGGCTGGTACGCTGGCATCCGACCGATATCGCCGGCCGTTTCCTGGATGGCATCCAGCCGCTGGCTTCGTGGCGCGGTATGCTGGCGGCGCTGCTCTGGTCGTTGGTCTCATGGGGGCTTTCGGTGGTGGCCGGCTACATCCTGATGTATGCCCTGTTCCCCACCCCCACCTGGACCGCGACGCTGCTGTTCATCGTTATGGCCTCGCTGGCCGTCTCCGTGCCCTACGCCCCCGGAGCCGTCGGCCCGTACGAGGCCGGGGTCGTGATGGCCCTCAACCTGACCGGGTTTGACCGGCCGGAAGGCGCGGCCGTGGCCTTCGCCATTGTGCTGCACGCGACTAACCTGGGGGTGTACGTACTGACCGGCGTGATCGGTCTGCTGTTCGAAGGCGTCTCGCTGGGACAGGTGGCGCAGGGCGCGCGGGGGATCAAACCGGCCGCGGCTCCAACGCCAATCGACTGACTTTGACTGGTTTCGTGGACGGAACTCAAAAGGATTCTGGCCGACTTATGGTGCATGGCGAGGGATTCGATCGCCTGAGAATACTGGTTCCCCAGCTTTACTATCTCCCGCACCGGACGGGCGTCCCGCTGCATATCCAGCGCGTGGCCGAGGAGTTGGTGCGGCGTGGGCATAGTGTGACGGTTCTGACGGCCCGCTACAAGCCCGATCTTGCGCCGGAGGACGAGATCAACGGCGTGCGGATCGTGCGGCTGCGGGCCATGCTGCGGATGAGCCGGGGCATGATCATGCCGGCCTATCCGCTGGCCGCCGCCCGCCTGATCCAGGAACACGACGTGATCTGGTTTGGCACGCCGCAGCTTGAGACTGCCCTGGTCGCTTTTCTGGCGGAGAAACTGGGCAAGCGAGTCGTGGTGACCCATCACGGCGATCTGGTGTTGCCGCGCGGGATGTTCAACGCGGCGATCACCCGGATCATGTACGCGCTGTACTACTACATGGCCCGGCGGGCCGGGGCGATCACCGCCTACAGCGACGACTACGCCGATCATTCCTACTACCTGATGCCGTTCCGCGACCGGGTGACGGCGATCTATCCGCCGGTGACCATCCCGGAACCGGACCCGGCGCGGGTGGCCCAACTGCGCGCCCAGTGGGCGCTGGACGGCGGCCCGCTGATCGGGTATGCTGGCCGGTTCGTGGAGGAGAAGCGCCCCGATCTGCTGATCCAGGCGCTGGAGACCATCAACGAGCGCTACCCCAAGGCCCGAATCGTGTTCGCGGGCGAGTACGACATCAAGTACGAGGAGACCTGGCAGCGCCATCAGGCGCTGGTCAACCGGTTCCGCGACCAGTTGTTGTTTCTGGGCCTGCTGACCGACATGCAGGCCATGGCCGATTTTTACGCGGCGTGCGACGTGCTCGTCCTGCCCAGTGGGACGGAATGCTTTGGGCTGGTGCAGGTGGAGGCGATGCTGTGCGGCACGCCCGTCGTGATGACCAATATCCCCGGCGCGCGGATCGTCGTCCAGGCCACGGGGATGGGCAAGATTGTGCCGTCGGGCAGTGCGCGGCTGATCGGTGAGGCGGTGCTGGACGTGCTGAACCACCGGGAAGCGTACCAGCGGCCCCGCCAGGAGATCGAGCGGGTGTTCAGTTTCGAGGATACGGTGGATCGCTACGAGCGATGCTTTCGCGCCAATGCGGCTCCACGAGCGAGGGCGTGATTCATGGTCGATGAAGCCGTCTTACGGCACATGACTCGCAACGAAGCCGACATGGCTTTCAAGCGCCGGGTCCGGACGATTTTCGAGTGGATCGAGCCGCGTGACGACTCCGTGATCCTCGACTGCGCGTGCGGGCGCGGGTTCTACCTGAACATGGTGCGCTACGCCAGCCGGGCGCGGCTGGTCGGCCTGGAGCTGGAGGAGCCGATCATCCGCAAGGCCCAGCGCCACGTAGCCCATCTGCAAGACATCCTGCTGGTGCGCGGCAACATCTACCAACTGCCGTTCCCGGATGACTATTTTGACAGCGTGATCCTGTCCGAGATTCTGGAGCACGTCGACGACGACGTGCGCGGTTTGGCCGAGGTGCGGCGCGTCCTCAAGCCGGGCGGCGTGGTGGCGATCACCGTGCCCAACGCCAACTACCCATTCCTGTGGGACCCGATCAATAAGACGCTGGAAACCCTGTTCGGCATCCATATCCAGCATGGGCCGCTGGCCGGTATCTGGGCCAATCACGTCCGGCTGTATGAGCGCGACCAGTTGCGCCGCGTGGTTGAACAGGCGGGCCTCATCGTGGAACAGGAACGCGCTTTTACCCATTACAGCTTCCCGTTCATTCACAATCTGGTGTATGGGTTGGGCAAGCCACTGCTGGAAAGCGGGGCGCTGCCCGACTCGCTGGCCACTGCGGCTGACCGGACGAAGTTCGACCAGAACAGTGGCAGCCTGCTTAATCCAATCAACCTGGGGCTGGCCGTGTTCAATGCCGTCGACCGTCTGAACCGGACCAACGAGCCGGAGAGCGTTTCGACCGTCAATCTGTGTATCAAGGGGCGCAAGCCGGCTGCGGGATAAGACCCGCGGGCGCGAAGGACGACCGACGTATGAGCGAATCACTGCCCGGCGATCTGGATCGCGAGCCTATCGAAGAATCGCTGCTCGGCCCGGCTCCGGCCGATGCGGACGCGGAGGCGGCGCTGCCCGCACGTCCGCCGGACGACGAATCCGCCGGGGAGCCGGCCCAGCCTGCCCTGGTCGATCTGACCCTGGCCGAGGTGCTGGCCCTGGGCCTGCGTGCCCCGGTGGCGACCTGGAAAGCCTTCTGGGCCGCGCTGGAAGCGCCCTCCGAGGATGCCGGTCAGGCCGTCCCCGTGCCGCTGCCGCGCCCGCGCCGGGCGCGCGAAGTCGCTGACGACGAGGTGGCGGCGGGGTTAGCGCCCTGGCCCACCGGCCAGCGCAGCGCGCTGCTCCGGATGGATCGGCCCCGGCTGATTTCCTTTCTGCTGCTGGCTTTGGGGCTAATCCTGGCCCTGCTCGGCTCCTCGATCATGGTCGGCGGGATCAGCCGGACGGAGGCGCGCGAGCTTAGCCTGGGAGCGCCCTGGCTGCTGCTGGGCGCGGTGCTCTGGCTGGCGGCCGCCAGCGTGATCTACCGCGACGACGTAACGGCGTGGTGGCAGCGGCGGAGAATCAAGGGCGAAAAGGCCGAGCAAGAGGCTTCAGTTCCCGGTGATGAAGCGTCGCCCGTGTTTGAGGTGGAGTCCGATCAACCCGCAGTCGGATGGCTGATGCGGTTCTACGGGTGGGCGGAAGTACATGCCGCCCGGTTGGGGCTGGCGGCGCTGGGAGTCCTGCTCTGTCTGGCGGCCTATGCTTTCAATGGCAGCAACACCTTCACCGGGTTCGGCGTGTTCGTCTGGCTGACCAGCATCGCGGTCTGGCTGGTCGTGCTGACCCCGCCGGAGTTTGATCTGGTGGCCTGGGCGCAGGCCCGGCGCGCGGCATGGTCCGGCCTATTCGGGAATGGGGTCCGGATTCGCCTGTCCTGGACGGCGCTGGCGCTGATCGTGATCATGCTGGTAGCCGGAGTCTTCCGGTTTGCCCGGTTCGACGCGGTGCCGCCGGAGATGACGAGCGACCACGTCGAGAAGCTGCTGGACGCCCAGCGGGTGCTGGACGGGACGACTCAGATTTTCTTTCCCAACAACGGCGGGCGCGAGCCGGTGCAGATGTACCTGGTGGCGCTGTTCTCGCAGATCAGCGGCCTGGGCATGACCTTCGCAACCCTCAAGTGGGTGTCCGTGCTGGAGGGGCTGATCACGATTCCGCTGCTGTGGTGGATGGGTCGCGAGCTGATCGGCGAGCGCGAGCCGGAACTGGGCAATGCGGTCGGGCTGATTCTGGCGGCCCTGGTGGCAGTGAGCTACTGGCACGTGGCGCTCTCGCGGCTGGCGCTGCGGATCGTGCTCACCCCGCTGATCATGACCCTGTTGATGGTCTATCTGGCGCGGGCCATGCGCCACAACCGGCGGGGCGATTTTCTCAAGGCCGGGCTGGTGCTCGGCGTGGGGGTGTACTGCTATCAGGCCGTGCGCATGATGCCCGTGGTTGTCGCGCTAGGGATTGGGCTGGCGATCCTCTTCGTCGCGCGAACCTGGGCCGACCGCCGCCGTTACCTGCTCAACTTTGCCACGCTGATCGTGATCGCGGTCGTGGTGTTTGTGCCCCTGGGTCGCTTCATGCTGGACTATCCCAACCTGTTCTGGATGCGCACGGCCGGCCGCCTGTTTGGCGACGACGTGATCACCGAGACCGACCCGGTCAGCGGCGAGCTTGTCCAACGCGACGCGACCCTGGAAGACCGGCTCAATGCGTTTTCCGCCAATCTGCCATTGCTGGGCAACAACGTGCGCACCGCACTGTTGATGTACAACTGGAAGGGCGATGTAGCCTGGATCAACGGCGCGCCCAACCGTCCGGCAATGGACTGGATCAGCGGGTCGTTGCTGGCGCTGGGGAGCGTGGCCTGGGGCGTGCGTCTGTTCCGCCGGCGCGACGTGGTGGACTGGCTGATCCTTCCCGCGATCTTCATCATGCTCCTGCCCTCGGCGCTTTCGATCGCCTTCCCGGTGGAAAATCCGAGCGCCACGCGCACCAGCGGCTCGCTGCCGCTGGCCTATTTCCTGGCGGCGTATGGGTTGGCCTACTTCCTCCAGCGTTTCGAAGGGACTTTCCAGGAGCGCGCGACCCGTCTGGTGAGTGTCGGTCTGTGCGGGCTGCTGATGGGGGGCGCGTTTGTCGCCAACAGCGGGCTATACTTTGGTGAGTACGTGGAGCGCTACGCGCTGGCGGCCCAGCCTTACGCGCTGACCGGGCGCGTGCTGCGCGGCTTTGCCGAAAGCAACGGCAGTTACGGGAATGCCTTCATGGTGGCCTACCCGTACTGGTTCGATCACCGGGCGATCGGCATCGAGGGCGGCCGGATCGACTGGCCGAATGGGTTGGTCGCGCTGAGCGACCTGGCGCAGAAGATCCACGACAATGCCGGGACCGAATACGCTTTCGATCCCGAACGGGCGGTGTTGTTCTTCTACAATCAGGCCGATCTGGAAACCCAGGAGACCCTGCTGGGCTGGTTCCCCGAAGCCAGCATCGTGCTTCAGCAGACGCCGGACGGGCTCAAGGACTTCTATACGCTGATCGCGCCTCCGCCCGGTACGGCGTGGCTGGACGATTTCATGGCCGCCCATCTTGCCCCGGCGGAGTGAGGAAAACGGCGCATCGGGGTGTATCTATTGTCTGACCTGCGGAACACGTATGAGCGAACTTATGGCCGACCCACGACCGATTGAGGAATCCGATGCTCTGCCTGAGGAGCCGGTGATGATTGAACCGGAGGCTGCTCCGCAGCCGCGCCAGGCGGCTGCGCCCCCCAGGCGGGCCAGCGCACGCCGGCGCACGCCGCCCGATGGGCGGAGCGTGCTGGTGAGCGTGCTGCTCGTCCTGATCCTTCTGGTGGGGGCATATTTCCGCTTCATCGGCCAGAATTGGGACGACTACACTCACCTCCATCCTGACGAGCGCTTTCTGACCGACGTGACCAGCCGGCTGGCGCCGGTGGCGGGCATCGGCGAGTACTTCGACACGGCTACCAGCACGCTTAACCCCAATAACATGGGGTACGGCTTTTACGTCTATGGCACCCTGCCGCTCTTCGTGGTGAAGGCCGTGTCGGGAATGGCGGTCCAGGCGACCGGCAATGGCGCTCTGGGGGGGTACAACGGGGTGCAACTGGTCGGGCGCAGCGTCTCCGCCGTGGCCGACCTGATGACGATCGTGTTCATCTTCCTGATCGGTCGCCGGCTCTACAACCGCTGGATCGGGCTGTTGGCCGCGGCGCTGTATACGTTTGCCGTGCTGCCCATCCAGCTTTCCCACTTCTGGACGATGGATGCGTTCACCAACCTGCCGGTCGTGATCGCGTTCTGGCTGGCCGTGCGGGTGCTGGATGATGGCGGGTGGCGAAATTACGTCGGTTTCGGTCTGGCTTTCGGGGCGGCCGTCGGCTGCCGGATCAATGTGGTGCCGCTGGCCGGGGTGCTGGTTCTGGCGGCGATCCTGCGCGTGCTGCCGGTCACGCAGGTCGGGTACTCGATCCGCAAGCGCGAAGAGACGATCAAGCGCGAGTTCCTCGGTCTGGTCGCGGGCGGGGTCGTTTCGCTGCTGACGTTCCGCATCGTCCAGCCCTATGCCTTTGCCGGACCGAGCTTCTTTGGCATCCTGCCCAACCCATCGTGGTGGTCGCAGATGCAGGAAGTCCAGCGCCAGGTCTCCGGCCAGGTCGATTTTCCGCCCAACCACCAGTGGACGGGGCGCATCCCGTACCTGTTCTCCTGGCAGAACATGGTGCTGTGGGGGATGGGCGTGCCGTTGGGTCTGGCGGGCTGGCTAGGCTGGGCCTGGGCCGGGCTACAAACCCTGCGCGGGCGTGCAACCTGGAAACGCCACCTGCTGCCGGTTGTCTGGATTCTGGTCTACTTCGGCTGGCAGGGCGGCGGCTGGGTCATGTCGATGCGCTACTACATGCCCATCTACCCCTTCCTGATCCTGCTGGCGGCCTGGGCATTGGTGACGCTGGCCGTCCGTGCCCAGCGGGCTGTCCAGGACCGGGCGCGCGCCGCCGGGCTGCGCCGGGCGCTGGCGATCGGGCTGCTGGGCGGCGTGACGCTGTTTACCCTGGTCTGGGCATTCGCCTTCACCCGGATCTATACGCGCCAGTTGACGCGCGTTCAGGCGTCCCAATGGGTGCTGCAAAACATCCCGGCGGACTACTCACTGGAAATCCAGGGCGAGGGCGGCGCGTCCCGGATGGTCAACCTGGGCCTGTTCAACGACACCGTCACCCACCAGATTCCGCTGGTTGAAAATTCGACGCGCTATTTCGCCGACGGCGACGAGCAGTCCGCGCCGTTCACCGTGCCATTCGATCTGACGGCCTCGCGCGTGGTGCTGGATTTCACCAGCGATGCCCAGCACGACCTCAGCGAAGAAACGCTGTGGGTCGGCCTGTACGACGCCGAAACCAACAATCTGTTGGGTGAGACTCGCCTGAGCGCGGACTTTGCCCAGCCCGTGGCGGGACAGGGCGGGACCACCGTGATCCTGACGGGCGGTAGCCGGGAGATCGCCACCATCGGGCGCGAGATGCTGTTCGCCAATCCGATCAGCCTCCACGCTGGGCAGCGCCTGACACTTCAGTTCCGGGCGGAAGGCGGTGCGCCGTTCGAACTGGGCCGCATCTCGCTGGGCTACGACGTCAACGCGACGCACTACATGACCGATTCCGACGGCAGCACGGGGATGCAGAACGCCGCGTTCACAGCCCCGCTGACCGGTACGATCGCGGGCGTGCACGCGGCTTACCTGGGGGACCCGCTCCAGGATTCGGGCGAGGAAACCCTGTGGGTCGGCCTGTGGGATGTCGCCAGCCAACGCATTGTGGCGGAGGCGACCGTCACAGCCGACTTTGGCGCGGCGGAAAACCCGCTCGGACAGCCCTACGACATTCTCTTTCCGGAGCCGGTGGAGGTCAGCGCGGGACAATCCTACGAACTGCGCACCCGTGCAGAGGCGGGCGCGCCGATCATCGTGGCCGGAAGCGTTGTCGCCACGGAGGGACCGTGGGACGACGGTATCCCGTGGAAGGTCTGCGCGATGGCTGACGAGTGGACGCCAGACGCGCCGCCCGGCCTGATCTCCGTGGACAACCTGAGCCAATGCCGGGGCGTCGATGGCTTTGGCATGGGCTACTACCAGGGGATCGAGCTGTACCTCTCCTACGAGGACGGAGACACCAAGCGCCAGATTCTGATCGACGGTCTGAACGAGGCCGATTACCTGACCATCAGCAGCAACCGTTTCTACGATTCGCTCAGCCGCCTGCCGATGCGCTTTCCGATGACGCTGCGTTACTACGACGCGCTGTTTAGCGGAGAGTTGGGCTTCGAACTGGTGGAGACCTTCCAGTCCACGTTCACGCTCGGCTCGCTGGTCATCTCTGACCAGGTGCTACCGACTTACGACGTGCCGTCCTGGCTGAACGAGTTCGAGGCCGAGGAAGCCTTCCACGTTTACGATCACCCGGTGGTATTCGTGTTCCACAAGACGGCGGATTACGATCCGGAGCGCGTCGCGGCGATTCTGGACGGTGTGGAGACGGCCTCGACGGCGGATTCGTCGAGCTGGGGCAACCCGACCCGCGTGATCGGCGTGATCCCCTGGGGTGGGGCGCAGGCCAGTCAGGCGCGCACGGCCCTGATGTTCACCGAGAGCATGCGCGCGATCCAGTACAGCGGCGGCACGTGGTCGGATATGTTCGACCTCGGTTCGCTGATCAACCGTAGCCAGGCGGCGGCAGTGATCGCGTGGTGGCTGACGCTGGCGGTATTTGGCTGGCTGATCTGGCCGCTGTTGTTTACCTTCCTCCCGGCGCTGGCCGATCGGGGCTACCCGCTGGCGCGCATCGCCGGGCTGCTGGTGATCTCGTGGCTGGCCTGGCTGGGAGCCAGTCTCCAGCTTCGCACCTGGACGCGGGAAGGTATCCTGCTGGCGATGGGCCTGGTGCTGCTGGTCAGCCTGATCGCGGGTTACCGCCAGCGCGCGGCCCTGGCCGGTTACGTCCGTACCCACTGGCGGCAGATGCTGGTTCTGGAAGGGATCATGCTGCTGCTGTTCCTGGTTTTCATCGGCATCCGGCTGGGCAACCCCGACCTGTGGGATACCCGTTTTGGAGGCGAGAAGCCGATGGACTTCGCCTACCTCAACGGGGTCCTGCGCAGCACGGTCTTCCCGCCGATCAATCCCTGGTACGCCGGGGGGTACATCAACTACTACTATTACGGCTTCGTCCTGGTCGGGACGCCGATTAAGCTGCTTGGCCTGAATCCATCGGTCGCCTATAACCTGATCATCCCCACGTTGTTCGCGCTGACCGGGATCGGCGCGTTCTCGGCCGCGTTCAACCTGGCTGCCGGCCTGCGCCAGCGCCGGGCCGATGGCTCGCTGGGCGCGCGCCTGGGCAGCCCCTGGGTGGCCGGCTCGGTCGGGATGCTGCTGGCGGTCGTGCTGGGCAACCTGGACGACATCCGTGTCTTGCTGGATGGCTTCGCGCGGGCGGGCGGCGGGCGGGATGTTTCCGGCGGCGGCGGGCCGTTCCTGCCCCTGCTGGGGGATATCGCGGCCGGGGTGAGCAGCCTGTTCCAGGGCCAGGCCCTGCCGATCGATCCCGGCTGGTGGTTGTGGAATCCAACCCGCGTGATGAATCACACCGGGAATGCCATCACGGAGATTCCCTTCTTCTCGTTCCTGTATGGCGATCCCCACGCCCACGGGATCGCGCTGCCTCTGACCCTGCTGGTGATCGGCTGGATCATCCACGAGGTGCTGCACGCGGCCCAGGGTGGGCGCGGCCGGAGCAGCGCGGCCTCCTTTGGCGCGCTGGCGCTGGGGGCGCTGGCGGTGGGCATCCTGCGCGCGACCAATTTTGCCGATTGGGTGACGTACCTTGTCCTGACCCTGTTCGGGCTGACTCTGGCGGCGTACCTGCGCCATCGTGCCTTGCGCGATCGGCCTGACGACGGGGTGATTCCGAACCCCGGCCCCTTCTGGCGTTTTCTGGGGATTTTCGGCGGCGGGGCGCTGTACCTGGGCTGGCAGTCGTTCAAGCGCTGGCACCTTTCCTGGGCCTCGCTGCTGCACTGGCTGGGCCAGGTGGCGGGACTGGTGGTGCTGGGCGGGCTCTTCCTGGCTCCCTACAGTTACTGGTACGCCACGGCGGACGCCGTCCCCCAGCTCTGGTACGGCGATCGCACTCCGCTGTGGGCCTACCTCGACATTCACGGCGTGTTTCTGTTCCTGATCTTTTCGCTGCTGATCTGGGATACCGGCCGCTACTTGCGCTCGGTCAGGGTCAGGCAGCTCGTCGGGCGGCGTGAACTGGTGGCGATCGTCCTGATCGGACTGGGCTGGCTGGCGTTGATCGTCCTGACCGTGCGCGTCCTGAACTTCCCCATCGCGATCGTGGCCCTGCCGCTGCTTTTCTGGGCGGCGCTGCTGTTCTTCCGGCCAGGGCAGGCTCCGGCCATGCGGCTGATGTTGGCCTTCGTGGTGCTATCCGCGGCGATGACCTTTGTTGTGGATGTGATGGTGTGGGCGGGCGACATTGGCCGCCAGAACACGGTTTTCAAGTTCTACATGCAGGTCTGGATTCTGTTCAGCGTGGTGGGCGGGGTGGCTTTTGCCCTGCTCATCCGGGCGTGTGAATGGTGGCGCGCCTGGGCGCGCAATACCTGGCTGGTCGGCGTGACCGTCCTGTTCACGATCGCGGCGATGTATCCCTTGCTGGCGATCCAGGGTCGCTGGGCCAACCGCCTGACGGCCGAGACGCCGCTGACGCTGGACGGCATGGAGTTCATGAAGTACGCCACGCACGGCGAGCACGGCGTCTACTTTCCTCTGGCGGAAGACTATGCCATGATCCGCTGGCTGCAAGACAACGTGGTTGGGACGCCGATCATCCTGGAAGGACGCAGCGAGCGCGAATACCTGTGGGGGCCGCGCGTTTCGATTTACACCGGCCTGCCGACCCTGGTCGGCTACAGCCATCACGAGCGCCAGCAGCGCACGGTGGAACCGCTGAGCCGGTTTGTTGACCAGCGTGCCCTGCAAACCGACACGATCTACCATACGACGGACTATACCCTCGCCATGCATTTGCTCAAGGCATACGACGTGTCGTTCATCGTGGTGGGGCAGCTTGAGCGCGCCTACTACAGCCCGGAAGGATTGGATAAATTCCGGCAGATGGCTGCACTGGGGATGTTGCAGGTGGTTTACGAGCAGGGCGAGACGCTGGTCTATCAGGTGGTGAGAACGCCGGATCAGGCCGAACCGCAGGTCGTGGCCGAACGCTAGGCTGGATGCTCTGACGATGGGAGTTGGTCGTACCGATGGCTGATCTGTTCTTCAACTGGCTGGGACGCGAGGGCGGTGTGGTGGTCGGCTGGTGGCTGCTGCTGGCCGCCGCCGGGGCGATGGCCTGGCCGCTGGGCTTCCGGCTGCTGGGTGGGTTGCCCGACCGCGCCTATTCCCTGGCGCGCACGCTGGGGCTGCTGCTGATCGCGTTCGTGTTCTGGCTGGCGGCCAGCCTGGGTCTGTTCCAGAACACCAATGGCAGCGTGATCCTGGCCGCGCTGGTCGTGCTGCTGATCGGGCTGATCCTGCTGCTGCCGCGCCGCCAGGACTTCGGCGATTGGGTGCGGGCCAACTGGAAGTACATGCTGTTCGTGGAGGTGCTCTTCGCCGTGCTGTTCTTTGGCTGGGTCGTCTACCGGGCCTGCGCGCCCTGGCTGACCGGTACCGAGAAGCCGATGGAGCTGGCCTTCACCAGTGCCATCCAGCGCAGCCTGACCTTCCCGCCTGCGGATCCCTGGATGAGCGGGTACGCCATCAGCTACTACCACTTCGGTTACGTGATGGCGGCCGTGCTGGGCAACCTGGTTGGCACCCAGGCCAGCATGACGTTCAACCTGATGATCCCGACCCTATTCGCGCTGACCGGGGTGGGCGTCTTTGGCGTGGTGTACAACCTGCTGCGCTCGCGGACGCTCGGCCACCGGCGCAAGGGCGCGCTGATGCCGACCTCGCGCAAGGTCGCGATCGCGTTCGGGCTGCTGGGTGTGGTCTTCGTCCTGCTGCTGGGCAACTTTTATACCGTGCTGGTCGAAATCCCCTACCAGTCCGGAAGCGCCTCGGAGGACTACCTGACCTTCTGGGACGTCGAGGAGCGCGATCAGCCGATCGACACTCCGCGCGGCAGCGTCAACGACTGGAATCACTGGTGGTGGTTCCGCTCCAGCCGGGTGATTCGCGATTACGATCTCAGCGGCGCGCCGGCGGGCATCCAGCCCATCGACGAGTTCCCGGCCTTCAGCTTCGTGCTGGCCGACATGCACCCCCACGTCCTGGCGCTACCGTTCGCGGTGCTGGCACTGGGGCTGGCCCTGAATCTGCTGTTGACCGATCACGATGCGACCCGCGAGCAGCTTGTGCTCTACGGGCTGACGGTCGGCGGGCTGATTTTCCTCAATACGTGGGATGGACCGATTTACCTGGCGGTGCTGCTGGGGGCGGAGGCGCTGCGCTGCCTGCGCCGCAATGCGACCGGCCGGCTGGCCCGCGCGGACTGGCTGGCCCTGCTCAAGATGGGCGCGATTCTGCTGGGGCTGGCAGTCGTGCTCTATGCGCCGTTCCTGATCGGGTTCCGATCCCAGCTTGGCGGTATCCTGCCCAACGTCATCCACACGACCCGCATCCACCAGTTCTTCATGATGTTCGGTCCATTCCTGCTGATCCTGGGCGCGTTCATCGGGGTGGAGGTCTGGCGCGGGCGAGGCGAGATGGACTGGCGGCTGGCTCGCAACGTGATCCTGTTCGCCCTGGCGGTGCTGATCCTGGGGATGATTGCGCTGGGCCTCATCGCCTGGCTGCGGCCGGAGATTCGCGGCGCGGTGTACTCCATCGTCGACGCGGCGGGCGGGCTGTTCGCCCAGGTAGGCGTGCTGCTGAATATCCGTCTGGCGGGGCTGCCGCTGCTGCTCCTGTTGGGCGGGCTGATCCTGCTTGTTGTAGCCCGGCTGTTTGGCCGGGCGGCCATCGAGGAGGACGAGTTCCCCTACGCCTCGGCGACGGGCTTCGCCTTGCTGCTGGTGGGCGCGGGGGCGGTGCTGGCCTTGCTGCCGGATTACCTCTATCTGCGCGATAACTTCATGGTGCGGATCAACACCATGTTCAAGCTTTACTACCAGACCTGGCTGCTCTGGGCGATCGCCAGCGCGTACGGGGCGTATACCATCCTGTTCGACGTTGAGTGGCAGATCCGGCCCTCGGCCGCCGTCAGGACGGTCTTTGGCGTGGGGCTGGCGATCATCCTCGTGGCCGGACTGAGCTACACGGCGCTGGCGACCTACTCGCGAACCATGGTCGAATCCGGTCGGGCGGGCGGGGCGCTCGCGGCGCTTACGCTGGACGGCGCGTCCAGCCTGGCACGGGGCGACGATCTGGCCGCGATCCGCTGCCTGCAAGACCTGGTGGGTCGCGATGAGGACGTGGTCCTGGTGGAGGCGCTGGGCACGGCGTATGATATTCAGGGTCGGGGCCGGGTTTCGGCCCTCACCGGCATCCCGACCCTGCTGCAATGGGAAGGCCACGAGCGCCAGTGGCGCGGCCCGACCTACGACGCGGCCGCCGGGACTCGCGCCGCCGACATCGAGCGTCTGTACAACGATCCCAGCATGCTGTCGGAAGACGTGCGGCGCATTGTCCAGCAGTATGGGATCGACTACATCTACGTTGGTGCGCAGGAACGCGCGAACTACGATTCGTTTGGCCTGATCAAGTTCGAGACGGTCCTTACCCCGGTGTGCCAGTCGGGCGACACGGTGGTGTATCGCGTGGGCACGGACTAGGCTCCGGACAGGTTGCATGGATGTGTAGAGCAGGGAAGCGATGATGGATACCCTCAAGCAAACGGAAGCAGGCCTCCGGCCAGAGCGCATCACGATCCCGGTGGCGGTTTCATTGGAAGTGGCGCTCTGGATCGGGCTGTTGGTACTGGCGCTGTGCCTGCGCCTGGCCAATCTGGACATGGCGGCGCTCAGCGACGCGGAAGCCCATGAGGCACTGGCCGCGTGGCGTTTCGTGCGCCTCGACGCGGCCGGGAGCATGCCGTTGGTCCACAGTCCCCTGACGTTCGTCCTGAACAGCCTCCTGTTCAGCGTGGCGGGCGCTTCCGATCTGCTGGCCCGCCTTCCGACGGCCCTGCTGGGGCTGGGATTGGTCTTCACGCCGCTTCTATGGCGGCGAGAACTGGGCCGGGTCACGGCGTTGCTGGCGGGGCTGTTCCTGACGTTCTCGGCAGCAATGTTGGTGGATGCTCGCACCCTGAGTCCGGCGATCGGATCGATGCTGCTGGCCGTGCTTGGTTTGTGGCTATTTCGCCAGTTTGTGCGGACGAAGCGGCCGATCGCCGCAGTGCTGGCGACGATGAGCGCGGCCGGGGTGCTGCTTTTGAGCGATCCGGCGGGCTTCGTGCTGCTGGCGATTCTGGGCGTGGCCTGGCTGTTCGCCAGCGTGCTCAGCGCCGAGGATGCCCCGCAGACGCGGCCCGGCGTCTGGATGCGCGTGGCGCTGGCGGCGTGGCCCTGGCGAGACGCGATTCTGGCCGCGATTGTCCTGGTCGCGATCTTCGGCACGGTCTTTCTGTTGTATCCGGCCGGGCTAACCCAGGTGGGTGATGTCCTGGCGACCGGGCTGCATGGGATTGTGTCCCGGCCCGAAGGGTATCTGGCTGCTTTCCCGATCTGGGTGACGCTGCTCTACGAGCCGCTGCTCTGGGTGGTGGGCGTGTTTGGCGTCTGGCGTGCGCTGCGTCAGGGCGCGTTTCTGGGGCGCTTCCTGGTTGGGTGGCTGGTGGGCGGCCTGCTCGCTTCGATCCTGTACGCCGGGGCGGGTCCGGAATACGCGCTGTGGCTGGTGATCCCGCTGGCCCTGCTGGCGGCGGATGTGGTGGCCGATCTGCTCCGGCCGGTGATCGATCCGATCTGGAGCGTGCCAGGCTGGGCCGTGCCGATCCTGGCAATGGGCACCGCCGCGCTGCTGGCGGTGAGCACGATCAACTTCGTGTGGGGGGCGCGCCGGCTGGCGACGACGGCCGATCTGGCCGCGGTTCAGGTGGATACCCTGCACCTGCTGCTGGGTAGCATGTCCCTCCTGCTGATCGTGATCCTGTTTTTCCTGGCAGGCAGCCTGTGGGGAACCCGGGCCGCGCTCAAGGGGATCGCGCTGGGAGTGGTCGCATTCCTGTTCGTGCAGGGAGCGGCCAGCGCCTGGCGCGTGGCCGTGACCAATCTCGATAATCCGGTGGAATTGTGGCACGTGCACGCCGCGAACCGCCACCTGGGCCTGCTGCGCGAGACCGTGGACGAGATTTCCTACCGGGATAACGGCACCGCCGACCGGATGGCTTTCATCGCCCAGGTACCGGAAGACGGCGCGGTGGCCTGGTTGCTGCGCGATTACACCGACCTGCGGTTTGTCTCCGAGGTCGATCGCCGGGCGACCGACCCGCTGATCGTCGCCCCGGAGACGTTCCGGCCAGATACCCTGGGCGCGGCCTACGTAGGGCAGGATTTCTATCTGACAAAGACCTGGGACCTGGGCAGTCTGCGCTGGGTGGACGTGCCGCTGTGGCTGCTCTACCGCGAGTCCTCGGTTGCCCCTCAGGTCAGCGGGCGCGTGGTGGTCTGGGCCCGCGAGGACTTGTACGGGCTGCCTCCGGCCACAACGGGTGAGGAAATCGTGCCCTAGGCGGGTATTTGTAAACGTATGGACACCTATCCTGGCGGTTCCAAAGAAGCGTTGCTGGCCCTGGTTGATCGCTGCAAGGGCGGCGATCAGACGGCCTATGCCGAGCTATACGAGCATTATGCGGCGGGGCTGTACCGGCTGGCCTACAGCATCCTGCTTGACGTGGGCGATGCCGAGGACGTGTTGCAGGACGCCTTCATCTATGCGTTCCGCAACCTGCGCAACTACAACCCGGATCGCGGTGAGTTTCATACCTGGATGTATACGATCACGGTCAGCCGCTGCCGCAACATGCGCCGGCGTAGGATTCTGCCGACCATCGACCTCGGTCAACTGCTCCTCCTGGGGCTGGAGCCGAGTGGGCCGCGCCAGGAAGCGCCAGAAGCGGCGCTGGCCCGGCACGACATCCAGACCGCGCTGTCGGCGGCGCTGCGTACCCTGTCGCCCCGGTTGCGCGAGGCGGTGGCGTTGCGCTACGGGCAGGGCCTGACCTTCCGGGAGATGGCCGACGTGCTGGGCTGTCCGCAGAAGACCGCCGAGAGTCGCATCCGGCTGGCGCACGATGCCCTGAGCAGCGCGCTGGGCGAGCATGGGCGGTTGTTGCTGGAGGAATTGTGGGGGTTCTAACGTCCGGGCCGGCCGGCGAGGCAGCCCTTCGCGGGCCGGGTGGGATGCGGGGATTGGCGTGATGCGGTTCCATGTCAAGCATTTGTTGAGCGCGTATGTCAGCCACGAACTGCCTGCCTACCAGCGGTGGCGGGTGAGCCGACACATTCAATTGTGCGACGCGTGTTATGCTGCCCTGCGGCGCGAGGAAGAACGGGCGCGCGTCCTCAAGACCGAGATGCCGCGCCTGGGCGCGGCGCGACCGGACCAACTGGCGCGGCTGCTGCCCGGTATTCTGGCCGAGGTCGGCCCGCGTCCGGCGGCCCGCCACCCGTACCAGATGTCCGGCTTTGGCGTGGCGCTCGTGCTGAGTCTGCTGGTGGTGCTGTTCGTCCCGGCGCTGGTCATGCCGCGTGTCGCGGCGGACTTTGCCCTGAGCCAGCCGGACCCGCACGAACTGGCATCCACGGAGACCCTGGGCGTGACGGATGCGCCGCTGGCGGCCCTCGCCACGCCGACTGCGATCGCCCTGCGGCCGTGGGTGACGACCGAAGTGCCATCCCAACTGCCGCCGCCCGCGCCGGTGGCCCGGGCCATGCCCGTCCTGGCCATGCCCGTCCAGGCCACGCCGGTCCACTAGTGGGCCGGTGTGAAGGCCGGATGTTGTTGAACAGCGCGGAAGAGTTTGTTGTGTTTCATCCAGAACTGATGGGTAAGGAAGACCAGCGTGGAACCAGTATCGACTGAACAGCGCTCACATCCGTTGGATCGCCTGCTCGTGCGGACGTACGCCCTGAACTGGGAGGCCATCGCCTACCTGGTCCTCTTCGTGCTGGCGGTTCTGACGCGCTTTGTGGACCTGGGCACCCGCGTGATGAGTCACGACGAGAGCCTGCACGTCAAGTTCGCGTGGGACCTCTACAAGAACGGCAATTTCGCCCATACCCCGCTGATGCATGGGCCGCTGTTGTTCCACACCACGGCGTTCTTTTACCTGCTGTTTGGAGATACCGATTTCTCCGGGCGGCTGTACGCGGCCATCATCGGCACGCTGGTCGTGATGATCCCCCTGCTGTTCCGGCGCTGGCTGGGCCGCAAGGGTGCGCTACTGGTTTCGGTGATGTTCCTGTTCTCGCCGCTGCTGATGTATTACAGCCGTTATATCCGCCATGACATGCCGGCGATTTTCTTCTCGCTGCTCATGATCTGGGCGGTCTTTCAGTACGTCGACGGCCCGGAGGAGACGCGCCGCAAGCCGCGCTGGCTGGTTCTGATGGCGGCGTCCATGTCGCTGCTGCTGGCTTCCAAGGAAGTCTCCTTCATCTACATTGCTATTTTTGGTAGCTTCCTGACTCTGTACTGGGCGATCCGGCTGGGTCAGCAGTACCTCCACTGGAAGCGCGGGCAGAGCTTGCTGATGGTGGTCAGCGCCGGGATCATCCTGGGAATGATCGCCGCCCTGGGGATGATCGCCGTACTGTCGATCATTCCGACGTACGACTACGACCTGGACGGTGTGTCCAACACCGGCGACAACTGCCTCAACCTCTCGAACACGACCCAGGTGGACGCTAACGAGAACGGGATAGGGGATGCCTGCGAGGCCAACCCTGGCCCCAATCTGGCCGGGCGGCTCGTCACCTGGACGTTGGGAATTGTGGCTATTCTAGGCGTAACCCTGCTGGGAACGGCGCTCTGGTCCCGGCACGGGACGCCGCATGCCTTCCCCTGGCGGGAGGTGGTCCTGATCGTGCTACTGGCGGTCATGACCTGCCTGCTGTTCGTGGCCTTCGAGGAGGCGTCACGGACGGAGATTCAGCTTTCCAGCCCGGTGGACCCCAACGCAGCTGACGGCTCGTTCACCGGTGCGGTGAACATGCTGCCGGTGGTACTGGCCTGGGTGATCGGCGCCATCGTGGTCGCGCTGGCGATCCTGGGACGAACCCTGGGTTTCTGGGAAGAACTGAAGCGCTTCCCGGAGTTCGATGCCTTGATCGTCATGGGAACGCTGATCCTGCCCTGGCTGACGGCCATCGTGCTGTACATGACCGGAGCCAAGCCGACCGACTATTCCACGCAGGGCATCGCCCGCGCGGCCCTGGCGGTGATCCCGTTCGCGGCCGTGTCGGTCGCGGTGGGCCTGACCTGGAACTGGCGCGTCTGGCTGACCGCCGCCGGAGTGTTCATGGCGATCTTCGCCTTCTTCTTCACGTCGATGTTCACCAACGGCCAGGGACTCGCCAGCGGCATGATCGGCAGCCTGGGGTACTGGCTGGAGCAGCAGGGTGTGCGGCGTGGCAACCAGCCTCAGTACTACTACACGCTGATTATGGTGCCCTTCTACGAATTCCTGCCGCTGATCGGGGCCTGTCTGGCCGGGATCTACGGCCTGCGCCGGATGTGGAACCACGTGTTCGCGCTACGCCAGTCCGCGCTGGAAGCCGCCACGCTGCCCGCGGACGCTTCCGCCGCGCCGACCCAGGTCGGGGAGGCGAACCGGACGGCCGTTCTGGATGACGTCATCGAGGCGAACGTGAAGGCGGCGGGCGAGAAGGTCCGCCAGCGCGGGCCGGACTGGCTGGAGCGCGTGCCCTTCATGGTTTTCGTGGGTTATTGGGCTGTGTTCAACGTCATCGCCTATACGCTGGCCGGCGAGAAGATGCCGTGGCTGACCACGCACATCACGGTACCTCTGGCGCTGGCCGCAGGCTGGTTCGGCGGGCGGATCCTCGATGGCCTGGCGTGGGAGAAAGTTCGCCAGCAGGGCTGGAAGCTGCTCCTGCTGGTGCCGCTGTTCCTGATCGCGGGGATTCAGCTCATCCGGCCCTATCTGATCGGGCGCGCGCCCTTCCAGGGCCTGACCCAGATTCAGCTTGAGCAGACCAATGCCTGGCTGGCGGCGCTGATGGTGGCAGTCGGGGCGCTGTTTGTTATCGTCCGGATCGTCCGCGCGATTCGCTGGGGCCAATTCGTGCGGATGGCCGCCGCGATCGGCGGGCTGATTCTGGCCCTGGTCACGGCCCGGTCGGCCCTGATGGCCTCGTTCATCAACTACGATCTGCCGACCGAATACCTGGTCTACGCGCATGGCGGCGCGGCGCATACCACCCTGATGGACATGCTGACCGAGATCAGCCTGCGCACGACGGATGGCATGAACCTGCGCATCGCCTACGACGACCGGATGTCCTGGCCGGGAAGCTGGTACTTCCGGCTGTTCCCCAACGCTGTGTACTTCGGAGCCAGTCCCAGCGTCCAGGTGCTGGACGACGCGGTTGCGGTGGTGGTGGGCGGCGAGAAGCGCGCCCAGGTCGAGCCGCTGCTGGGCGATCGATACTACCATTACGAGTTCATCCGGCTGTGGTGGCCGATGCAGGACTACTTCAACCTGACGGCGGCCCGGATCGACAACGTGTTCGACTTCAGCGGGACTAATCCCACGTCTGCTGAACTGCGGCGCGGGCTGTGGGAAATCTGGTGGTTCCGCGATTACGATACCTATGGGGCCGCGACGGGCGGCAACTACGATCTCAAGGACTGGCCCGTCTCCGACCGGATGCACCTCTACATCCGCAAGGACGTGGCCGCGCAGGTGTGGGATTTGGGCGTGGGGGCCGAGGTCATCAGCGAGTACGAGACCTCGCTGGCCGACCTGTGGACGCCGCGCGCGGCGTCCCTGGTGGTGGGCGGCGAGCAGGGCAGTGGCCCCGGCCAGTTCAACCACCCGCGCGGCGTGGCGGTCGGGCAGGATGGCTGGGTGTACGTGGCCGACAGCATGAACCACCGCATCCAGGTGCTCGACGCGGATGGCAACTTCCTGTTCGAGTGGGGCGCGTTCGAGGTCGGTGAGCGCGGCCAGGCGGCGGGCGGCAACTTCAACCAGCCGTGGGGTATCGACGTCGGACCGGATGGCAACGTATACGTGGCGGACACCTGGAATCACCGGATTCAGGTCTTCACCCCGGATGGCGAGTTCATTCGGACGTGGGGCCAGCTCGGCCAGCTCGACGCGGCCCAGCTTCCGAGCGATTTCTGGGGGCCGCGTGATGTGGCGGTTGGCCCGGACGGGCTGGTCTACGTGGCGGACACCGGCAATAAGCGCATTCAGGTCTTCACGGCGGCGGGCGAGTACGTGCGCACGATCGGCAGTTCCGGCTCCGGCGCGGGGCAGCTCAACGAGCCGGTCGGGCTGGCCGTTCACTCCGACGGCCGGGTGTTCGTGGCCGATACCTGGAACCGGCGCGTGCAGGTATTCAACGGCTTCGGCCAGTACCTGACGAGCTGGGTGGTCAGCGCGTGGTATGGCGACCAGGGCAACCGGCCTTACCTGGCCCTGGACGAGGCGCGCGGCCAGCTTTACGTGACCGATCCCGACGCGGGACGCATCCTGGTCTACGATCTGAACGGCCTGCTGCTGGGCAGCTTCGGCCAGGTCGGTTCGCTCGAAATTCCGCTGGGCAATACCCAGTTCAACGTGGTGGGCGGGGTCGCGATCAGTCCCAACGGCGATGTCTACATCGTCGACGCGGGTGCGGCCCGGCTGCTGCGCTTCTCACCCTGGGATGAAATCGCGATCGCTCCCGCCGGGAATCCGATCGAGCTGGGGCCGATCACCGAGAATGTCACGGAAGAAGCCACCGAGTTGGTGACCGAGGAAGTCCTCCCCGAGGAGACCGAAGAGGTCACGGAGCCAGTGACGGAGGACGTCACCCAGGAGCCAACCGAGGAAGTTACGCCCGCGCCCGCGGGTTGACCCACACCCGAATCGAGACTGACGCCGGCCCGGAGGGAGTTCCGCCTTCCGGGCCGGTTTGTTTTCCCGCATAATGGAAGATGCGGGGGACATTGGCCTTCCGGGACGAGCCTGGAGGGTGGATGTATGAAACTGCTTGTTTTCTCCCGATGCAGGCCTCAAGGTCAAGCTGTACGTGCTGGCCGAGGTTCGGGCGATCCGGGCCGGGTTAGAGAAGCGCCGCGGCTAAAGCGCGAAGCCTTCGACGTGATAGGGCGCGACACGGGTATTGGGCAGGCGCGCACGCAGCGCTGCCTGGAATGCCTGCCGCTGCGCCCTTTCTTCATCCGGCGCAAGCGGGCGAATCCCCGCGCCGGCCGCCAGGCTGGGGTACTCCGTCTGCGGCGCTTCCCGGTAGGCGGACAGGTAGATCACGTCCTCCGCGTCGAGCGGCATTGCGCTGATGGCGCGTACAGTGCTGCTGACGTGCTGCTCGGCGAAGCGATCCCCGCCCAGGCCGATCATGGCGATCACGCCGACGGCAATGCCGCCAGCCTTGATGTCCCGCACCGCCTGGATTGCGGCGGCCGAGTCGCCGGGCTTGGCGACGAAGCGCAGCAGGTCATCGTCGCCCGTTTCCAGGCCAATGTAGACCCGGCTCAGGCCCAGGCAGCGCAGGGCGGCCCAGTCCTCGGCGGATTTACGCCCGGCGTCGAAAGCGCTGACGAACGAGAACAGTGGACGTGGCTGATCCGGCGCGCCAAGAATCGCCTGGGCGACCTGGATCAGATCGAGCAGGCGGGGCTGGGGGACGGTCAGGGCGTTGGCGTCGGCCAGAAAGAGGCCGCGCCGCAGGCTCAACCCCGCGCCGAAGAAATCGCGCACCGCCTGGCAGTGCTGGCGGAATTCCTCCACGCCGCGCACGCGAAAGGAACGATCGCGGTACAGGCCGCAGAACGTGCAGCGGTTCCACGAGCAGCCGATCGTGGCCTGGACGACCAGGGCGAGATACTGATCCGGGGGCAGGATACTGACCGGCAGGAACAGTCCGCGATAGGCCGCGCCGTCGGCGGCCAGGGCGGCCGGCCCCATCCGCCCGATCAGGCTCAGGGCCTCGGCCAGCGGCCCGGCTTGCTCGGCGGGCAGCCCGGCCTGGGGCAGGGCGGCGGCCAGCGTTGCCAGGGTCGTGAAGGCACGATCGAGCAGGGCATCGCGCTCGGCGTCGGGAAGCTCGATCCGGCGGCGGTCGCCGCCTTTGTCCCGGACGAGCAGGCGGTGATCCAGGGTGCGCTGGAAGCTGCGGCCATCCAAGAACAGGCTGAGCAGGCGGCCGGCCCGGTCGAAGCTGTAGCTCTCCGCATAGCGCGGCGAGATCACGATCGATTCCGGCCGCAGGTTGGCCGTGACGCGATCGGCCGTGGTGGGGTGGGCGAATGTGATCGGCATGGGACGAGTATGCCAGCTCTCGTGAGATTTGCCTATTGTCGGCGACTCTGAACTCTGCTATGATGATCGCCATGATAACGATGCGTGCGTACCCATTCCCTAGCAGCGGACATAGCGACCTCCTCACAGGCAGGCTTGCTTGATGCTGCTTTAGGCAACCCAGGGATCAAACCGGCGTGAGGAGCACTCCTGACGCCGGTTTTTGTTTTCTTGTGCATGGCGATGAAACTCGTGAAGGAGAGAGGACGATGCGTTTTCAGGACTTATTTGGACACACGCTGCGCGATGCTCCGGCGGAGGCCGACCTGGTCAGCCACCAGCTTGCCCTGCGGGCCGGGTTGGTCCGCCCGCTGACGGCGGGCGTCTACGCCTGGCTGCCGTTGGGCTGGCGCGTGCTGCGCCGGGTGGCGGCGATCATCCGGGCGGAGATGGACGCGATTGGCGCGCAGGAGATGATTATGCCGGTGGTGCATCCGGCCGAGGTCTGGCAGGTGTCCGGCCGCTGGGAAGGGTTTGGCCCGACCCTGCTGCGCTTCCAGAATCGGGATGGGCGCGAGTTTGTGCTCGGCCCGACCCACGAGGAAGTGGTGGCCGCCCTGGCCGCGCGCGAGATCGAGAGCTACCGGGAACTGCCGAAGGCGGTCTATCAGGTGCAGACCAAGTACCGCGACGAGCTGCGCCCGCGCGGTGGGTTGGTCCGGCTGCGCGAATTCACGATGAAGGACGCGTACACGCTCGACCGTGATCGGGCCGGGCTGGACCGGGCCTATCAGGCGATGTATGAGGCTTATATGCGCATCTTCGCGCGGGTGGGCCTGTCGGTCGTCCCCCTGGAGGCGGATACCGGGGCGATGGGCGGCCTCGGCGGGCAGGAATTCGCGCTCAGCCACCCGCAGGGGGAGGATCGCTTCGCGCGGTGCGACCGGTGCGGCTATGCGGCCAACCTGGAGGTGGCCCGCTTCGTGGCCCCGGCGGGCATCGATGCGCCACTGGAAGCCGCGCGCAAGGTCGCCACGCCGGACTGCAAGACGATCCAGCAGGTGGCGGATTTCATCGGCGTCCCGACCCGGCAGACGCTCAAGGCGGTCTTCTTCGTGCACGACGAGCAGGAGTTCGTGTTCGTCGTCGTGCGCGGCGATCTCGAAGTCAATGAGACCCGGCTGGTCAACGCGCTTGGCGGCGGCACGCTGCGCCCGGCGACCGAGGAGGAGATCATGGCGGTCGGGGCCGAGCCGGGCTATGCATCACCGACAGGGCTGCGCGTCCGGCAGGATGGGCAGGCGGGCGGCGTGACCGTGGTGGCCGACCGGTCGATTACCGTCGGGGCGAACTTCGTGGCCGGCGCGAACGAGCCGGGCTACCATCTGACCGGGGTCAACTACCCGCGCGACTTCGCCGTGACGCTCCTGGCCGAGATCGCG
Source organism: Aggregatilineales bacterium (assembly GCA_029976005.1). Taxonomy (GTDB): domain Bacteria; phylum Chloroflexota; class Anaerolineae; order Aggregatilineales; family Ch27; genus JARKOQ01. The sequence goes on along the minus strand of JARKOQ010000218.1, from coordinate 129,859 downwards.
GAGGCGTACGAAGGCGCGGTCTGCGGACAGTGCGGGGCCGGCCATCTGCACATCGAGAGGGCGATCGAACTGGGCCACTGCTTCAAACTGGGGACACGCTACAGCCAGCCGGCCGGCGCGACCTTTGTGGACGAGCAGGGGATGGCTCAGCCGGTCGTGATGGGCAGCTACGGGATCGGGTTGGACCGGCTGGTGGCGGCGATCATTGAGATGCACCACGACGAGCAGGGCATCGTCTGGCCGGGCAGCGTGGCCCCGTTTGACGTGCATATCGTCACGCTGGGCAAGCAGGAGGGCTACCACGAGCGCGGCCGGGAGATCGAGCAGACGCTGCGGGCTGCCGGGATCGACGTCCTGCTGGACGACCGGCCGGAGCACCCCGGCGTGAAGTTTGCCGATGCCGATCTGATCGGTGTGCCGCTGCGGCTGACAGTCAGCGAGCGGGCGCTGGGGCGGGGGGCCGTGGAGGCGAAGTGGCGGCACAGCGAGGAACGCTTCGACATCCCGCTGGAGGAACTTGCCCTCCAGGTTGGACGGCTGGTGAAGGCGGGCTGAACAGCCGGTCCAGACCGGAGATTCGGCGCGCTCGCGAGCCGAATCCAACCGAAAGTCTCTTGCATCATGTGGAGCGGCATGGTATACTATTGCTAGCAGTGCCTCCTTTGCGAAAAGTGGGTTTCAACCCACTTTTCTTGTTGTATGGCGGCATGGCCAATCGGTCGGAATTCGAGTGGCTGCCACCGGCCTCACCGGTACGCATGAAGTGGGAGTGATCCAGCCGGATGAAGAACGAATTTGTCCTGGCAATTAATGAAATTACGGATGCACGGGCGCTGCCCCGGGATGTCATCATCGATGCGGTGCGCACGGCCCTCGTCTCGGCCTACCGGCGCGATGTCAGCGTCAGCTCGGCCCAGAGTGTCGAAGCCGAGATTGACCTGAACACGGGCATGGTGACGCTGCTGGTGGAAAAAGAGGTCGTGACCGACGTCAATGACCCGCGTACTGAGGTCACGCTCGATGAGGCGCTGACGTTCGCGCCCGGCGCGGAGCTTGGCGAGACGGTCATGGCTCCGATCGAGGATACCGCGCGGAAATTCGGCCGGATCGCCGCGCAGACCGCCAAGCAGATCATCCTCCAGAAAATCCGCGAGGCGGAGCGCGAGTCCCTGTATACAGAATACGTCGAGCGCGAAGGGGACCTGATCACCGGCACGGTGCAGAGCGTGAGCCAGCAGGGGGTCACGGTCAGCCTGGGGCGGGCCGAGGCGCTGCTGCCGCGCGCCCATATGATGCCCGGCGAGCGGTACAAGCCGCACGACAAGGTGCGCGCTTTCCTGCTGGAAGTTAAGAAAGGCAATCGCGGGCCGCAGATCATCATCAGCCGCAGCCACCGCAACATGCTGCGCCGCCTGCTCGAATACGAAGTGCCCGAAATCTACAATGGGCAGGTCGAGATCAAGAATATTGCCCGCGAGGCCGGGTATCGTTCCAAGGTTGCCGTGGCCGCGCTGCAGGATGGCGTGGACCCGGTCGGGGCGTGCGTCGGGATGCGGGGCATCCGCATTCAGAACATCGTGCGCGAACTGAGCGACGAGAAGATCGACGTCATCGAATGGAACGCGGATCCGGCGATCTTCATCACCAAGGCCCTCAGTCCGGCTCGCGTGAGCGGCGTGTACCTGGATGAATTCGCGGATGCGGGCCGGGGCGGCATGGGCACGGCGACGGTCATCGTGCCGGACGACCAGCTTTCGCTGGCGATCGGTCGTGAAGGTCAGAACGCCCGTCTGGCGGCCAAGCTGACCGGCTGGCGGATCGACATCAAGAGCGTGACCGAGTCGGCTGTGTCGGCGATCGCGGACAGCGAGGCGAAACCGCTGGCCCAGCTTAATGCCAAGAATGCCGACCTGCTTGACGAAGTGAAGCGTATCCTCGCCAAGCGCGATAGCGGCCGGCCGGTGATGCCGGAGGAATTCCAGACGCTGACGCAGTATGCCCGGCTGGCCGAGCAGGCGCTGCTCACCGAGCGGCGCGGGGTCAACAAGAAACATCAGGATTACATCAAGAGCATTCGTAAGACCCTGCCGGAGCGCGCTTTCGAGTTGCCTCTGGAGAACCTGGGCCTGCCCGCGCCGCTGACCAAGGCGCTGACCGGACGCTTCGAGAGCGTGGGCGAAGTCATGCTCTACATGCGCCTGGACGAGAATCGGGTCGCCAGCGCCCTGGAGCGAGTCTCCGTCGACGACGCGCTGGGCCTGGTTCGGGCCGCGCTGGAGACCGTCCAGATTCCGGCGGAAGAAGAAGCGCCGGTTGCGGTTGAGCCGGAGGTTGTGGAGACGTCGGTCGCGCCTGTGGCGGAGACGGCGGCTGTCGAGGAAGCCGAGTTGGCCCTGGCCGACGAGGCCGAGGTCGAGGCGCCGCCCGCGATCATCGAACCTGAGCTACCTGTTCCGGCCAAGAAGGTCGTCCGGGAAGTCTACACGCCGCTCGTCGAGATCGAGCCTGAGCCGGTCGCGGAACCCGCATTGGACGTGACTCCACATGTCGGCCTCGGCTTCGTAAGTCCAGATGCCGGGTTTGACGACGATCTTCGCGACAAGGACAAGGATCGCAAGGCCAAGGAGCGTCGCCGCGAGCTGGTGTTCGATGAGGACGCCGGCAAGGTGGTCGCCAAGCGCAAGCGGAAGGGCAGCCGCAAGCGCCAGACGTTCTACGAGTACGACGAGGAAGAATAGCGGGGTTGTGAGGGAGGTTCATGCAATGCCCCCTGGCAAGTCGCCCGGCCATCGTAAGCATGTGCCACAGCGTACCTGTGTGGTCTGTCGCCAGACGATGGACAAGCGGGCCTTGATCCGGGTTGTGAATACGCCGGAGGCGGGGGTCATCGTGGATCCCACTGGAAAACGGAACGGGCGTGGGGCATACTTGTGTTGTGCGGATGCCTGCTGGGAGCGGGCGCTTTCGACGGATGTGCTGTCCCGCGCGCTGCGGGTCCAGCTCACACAAGCAGACTGCGATCGGTTGCGCAGCTCACGCCCGGCGAAATGAACGAGCATACTGATTTCGATCGGCTATATGGGATGGACATTGGTAGCTGCACAGCCACCAATGAAGGGGCCTGACATGTAAGACACGACGCCTCGCTGTCAGCCATCCATCCATAGCCTGGGCGTTATGGCATGGAGGTGCTTATGGCGAAAGAAAAACAGATCATCGAAGTCCCCGACTTCGTAACCGTGCGCGATCTGGCGCAGATGATCGGATCCAGCCCCATTGACGTGATGAAACAGCTCATCAGTAATGGGATCATGGCTTCGATCAACCAGCAGATCGACTTCGATACAGCCGCGATCGTGATCGAGGAGCTGGGTTACGAAGCTCGCCCCGTGACCGTCCAGGAAAAAACCGCCGACGAGAAAGACCTTCCTCAATGGCGGCATCTGTACGACGGTCAGGACCCCACGAAGCTGCAGAAACGTCCCCCGGTCGTGACGGTGCTGGGCCACGTCGACCACGGCAAAACCTCGCTGCTCGACGCGATCCGCAGCGCCCATGTGACCGAAGGCGAAGCGGGTGGTATCACCCAGCATATCGGCGCCTACCAGGTCGAGCTCCAGGGCCGCAAGATCACCTTTCTGGATACCCCAGGTCACGAGGCCTTCACGGCCATGCGTGCTCGTGGCGCGCAGGGCGCGGACGTGGCCGTGCTGGTGGTCGCCGCCGATGACGGCGTAATGCCCACCACCAAGGAAGCGATCGCCCATGCCCGCGCGGCCAACGTGCCGATCGTGGTCGCCATGAACAAGATCGACCGTCCGAACGCCAACCCGGAGCGCGTGAAGCAGGGTCTGGCCGAGGTTGGCCTGATCCCGGATGAGTGGGATGGCGACACCCTGGTGATCCCCGTTTCCGCGCGGGAAAAGACCGGGATCGAAGACCTTCTGGAAGCGATCCTCCTGATCACGGACGACCTGACCATCGTGGCGAACCCCGATGCCAAGGCCGCCGGCACGGTCCTTGAAGGCCGGATCGAAAAGGCGCGTGGCCCCGTGGCGACCCTCCTGGTCCAAAACGGGACGCTGCGCAAGGGCGACATCGTGGTGGCCGGGCAGGCGATGGGCCGCATCCGCGCGATGTTCGACGAAAATGGTAAGGAAATCAAGCAGGCCGAGCCGTCGCGTCCGGTGTCGGTGATCGGTCTGGACGAGGCTCCGCAGCCTGGGGATTCGTTCGAGGTCGTGGCCAAGGATCGTCAGGCGCGTGACATGGTGGGCGAGCGCCGGGAGAATGCGGCGACAGCCGCCCGGCGTGGGCCGCAGGCCGTGACCCTCGACGATATCTTCGCGCGGTTCGAATCTGGCGAAGCCAAGGAACTGAACCTGATTGTCAAAGCGGACGTACAGGGGTCGCTGGAACCCATCGTGAACTCGCTCCAGGATCTGCGGGTGGGCGATCTGGCCGTCAAGGTGCTTTATGCCGAAGTCGGCAACATCACCGAGAACGACGTCAACCTGGCGAGCGCGTCGGGCGCGATCGTGATCGGGTTCGGCGTCCAGGCGGACAACGCGGCACGCCACATGGCGGACAGCAACGGCATCGATATCCGCCAGTACAACATCATCTACAAGCTCATCGAGGACGTCGAACTGGCCCTGAAGGGCATGCTGGAGCCGGTGTATGAGGATGTCGTGATCGGCACCGCCGAGATTCGCCAAGTCTTCAAGATTCCGAGGGCCGGCAAGATCGCGGGGGTGTTCGTGCGGGATGGCGAGATCCGCCGGAATGCCCAGGTGCGCGTCCGGCGCGGATCGGAGATCATCTACCCCGGCGGGAACGTCAGCTCGCTCAAGCGGTTCGAGGAAGACGTCCGTGAGGTTCGGGCTGGCTACGAATGCGGCGTGAGCCTCTCTGGATTTGAAAACTTCCAGCCGGGTGACATTCTGGAGTTCTACGTCAGCCAGCGGGTGAGTTAGGCAAGGTAGAGGGTATGTCGTCGATCAAGCAACAGCGCATGGCCGAGCGAATCCGCAGCATTCTCAGCGATCTGCTGCGGTCGGAGGTGCGTGATCCACGCTTGAGGAATGTCACGGTGACCCGAGTCAAGCTCGATCAGGAACTCCAGTTCGCCGACGTGTACGTGAATGCCCTGGGCGATGAATCGCGCCAGAAAGAGGTCATCGCCGGACTGGATCGCAGCAAGGGCTTTCTGCGGCGAGCGCTGGCGGCGCGGGTGCGCCTGCGTCAGACGCCCGATATGCACTTCCATTGGGATTTGAACCTGGAGCATGGCGAGCGCCTCAACCAGATTCTGGACGGTCTCGATATTCCGGAGGCTGAACCGGAGCCGGAGGATATCCTGGACTTCTCGATTGAGGATTTGCTCGATGAAGATTGAGTGGGATCGGGCCGCCGAACTTCTGGCGGCGGCCCAAAATCTGATCATCGTGACCCATGTCAGCCCGGACGGCGATGCAATTGGATCGCTGCTCGGGCTGATGTGGGTTATGCGCCAGCTTGGCAGACAGGTAACTCCGGCGGTGGATGGCGGCGTGCCGCCTGCCCTGCGCTTCCTGCCGGGGGCGGAAGAAGTCCTGGCGGCGCTGGGCGAGGTGACGCCGGATCTGGTGATCGCGGTCGATTGCGGTGACGCGGGGCGGATGGGCCAGGCAGGCGTGGCGGCGTCCGCCAGCGGCGCGCCGTTGATCAACCTCGATCACCACGCGTCCAATACCCTGTTTGGGACGGCCAATCTGGTTGATCCGGCGACCGTCTCCTCAACGGAACTGATCCTGGACTGGCTGCCGCGCCTGGGGGGTTGTCTGGATACCCGGATCGCGACCTGTCTGCTGACCGGTCTGGTGACCGATACCCTGTGCTTTCGCACGGACAGCGTGACGGCGGCCGTGCTGGGCAAGGCCCAGCGCCTGGTCGAAGCCGGTGCGCCGTTGAGTGAGATCACGCAGCGGACTCTGCTGACCAAGCCGTTCGCGGATTTGCGGTTGTGGGCGGAGACCCTTCACACCGTCCAGATGGAAGAAGGCGTGATCTGGGCGGCGATCGATCGGCAGACGCGCGACCGTGTGCAGGCCACGGACAACGGCGATGCGGGCCTGGTCAGCTTCCTGGTCACGGCGGAGGAAGCCCCGGTCGCGGCAGTCTTTCGGGAGAAGGACGACGGCCGGATCGAGATGGGTTTCCGCGCCAAGCCCGGTTTCGACGTGGGACGCGTGGCGGTGGCGCTGGGCGGCGGGGGACACGTCCTGGCTTCCGGCGCGACGATCGACGGGCCGCTGGATGTTGCGATTGGGCGGGCGCTGCCGCTGCTCAAGCAGGCGGCAAAGGGAGAACGGGCGGTTGGCTGACCAGCAGGCATTTGGCTTACTCAACGTGGACAAGCCTGCGGGTCTGACCAGCCACGACGTCGTCGAGATCGTCCGGCGGGGCAGCCGCGTTCGCAAGGTGGGGCACGCTGGCACGCTGGATCCCATCGCCAGCGGGGTGCTCGTCCTGTGTCTGGGGCCGGCCACCCGCCTGAGCGAATACGTCATGCTGTCGCCTAAGCGCTACCGGGCGACGATCTGCCTGGGGGCGACCACCAGCACCTACGACACCGAGGGTGAGATCACCGCGCGGCACGACCTGGGGACGCTAGACGCCTCCCGGATCGAAGCTGCGCTCTCCGATTTTCGGGGCGAGATTCAGCAGATTCCCCCCATGTACAGTGCGATCAAGCAAGGCGGCCGCCGGCTGTATAAGATGGCGCGCGCCGGCCAGGAGGTCGAGCGCGAAGCCCGGCCGGTGACGATCCACGATCTGCGCCTGGCTGCGGTTGATTTGCCTCAGATCACGCTCGACGTGAGATGCTCACCCGGAACGTACATTCGCAGTCTGGCCCATGACCTGGGTCAGGCGTTGGGAGTTGGCGGCTATTTGAGCGGCCTCGTCCGTGAAGCCAGCGGTGGATTCAGACGCGAGGCGGCCGTACCGCTGGATACCCTGCGCGATGCGTTGGTCGCGGGGAATTGGCGCCAGTTTGTGCTGCCGCCTGAACTGGCGGTGGTGGATTGGCCGGTGGTGAACGTTGAGGACGAGGACGTCCGGCGCATGCAGAATGGTAATCCGGTCGCGGCGGCTGGCGGCGGCGAGGGAACCGCCCGCGCGCATGGGCCGGATGGCGGCCTGGTGGCCCTGGTGCAGTTCAGAGATGGCGCGTGGTGGCCGCTCAAGGTCTTTCCGCCGGAAGACTGACCCCGCCCAGATTTGATGTATGCGCTCTGGGGGAAGTGCCCAGGGTGGTCAATTCAGACACGGCGAACCGCAGCATGCGCAAAACTACAGGGGAAAAACGTGGAGAAAACCACGACCTGGAGGAAATTCCGGGAAGAGGCGCTTCTGGAGTTTGATGCGGCCCTGCCAAAGCGCCGGTAACTCATTGAATCCTGCTGTGAACTGGGGTATGGTCAGGCGGGTTTTCTTCCCGCCAGATCTTTCTGGCGAAGTGTGGATGGTATGGGGGTGCGCCCGCGCGGGCGCACCGAGTTTCCGATGTGGAGGACCTGTTTGCTCGGCCATATCAACACTCTGACTGAGGTTCACCTGACGATGTCCTCCATCGTGACGATTGGCGTCTATGATGGCGTTCACGTCGGCCACCAGTACCTCGTGGATCGACTGGTTCGTGAGGCGCGGGCGACCAATCAGATGGCGGTCGCGGTCGCGTTTTTCCCTCATCCGGATATTCTGATCAAAGGCGTGACTGGCCGTTATTACCTCACAACGCCGGAGGAACGCGCCGACCTGCTGCTGGCTCGCGGGATCGATCTGGTGGTCAGCCAGCCTTTCACCGAGGAAGTCCGGCACATTCGCGCGGCGACATTCGTGGACAACCTGATCGAGCACCTGCGCATGACCGCCCTGTGGGTCGGTGTGGATTTTGCCCTCGGCTACAAGCGCGAAGGCGATGTGGCTTACCTCACCGAGCTTGGCCGGAGCCGGGGGTACACGGTGGAGGCGGTCAGCCTGGAAAGCAGCGCCCAGGGCCGGGTGATTTCCAGCACCCGGTTGCGCGAGATTCTGGCGACCGGCGACGTGGCGCTGGCCGCGACTCTGCTCGGACGTCTCTACAGCGTGTCCGGGGAAGTGGTACACGGCGATCACCGGGGCCGCACCATCGGCTTCCCGACGGCCAACATCAAGACCTGGGATCAGCAGATTCTGCCGGCCAACGGTGTATATGCCGGATGGGCCTATCTTGACGACCGTCGCTATATGGCGCTGACCAACATCGGGATTCAGCCTACCTTCGACGGCGCGCAGTTAAAGCTGGAAGCCCACCTGCTCGATTTCGAGGGGGATATCTACGGCAGGCGCGTCCGGCTGGCATTCGTGGAGCGTCTCCGTCCGGAGAAGCGTTTCGGCGGCATCGACGAACTGGTGGCCCAGATCGACGCGGACGTGACGCGGGGCCGCCAACTGCTGGGCGAAGCCGTCCGGCAGAAGTGACCGGCCCTGAAGCCCTATCCTGCTGATTGCGAACGACGCGCCCGTCAGAAGACGGGCGTTTTTTTCGTCAGGCGATCCCGGACAGCGCGACGATCTGGCGGCGAATCTCCGCCCGCGCGTCGAGGGCGGTCCCGACCGGCGTGGCGAGTTGATCGTTGTAGGTGGTTTCCAGCGCGGCCGTGCTGTCGACCATGCCCTGGGCCGGACTGATCAGGTGCTCACTGATCGGCTGGACGACTTCGGCAACCAGGCCCTTCGTTTCGTCCGGGCTGACCCACTGGCGCAGGGGGGTGATCAGCAGCGGGTTGATGCTCGCGACCAGCTCCGGGATGTGGGTCAGGATCAGGGCGATGGCCTCCAGGCCGCGTCGAATCTGCTCGCCGACTCCGAAGGGCAGCAGGTCCAACACCTGGCCGATGAAATCACCGATCTGCTGGGCGACGGGGGCTACCGGCTCGACCACGCTGCTCAGGGCGTCCTCGAGGCTTTGCAGGGTCTGGGAGAGCAGGGCGATCTGTTCTTCCAGCCACAGCAGCCCGTTGGCGATGGCGGGCGACTGGATTTCAATGGTCGCCAGTTTGGCGGCCGCTTCCTCGATGCCCGCCGAAAGCGCGTCGCGGCCGGTCTGGATGGCGAGCAGCGCAACGCCGAGCGGCCCCAGTCCGGCCAGCAGCAGGTCGTCCAGGCCGGTGGCTTCGAGCTGGCGGTAGAGCGCAACAACTTGCTGAAGGTAGGCTGCGTCGTTCTGGCTGGTCTGTAAGTCCGTCGCCAGTTGGGCTGCTTCGGCGCGGGCCGAATCCAGTTCGGTGCGTATCGCCAGACGCTCGCCCTGGGAATCAGCGAGCTGCTGGCGGAGGGCCTCAATCTCGGCCTGGAGCGCGGCGTCCGGGGTGGGCGTGGTGGGGAAGTGGGTTGCGCCGAGCGGTTCCCCGTGCAGGGTGGGTTGGGCGGCCGGGGGTGGGGTAGGCGCGGCCGCGAGGTGCGACTGCGCCTCTTGCTGTTGCAGCAGCCAGAACCCGCTGCCCAGCGCGCCGACACTGGCTCCGCCCAGCAGCAAACCCACCAGAAAGCCGCGCCGGCTCAGGCGGGGAGCCGGCCCAGGTTCTTCGTAGAACTCGACGCGATCGGTCGTCGTGATCAGGCGGTCGAGCTGGACCAGCGCCTCGTCATCCAGCAGACTGATCCGCCGGTAGACTCGATCGAGCAGGGCGGCTCGCTGCGATCGGGAGCCTGGGGTGTGGTTGTCCATCGTCATGACCTGTAAGCTCGGTTTCCTCCAGATTCATCATCGTATGATTGGGTTGGAGCAGACACGCAGAATCACAATACGATACGAAAATTCGTTCTGTAGGTTGCGCGAATTGCGCCGTCGTGACGAATCGGGATTGTCCGGTCTAGCGGCTGATCCGGTAGCCCAGCCGTTCCAGAATCGCCTGATCCTCGCGCCAGTTGGGGAGAACCTTGACCTGGAGATCCAGGTAGACTTTGGTGTCCAGCATCTGCTCGATCTCATAGCGGGCGGCGGCACCGATCTTCTTGAGCATCTGGCCCTTCTTACCGATGATGATCGACTTCTGGGAATCGCGCTCCACGTAGATCGAGGCGTGGACGTAGGTCAGGCCCTCGTTGCGTTCCTTGAACTCATGAATCTCGACCGCTACCGCGTGCGGAATCTCGTCTCGCGTGTTGAGCAGCACTTTTTCGCGGATCATCTCCCCCGCGATGTTGCGTACGTAGGTTTCCGTGACCTGATCGGTGGGGTAGTAGCGCGGCCCAAGGGGCAGGTGTGCGATCAGCCGCTGGTGCAGGTCGTCGATGCCCAACCCGCGCATGGCGCTGACGGCGATCCAGTCAGCGGGTTTGACCAGCGCCACGTAGGCATCGGAGTTGCGCACCAGCTCATCCGGCGGGGTGATATCGATCTTGTTGATAGCGAGCAGAACGGGTACGTCCGGCGCGACCTCGGCGATCTGAGACGCGATCAGTTGGTCGCCCGTGCCGGGCGGGAGGGTGGATTCGACCACGTACAGGATCAGATCGGCGTCCTGAAGCGCCTGTTGGGCGACCTGGACCATGAATTCCCCCAGAGAGTGGCGCGGTTTGTGGAGACCCGGCGTATCGACGAACACTACCTGGGCGTGTTCCTCGGTCAGAATGCCAAGCTGACGGACGCGGGTCGTCTGGGGGCGGGGGGATACGATCGCGATCTTCTGGCCCAGGAGCCGGTTGATCAGAGTCGATTTGCCGACGTTAGGCCGCCCGATCACGGCCACGAAACCCGACCGGTGATCGGCGGGCAGTTCTTCCAGGGGCAGGTCCGTCGCTTGAGGCTCGTCGTTCATCAACGCTTACATCCTTGAATAGGGTTGCTGGCCCCTCAATTGCGGGCCAGTCACGAAGCAAGAGCAGGATCAGCCGCCCAGGACGGCCGGCACGAGTCTGATCTGGTCGCCGGGCTGAAGCACGAGATCGTCCTGAACCACTTCTCCGCGGTAGACGACCAGCATCAGATCCGGTTCCAGATGGCAGCGCCGCATAGCCTCGCGGGCCGTGAGGCCAGCCGGGACTTCGTGCTTCTGCCGGCGGTAGATGAGCGTGGCGGTTGGGGCGGCTGGAACGGTCATGGAGGCGGCCAATCTGTCCGGCGGCCGGAATGGCGGCCGGTGTGAAGGGACATTTTAGCGCACGGCCGGGGTGGATGCCAGGGCCAGTCAGCGCGGCGATCGCATCGAAAAGCAATTTGAACCGCCAAAGCGCCAAGGAGGACCGCAGAGAAAAGCAAAACGCGAGGATATGAGGAATGCCAGAGGGACCCATGCCCGGCCGGTCAGGGCAGGCGATCCAGGCAGGGCAGGTATTCGGCGAGCAGATCGGGCAAGGGCGGCGTATCCGTGTCCGTCCAATAGGCGGCCAGGCTGCCCAGCGGCAGGCGCGCGGCGGAAGTCTCGTAGGCGAGGACGGCGACCGGCCGGCCGAAGTCGAGCTGGCGGAGCATGACCTGATCGGTGCGACCGTCGCTGCGCAGGCCCACGAGGTCGGCGCGGGGGTGGAGGTTGGTGTGCTCCAGGGCATAGTCCCAGGCCGCGCGGCCCAGCAGGATCGCGCCGTATTCGGACGCGAACAGGCCCGGCACGATCCAGGCCTCGCGCTGAAGATAGGCCAGGGCATAACGAACGACCAGCGGCCCTCTGGGACGGGCGATTCGCTCCGGCGGGTAATCAACCGGCAGGTCGCCGAGGGCCAGTACCAGCCCGGCGTCCGAATGGAGCAGGACGGCGTTCAGCTCGTCGCCGACCAGTTGGGGTTCGGGAATGGTAGGCATCGGGCATTCTCGATCGTGGGGCCTTCGGGGCAGTGTGTGGCCCCGGCAGACAGTACTTATCCGTCAATGAGAATAGCACATCGGGCCAGTTTTGACGCGCGCGAAAATGGATTCTTGGTTGCCCCGACGCGCGGAATCGCCCTGGGATTGGTGCCGATTGGCGGTTGACAGCCGGCCAATCCGCCGCTAGGCTGGTAGGCCGTATCAGGCTGGCAACACTGACGGAAGGTGATCCGCATGGCAACTTTGCTGACTCTGATCCGGCACGGACAGAGCATCTGGAATGCCGTGGGCCGCGCCCAGGGGCAGTCCCCTATTCCCCTGTCGGAGCTGGGCCGCCAGCAGGCCGCTTATCTGGGCACGCTGGCGATGGGCTTGCAGCCGCCAGTCCGGGCGCTGTATTGCAGCGATCTGACCCGCTGCCGGGAAACCATGATGCCCATCGCGGAAGCGCTGGGCCTGCCCGTCCGGTATGACTTTCGGCTGCGCGAGATCGACGTGGGCGTCCTGCAAGGGCTATCCCATGACGAGATGGAACTGTACGCGGGCGAGGCCCTGGCCGCGCACCGCCGCGAGCCGATGCGGGTGCCGCTGCCTGGCGGTGAGACCCGCGCCGATTTGCGCGCGCGGTCGGTCGAGGCGATTGTGGAGATCGGGGCAGCTCATCCGGGGCAGCACGTGCTGGTCGTGACGCATGGCGGCTCGATCAGCGAGGTGCTGCGCCACTTTGGGCTGTGGCCGTACACGCCCTGGCAGGTCGACGCGCCGCCGATCCAGAACACGTCGCGGACGATGCTGCGTCTGGCGGAAGGCGGCGACGCGGCCGAACTGCTGCTGCCGCCGGACACGAGTCACCTGCCGTCTGAGCTGATTACCCAGTAAACGGCTCGGAGGGCACATGACCACTACCCTGTTGACCTTGATCCGGCACGGCTTCACGGACTGGAACCAGACCAAACGCGCGCAAGGACTGGCCCCGATCCCCCTGAATGCCCAGGGATTGGCCCAGGCGCGCCATCTGGCCGATGCCATGGCAAACGGCGAAGCCATCCACGCGATCTACAGCAGCGATCTGAGCCGCTGCGTGCAGACAGCCGCGCCGGTCGCGGCGGTATTCGGGCTTGAAGTCCGGCTCGACCCGGCTTTTCGCGAATACGACCTGGGTTTCTGGCAGGGCCTCTCCGGGCAGGAAATGCAGGACTACGATCCAGAGCACTATGCCCGGCGCAAGGCCGATCCATGGCACGTGCCGTTTCCCGGTGGGGAAAGCCGCGCCATGCTGTCGGCGCGCGTCGTCGCCGGTCTGGACGCGGTGCTGGCCCGCCATCCGGGGCAGCACGTGGTGGTGGTTACCCACAGCGGCCCGGTGCACGCGGCGCTGCGCCATCTGGGTGTCTGGCCGCCGTCGCAGGATGGCCCGGCCGTGCTCAACACCTCGCGCTCGGTGGTGCGCGTGGATGAGGACGGCCGCGCCGAGGCCGTGCTGATCGCGGATATCTCCCATTTGCCGGCCGATCTGGTCTCGTAGGGGATGCGATGATGAACACGCGACTGACGCTGGTTCGCCACGGCCATACGGACTGGAACGGCCTGGGCCGCTATCAGGGGCACGCGCCGATTCCGCTAAGCGAGCGTGGGCTGGCTCAGGCGCGCTGCCTGGCCGAGGCGCTGGGGCAGGACGGCAGCATCGCCGCCGTTTACAGCAGCGACCTGCTGCGTTGCCGCCAGACGGCCGAACCCATTGCCGCCCGGTTGGGGCTAGCGGTGCGCTGTGACCCTCGCTTCCGGGAGCTGAACTATGGCAACTGGCAGGGCATGACCCTGGCCGAAGTCCAGCGGCTCGATCCGGAGCGTTTCGCCGCCTATCGTGCAAATCCGGCCGGGGTGACCGTGCCCGGCGGCGAGAGCCAGCACATGCTGGCGGAGCGCGTGTTGGCCGGGCTGCGCGACCTGCTGGCGGCGGAGGCCGGACGGCACGTGGTGCTGGTCTCTCACGGCGGCCCACTGCGGGAGGTGCTGCGCTTCTTCGGGCTGTGGTCGGGCGAGTTGCCTGCCGGCAATGCGACCCGGTCGGCGATCGAGGTCGGCGAGGATGGACGCTCGGCCTCGCTGCTGGCGTTTGGGGACGCGAGTCACCTTCCGCCGGAACTGCGGCCCGACACGGCCGGGACGACCTTCCTGGTTGGCTGACGAGTTTGTGTAAACCGCCTAATGCCGTTGTTCCAAACGTCATGCATTCCACCTGATACCGGATTGATATGGTATACTTGGTCGGGTGACACTGTATCGTGTAGTGACCTGACGATATTGGCTTGCATCCAACGAATACCGATAGGCCGGGCAGGCTCTCTTTTGACAGGGGCCTCCAGTATGCTCGATGTGGAGGAAACACGTGGAGAAAAATCCGATTCGCGTTGCAGTAACAGGTGGCGCCGGTCAAATCGCCTACAGCCTGTTGTTCCGTCTGGCGAGTGGAGAGGTGTTCGGGCACGATCAACCCGTGATTTTGCAGATCATCGAGGTTCCCGAAGCGATGGGATTTCTCGCGGGCGTGAAAATGGAGCTGGACGACTGTGCCTTCCCGCTGGTCCAGGACATCATTCTGACGGATGATCCGGCAGTCGGGTTCAAGGACGCGAACTGGGCGATCCTGGTAGGCGGCAAGCCGCGCACCAAGGACATGGAGCGCAGCGATCTGCTGTCCTCCAACGGCGCGATCTTCGCGACCCAGGGCCGGGCGATCAACGACTACGCGGCCAGGGACATTCGGGTGCTGGTGGTGGCGAATCCATGCAATACGAATGCCATGGTCGCCCACCTCAACGCGCCGGATATCCCGGCCGACCGCTGGTTCGCCATGACCCGGTTGGACGAAAACCGGGCCAAGGCCCAGATCGCGATCAAGGCCGGGGTGCCCGTCAGCACGGTAACGTGCATGGCGATCTGGGGCAACCACAGCGCAACCCAGGTGCCGGACTTCGAGCACGCCCGGATCGGTGGGCGGCCGCTGCTGGAGGTCATCCCCGACCGGCAGTGGCTGGAGAATGATTTCATCCAGATCAACCAGCAGCGCGGCAAGGCGATCATCGACGCGCGCGGTAAGAGCAGCGCGGCCAGCGCGGCCCTCGCGGCGATCGATACGATTCGCTGCCTGCGCACGCCGACTCCCGCCGGGTGCTGGTTCAGCGCGGCGGTGGTCTCGGATGGCAGCTACGGCGTGCCCAAGGGGCTGATGTTCTCCTACCCGATCCGGTCGCAGGGCGACGGCACGTGGGAGATCGTCCAGGGGCTGGCGCTGAGTGATTACATGCGGGGCCGCCTGGAAGAGACCACCAGCGAGCTTCTGGAAGAACGGGATGCCGTCCGCGACCTGATCCCGGAATCGGCGGCCAGGATGCCTGCGGCGAAGTTGTAGCGACTGCTGATTTGCGCGTATCATAAAGAGCGTCCCGCGGGACGCTCTTTGTGTTTGTCTGTTTGTACCAGGAGATGCCTGTTGAGCCGTCGGGTTCGTGATTTCCGTGATGGGGTCGCCATGATCGTCACCGATCTGCACGGCGACGGTGAAGCCTACGGCCGCTATCGCGACCGTTTTCTCGAACTGCGCGCCCAGGGACGGGCCGATCGCCTGATTCTGTGCGGTGATTTGATCCACAGTGAAGGCCCGGCCCATCAGGACATGAGCCTGCCCATCCTGCGCGATGTGATGCGCTTGCAAACGGAACTGGGACCGGATCGCGTGGTCGTGCTGCTGGGCAACCACGAGCTGGTGCATATCTATAGTCTGCCCTTGAGCCGGGGAGAGGTCGACTATTCACCGGGATTCGAGCGCAAGCTGGCCGAGGCCGGGCCAGCCTTCCGTGCGGAGGTGCTGGGCTTTTTGAATGATCTGCCGTTTTTCGTGCGGACGGCAGCGGGGGTGATGGTGGCGCACGTTGGCCCATCGCCGGCGGCGGCGCTGCCCGCCGGCCGAGAAGTCCTGGCCGAGTTCGATCATCGCGCCCTGATCGAAGCAGTGGACGCCGGTCTGGCGAAGCGCCCCCTGGCCGAGCTGAAGGCCGAATACGGCCGCCTGACGGGCGGCAGCTACGATGAGGATGCCGCCTACTTCCTGGCCGTCACGGGGCCGGACGATCCCCGCTACCGGGACTTGCTGCGCGTGCTGGCCCTCGACCGGCGCGAACCGGCCTTCGGGGTGCTTTGGGAAGCCTTTTTCTGCCGCAACGAGCGCGGCATCAGCCAGGATGTCTATGCCAGCGTGGTGGCTCGTTTTCTGGAGACATGGTCGAATGGTGCGCCGGCCGCGCAGCGCGTGATCGTATCCGGGCATATCCCGGTGGCGGGCGGCTACCAGATCGTGGCCGATCGCCAGCTTCGGCTGGCCAG
The DNA here is from genome assembly GCA_029976005.1 of Aggregatilineales bacterium. Lineage (GTDB taxonomy): Bacteria > Chloroflexota > Anaerolineae > Aggregatilineales > Ch27 > JARKOQ01. The sequence continues at coordinate 113,646 of JARKOQ010000218.1, read as the reverse complement.
CCGTGCCCATGCTCATCCCGACCATGCCGGGTTGTACCTGCTGCTGGACTGCGCTGCCCCGATCCAGTCCCCCGAGGAGCTGGTCAGCCACTTAGGGAGTGTGTTCGAACCATGAGCGAGCAATCGTACCAGGTGCCTTTTGGCCGGGATCGGCTGAGCTTCCACCTGCCGCCCGGCTGGACGATGGACGTGGCGCGCAGCGCCGCCGGGCTGCCTCCGGCCGAGGCCCATCCTGCTTCTGAGCCGTCGCTGGACGATCTCGTCCGGGCGGCCGAGCGGGTGGTGATCGTGTTCACCGATTCCACCCGCGAAAGCCCGGATCAGGCTCTGGCGGGCCGGGTGCTCGACGTGCTGGACCGGCACGGCTTCGGGCCGGAGCGGGTGACCTTCCTATGTGCGATCGGGATGCACCGGCCCAGCACCCACGCGGAAAAGGTCGCCAAGCTGGGCGAGGCGATTGTCGGGCGTTATCCGGTCATTGATCACGATCCGGCCGGGGTGGTGACGATCGGCGAGATCGATGGTGTGCCCGTGGAGGTCAATCCACTGCTGGTTGCGCCGGGGACGCTGGTCGTGGCGCTGGGGGTAGTCGAGCCGCACCAGTACGCGGGCTATTCCGGCGGGGCCAAAACGGTCGTGGTTGGCTGTGGCGGGCCGCGGACGATCGGCGCGACCCACGGCCCGGCCTATCTCGACCAGCCCGGCACGCGCCTGGGCCGGATCGAGGGCAACCCGTTCCAGCGGTTTGTCCGGCAGGCGGGGGCCATGACCGGGCTGCGCTGGGCGGTCAACGTGGTGCTGGACGCCGAATACCGGATCGTGGACGAGGCCAGCGGCCCGCCCGCCGAGGTCCACGACCGGCTGGTGGCGCGCGCCCGCCAGCTTTACGAGACGCCCGTCGCCGCGCCCTACGACGTGGTGATCGCGGGGATTGGCGCGCCCAAGGACGTCAACCTCTACCAGGCGTCGCGCGGGGTCACGTACATCGGACTCGGCGGGCGGCCGGTGATCCGGCCCGGCGGAGTCATGATCCTGCCCGCGCCGATCCCGGAAGGAGCGGGCGAAGGGCAGGGCGAACGCAATTTCCTCGACGTGTTGCGCCGTTCCGACGATTTGAACGCCATGATGCACGAGATGCGCGCTCATGGCTGCAAGCCGGGCGAACAGCGAGCCTTCATGGTGGCCCAACTGCTGGCCCATTACCGGGTGATCGTGGTTGGGGCGAGCGACGAAGCCGTGGTGCGCGCGGCGCATTTCACGCCAGCCCGCACGATGGACGAGGCGTTGGCCCTGGCTCAGGACTGGTGCGGCTCCTCGACGCCGCGCGGTCTGCTGGTCGAACACGCCTTGCAGACGATCCCCGTCCCGGTCTGAAGCAGTGCCGCCTGTTAGCCGAGTACACTCCCGACGAAATCACCGTAGCCGCGCGCGAAAGCGGAGGCATCGGTTTCGCGCTTGCCTTCGAGCTGGAGCAGGGTCAGGAGATACAGCCCATCGGCCGTGCCGACGGCCAGCCCATCCGGGTGGGAGACGACCGCGCCCGGTGTGGCATGGCCGTGCATGGGCCGTCCGGCTTTAATCTTAAGCAGCCTGCCGTTCCAGGTGGTGAAGGTGCCCGGCCAGGGGGTGAAGGCGCGCACCAGCCGGTCGATCTCCTGGGCGCTGCGGCTCCAGTCGATCTGCCCTTCTTCTTTTTTGATCTGGCCCGCGTAGGTGATCAGGTGTTCGTCGGTGGGCTGCGGCTGCGGCTGGAGCGCGCCGGACAGGTAGGCCGGCAGCGTTTCGACCAGGAGATGGCCGCCCAGCTCGGCAAGCCGGTCGTGCAGGGTCTGGCCGGTCTCGTCCGGGGCGAGGCGAATGGCAAATTGGGAGAGCATCGGCCCGGTATCCAGCCCGGCGTCCATCCGCATGATGGTGATTCCACTCTCGGCATCCCCGGCCCGGATCGCGGCCTGGATCGGGGCCGCGCCGCGCCAGCGGGGCAGCAGCGAGGCGTGCACGTTTATGCAGCCCTTCGCGGGCAGATCGAGCACGTTCTGGCGCAGAATCTGGCCGAAGGCGGCGACCACGATCAGGTCGGGCTGCCAGGCGGCCAGCGCCTCGAATGCTTCCGGCTTGCGCAGGCTGGCCGGTTGGATGACCGGCAGGCCATGCGCCTGCGCCACAAGCTTGACTGGCGGGGCCTGGAGGGTCTGGCCGCGCCCGGCGGGGCGATCAGGCTGGGTGACCACCCCGACCACGTCCAGGGTGGGCTGGGCGACCAGGGCCTCGAGGGCCGGCACGGCGAAATCGGGCGTTCCCATGAACACGACTCGGGTCATCGGTCCATTGTCCTCGCTGCACGAGCGGCTCACGACGTGAGGCCGGATGGTAACGCAAACGTGATTCATGCACAAGGCTGGTTGTCGGAGGGCGCGCGGCGTGTTAATCTAGGAGTCTCGCGGTCAGGATAGAACGGCGGTTGGCATCTCGATGGATCGTGTCAAACTCAAGCGATGGCGCACCGCACCCCGAATTCCGCCGTCGGATCGCAACCGCCTGCGCGATTTTCACCCGGTTTTGGCCCAGATTTTGTACAACCGGGGCTACAGTGATCCGGGCGAGGCCCTGCGGTTTCTCACAGGCCGGTTGCCTGATCTCAATCCGTTCCTCTTGCCCGATATGAACCTGGCTGTGACTCGCATTCGCCAGGCGATCCGCGCCGAGGACCCAATCGCGGTCTATGGCGACTTCGATACCGATGGCGTGACGGCGACCGCGCTGCTCGTGCAGGCGCTGCGCGCGCTCAATGCCGTGGTGGAGCCGTACATTCCCCACCGCGAAGAGGATGGCTACGGCCTCAATAGCTCGGCCCTGATGCAGATGGCCCAGGATGGGTTCCGGCTGGTGATCACGGTGGACTGCGGCATTCGCTCCATGCAGGAAGTCCAGGACGCCCGCGCGGTCGGGCTGGACCTGATTATCACCGATCACCACTCGGTCGGGGTGGACCTGCCTGACGCGTTGGCGGTAGTCAATCCCAAGCGTGCGGACAACAAATACCCGGAGACCATGCTGGCTGGGGTCGGGGTGGCGTACCGGCTGGCCGATGCCCTGTTCCGCGCGGCGCGTTCGTTTGGCGAGCCGGTCGGAGTCACCTTGGAAGACCTGGTCGATCTGGTGGCGGTGGGCACGGTGGCTGACCTCGCACCCCTGAACAGCCTGGAGAACCGCGCACTGGTCATCCAGGGACTGGCGGCGCTCAACGCCGCGCGCCGGCCGGGCCTGTATGCCCTGATGGAAGAGGCGCACCTGCGGCCCGGCAAACTCAAGGCGATCAACATCGGCTTTGGCCTTGGCCCGCGTCTGAACGCGGCGGGCCGTCTGGAACACGCCAGCACGGCCTACGAACTGCTGACCACGGATGACTTCGACCAGGCCAGGGTGCTGGCCAGCGAGTTGCAGGAGATCAACGTCCGCCGTCAGGACGAGACCCGACTGTCCGAGATCGTGGCGCGGGAACTGGCGTTGCGCGGCCTGGAAGGAGTCGATCCGCCCCTGCTGTTCGCGGCGGACGAATCGTTCCTGCCTGGGATTGTGGGGCTGATGGCCGGGCGGCTGGCGGAAGAATTCTACCGCCCTGCCGTGGTGGTCGAGATCAACCGCGCCACGGGGGAGTGCCGGGGATCATGCCGGAGCATCCCGGAGTTCGACATCCTGCACGCGCTCGATCAGTGCGCGGACCTGATGGTCCGGCATGGCGGGCACGCCCAGGCCGCGGGGTTCACAGTTCGCCTGGAGAACCTGGATGATCTGCGGATGCGCCTGTTCGAGCTGGCCGCCGAGGCCCTGTGGGATGACGATCTGCGGCCGGAGTTGGACATCGATGCCGAAGTCCCCCTGGACATGCTGACGATCGACCTGGCCCGCGAACTGGCCCGGTTGGAACCCACCGGGCACCTGAACCCGCAGCCGATGCTGGCGACCTATGGCGTGCCAGTGCTGGACGCGCGGCCGGTCGGGCGGGACAACGCCCACCTGAAGCTGACGCTGGGCGAGGCGTCGCTGCGGCTGGACGCGATCGCGTTCCGCCAGGGGGCGCTGACCTACGATCTGCCGCGCCGGGTGGACATCGCCTATCACCTGGAAATCAACGAGTGGAACGGCCGGGAGCGGCCCCAACTGAACGTCCGCGACATCCGGCCGTCGGCGGTTTGAGCAGGCGTAAATGGCTTTTTTTGAAAAGCGTACATGATTTTCGTAGGAGTAAGGAGCTGAGTTGGATGAGGATGGGCGAGCAGACTGGAAACCACAAACGAATTCGGCGGGTGCTGCTGGCGGCGCGGCTGGTCCGGCACTGGCTAACGGCCGAGCCACAGGAGCAGGTCGCCAGCGCGCCGGGAGCCGATAAGCCGCTGAAGTTCTCCTACGGCGGGCAGGCAGTGATGGAAGGCGTCATGATGCGCGGCGCGTACAACATGGCCGTCGCGGTGCGCGACCCGAAAGGCCAGATCGTGATCCACGAGCAGCCGATCAACGCGGCTCTGTATCGCGGCCGGATTAGCAAAATCCCCTTCATTCGCGGGCTGACGATGCTGTGGGACTCGCTGGGCCTTGGCACGCGCGCGCTGATGTGGTCGGCGGACATCGCGTTGGGCGAGGAAGAGGATGTCAGTTTCAACGGGCCGCTGGGGATCGGTACGTTGGTCGTGGCGCTGGCCTTTGGTATCGGGCTGTTCTTCCTGCTGCCCGCGGCTGTTTCCAACCTGATCGAAAACCTGCTGGGGATGGGGCCGGGTACCGAGTTCCTGGCGAACCTGATGGAAGGCGTGATCCGGCTCGTCCTGATCATCGGGTACATCTGGCTGATCGGCCGGATGGAAGACATCGCCCGCGTGTTCCGCTATCACGGCGCGGAGCACAAAACGATCAATGCCTATGAAGCCGGCGCGCCGCTGACCACCGACGAGGTGGCCCGCTTCCCGCTGGAGCATCCGCGCTGCGGCACCGGCTTCCTGCTGGTGGTCGCCGTGATCAGCGTGCTGGTCTTTTCGGTGCTGGGGCGGCCGCCTTTCATCTGGCTGCTGCTCTCGCGGGTGCTGCTGATCCCGGTGATCGCCGGAATCGCCTACGAGTACATCAAGTTCACGGCGGCCCGGATGGATAGACCCTGGGTGCGGGTGATGGTCGCGCCGAGCCTGGCCTTGCAGCGCCTTACCACCAACCAGCCCGACGCCTCGATCCTGGAAGTGGCGATCGTGGCCCTTCAGCGCGTGCTGGAATCCGAGCGGGCGCATCTGCCCGGCGCCGTTGCTCCAACGCCTGCCGAGCCTGAAGAAGCCGCCGCGCCGGCCCGCTGATGCAGGTCACCTGACAACAAAAAGCGTCCGCCGGAGCGTGTTTTCGGCGGGCGCTTTTTCGTGCCTAGTGATGGCAGGTGGCGCAGCTTCCGCCGCTGCAACCAGCGCAGCCGCCGCTTGAGCTGCTTCCTTCGTAGGTGCTGCCGCCGGAGGACGCGCCCCGGCCCAGGTTGACACTGCACAGGGTGCGCTCGCAGTGGGTGCTGCCGCACTCCGGGCAGACAGGATGGGCGCTGTCCAACTCAGAATAGGACAGGTGGGCTTTGAAGGCCGACTGGCAGTCGAGACAGGCATAGTTGTAGGTTGGCATGGTCACTCCTTATCCTCAGCCGCGAGCCGCTTCAACTCGTACAGACGGGTGATCGCATCGAGCGGCGTCAGTTCGTCCACGTTCAGTTCCAGAAGCTCCTGCAAGGCGCGCGGCGGTTCCATTGAAAACAGGTTGAGCTGGCGCGGGCCGGTGGGCTGGCGTGATTTCAGGCTGAAGTCGCTGCCCGCTTCCTCAAGCTCGGCCAGGATTTCGTTGGCCCGGTTGATGACCGCCTTGGGCACGCCCGCAAGCTGGGCCACGTGGACGCCGTACGAGCGGTTGGCGCCGCCCGGCAGGACCTTGTGCAGGAAGACAATATTATCCCCTTCCTCGGCCACCGCCACATTGTAGTTGCGCACGCGGGGCAGGATGCTCGCCAGCTCGATTAACTCGTGGTAGTGGGTAGCGAACAGAGTCTTGCAGCCGAGGCGCGGATTGTTGTGCAGATATTCCACCACGGCGCGGGCGATGGCCATGCCGTCGTAGGTGCTCGTGCCGCGCCCGACCTCGTCCAGGATGACCAGACTGCGCCGCGTCCCGCCGGAGAGGATGCGCGCCGTCTCCACCATCTCGACCATGAACGTGCTCTGCCCGGCGTGAATCTCGTCCTGCGCGCCAATGCGGGTGAAGATGCGATCGACCAGACCGATCGTGGCTTCGTCGGCCGGGACGAAGCTGCCGATCTGGGCCATCAGCGTGATCAGCGCGACCTGGCGGATGAAGGTGCTCTTGCCGGACATGTTGGGGCCGGTGATGATCAGCAGGCGCTGTTCTTCGTCGAAGATCACATCGTTGGGCGTGTAGCGCTCGTTCTTGAGCAGGCGCTCCACGACCGGGTGGCGGCCTTCGCGGATGACGAGCCGATCGTCCTCGGTCAGCAGCGGGCGCACGTAACGCTCGCGGGCGGCCACTTCCGCCAGCGAGGCGAAGCTGTCCAGGTGCGCCAGGGCGCGGGCCGTGCGCAGCAGGTTCTCGCCGCGGGCCGCGACCGCCTGGACGACCTCCCGGAACAGCCGGGCTTCGATCTCGTGGATGCGCTCCTCGGCGTTGAGAATGAGCGACTCGTATTCCTTCAGTTCCGGGGTGATGTAGCGCTCGCCGTTGACGATTGTCTGCTTGCGGATGTACTCCGGCGGGGCGTTTTTGCTCTGGCTTTTGCTGATCTCGATGTAGTAGCCAAAGACCTTGTTGTAGCCGACCTTGAGAGTCTTGATGCCCAGGCGCTCGCGCTCGGTCTCCTCCAGGCTGGCCACCCATTCCCGCGCGTTGCGTGTGCTGGCGTGCACGCCGTCCAGTTCCGGGGAATAGCCCGGCCGGATCACGCCGGTCGTGTTCAGGTTGGCGGGTGGGTCATCGGCGATGGCGCGCCCGATCAGCTCGGCGGCCTCGTCGCACGGGTCGAGGGCATCGTGCAGGCTGCGCAGGGCCGGCAGGGAGACGATCAGGCCGCGCAGGGCGGGGACAACCGACAGACTATCGCGCAGGGCGACCAGGTCGCGCGGCCCGGCGATGCCGGTGATGGCGCGGTTGGCGAGCCGTTCCAGGTCGGCGACCTGTCTGAGCGTGGCCGTGGCTTCGGTGCGGATGGTCGTGTTCTCGAAGAAGGCGGCGACGGCTTCCTGGCGGGCCACGAGGCGCTTGAGATCGAGTAGCGGCTCATTCAGCCAGCGGCGCAGGAGGCGGCCGCCCATTGGCGTGACCGTCCGATCAAGCACGCCCAACAGGCTACCCTGGGCCTGGCCGGTGCGGATCGTCTCGGTTAGCTCCAGGTTGCGCCGGGTGCTGCGATCCAGGAGCATGAAGGCTTCGGTCGAATAGACACGCAGAGTCATCAACTGGCCGAGGCCTTGACGCTGCGTGTCGCTCAGATAACGGAGGATTGCCCCGGCGGCATTGATCGCCAGCGGCCGGCCTTCCAGATCGAATCCGGACAGGTCGCGTACCTGGAAGTGAGTCAGCAGCGCCTGGCGGGCATTGCCCGACTCGAAGTGCCAGTCCGGGAAGGGAGTCAGGTGGGCTTTGTCGGGCAGGGTGATGCCCTGATCGACCCAGCTTTGGGGGAAAATTACCTCGCGCGGCCCCAGGCGGGCCAGCTCCTCCATGACGCTGACCGGGGTCTGATCGCCGTCGATCTGGGTGGCGGCGAACTCGCCGGTTGTGATGTCCACATAGGCGATCCCGGCGTGCAGCCAGTCGCCGCCCCGCTCGCGCTCCGGGTAGACGGCCATCAGGTAGTTGTTGCGCCGCTCGGCGAGCATTCCCGGCTCGACGACCGTGCCCGGCGTGACTACACGGGTCACCTCGCGCGGCACCAGTCCGTCGATAGGGGTATCGCCGATCTGCTCGCAGACGGCGACGTGATAGCCCTTGTCGATCAGGCGCGCGATGTAGTTTTCCGCAGCGTGGTGCGGGATGCCGGCCATGGGGACGCGCTGGCCTTTGGCCACCGGCCGGCTGGTCAGGACCAGGTCCAGTTCGCGGGCTGCGATCTCGGCGTCCTGATCGAACGTCTCGTAGAAGTCGCCCAGCCGGAAAAAGACGATCGTGTTGGGGTACTGCTGTTTGACTTCTAGATATTGTCTGCGGACAGGGGTGACTTTTGCCATAGGGTTCTATCGGGTGATCTGGCACAATAGATGCAGGACGCGCTACAATCCTGCGGCGTATTCTATCATGCCGCGACGCCTAAGTCACAACCACTTACCCGAGTTCTGATACTCTAGAAAGGATTGGCGCCTATGGAAACTCGAGTCGTAGGCGTGGACCTGGGCGGCACGCGAATGCGCGTGGCGATCCTTGACAGCGATTACCACTTGTATGAGCGTGCCGAAGAACCCACACGGGCCCACGAAGGGCCGGCCGTGACGCTGCCCCGTCTACTGAAGATGATCGAGACGGCGATCCAAAAATCCGAGGTCCCCATTGCCGCCATTGGCATTTCCTCGCCCGGCCCGATCGAGCCCAATACGGGAGCGATCGTCGCTCCGCCCAATCTGCCCGGCTGGCACAACACCCCGCTGGGCCGGATCGTGCAGGAGCGCTTTGGGATTCCGGCCTTTCTGGGCAATGACGCCAACGTAGCGGCGCTGGCCGAAGTCTACAAAGGGGCCGCGATCGGCCACAAACACGCCATCTACATCACGGTCAGCACCGGGATCGGCGGCGGGATCGTGATCGATGGCAAGCTCCTGCTGGGCGCGTATGGCCTGGGCGGCGAACTGGGGCACATCGTGATGCTGGCCGACGGCGAGCGCGTTTCCACCCTGGAACTGGAAGCCGCAGGTCCGGCTCTGGGGCGCTATGCCGTGCGCCGGATTCAAGAAGGCGTCCAGTCCCGGATCGTGGATATGGTCGGGGGCAGACTGGATGCGGTCTCTGGGAAGGTGGTGGGGCAGGCGGCCCAGCAGGGCGATCCGCTGGCCCTGGAAGCAGTCGAGCATTCCGGGAAGATCGTCGGATATGCCATCGCCAGCATGATGCATCTGTTCAACCCCTCGATCTTCGTGGTCGGTGGCGGCGTGACCTCGCTGGGCGAACTGTTGTTCAAGCCCATGCGGGAGGCGGCCCGCGCCCACGTGATTGACCCCGCTTACTTTGACAGGTGCTCGATTGTGCCGGCTGCCCTGGGCGAAGATGTGGCCATCATTGGCGCGGCGGTTCTTGCGTTTCAGAGTCTACAGCTACAGGTGGATTGATACCCATACACCCGATGAGGGGAGGATTCTATGTCGGACGTCGTGTTTAGCCCCGGGCCCAAGGCGCGGGAAATCATCGAGCGCGATCAGCAGGTCATCACCCCGTCGTACATGCGAGATTATCCCTTTGTCATCGACCACGGCCTGGGCGCCGAAGTCTGGGATATTGACGGCCAGCGGTATATCGATTTCACGAGCGGCATTGCCGTGCTCTCGACCGGGCATGCCCACCCCCAGGTGGTGAAGGCTGTCCAGGATCAGGCGGCCAAATACCTGCATATGTCGGGCACCGATTTCTACGAGCCCCTGCAGGTCAAGCTGGCCGAGAAGCTGGACGAGATTGCCCCGTTCGAGGAACCGGCCCGTGTCTATTTCTGCAATTCCGGCACGGAGTCCGTGGAAGCCGCGCTGAAGCTGGCCCGTCATCGGACCGGACGCGCCCAGTTCCTCGGCTTTATTGGGGGGTTCCACGGCCGTACGATGGGATCGCTGGCCTTTACCAGCAGCAAGTACAAACAACGCGCTGATTATTTCCCCATGATGCCCGGCGTCACGCATGTACCTTACCCCGATCCCTACCGGCCCATTCTGAGCCTGGATGGGTATCAGGACTACGGAGAGCGGATTCTGGCCTACGTCGAGGACGTCATCTTCCAGACGATCGTTCCGGCGGGCGAAGTGGCCGGGATTCTGGTCGAGCCTATTCAGGGCGAGGGTGGATACATCGTCCCGCCGGACGGCTTCCTGCCTGGACTGCGCAAGCTGTGCGACAAATACGGGATCATGCTGATCGCCGACGAAGTGCAGAGTGGGATGGGCCGCACCGGCAAGTGGTGGGCTTTCCAACATTGGGGCGTCGAGCCGGACATCGTGTGCAGCGCCAAGGGGATCGCCAGCGGTCTGCCGCTGGGGGCCGTCATTGCCCGCAAGAGCGTGATGACCTGGGGACGCGGCGCGCAGGGGAGCACCTACGGCGGCAACCCGCTGGCCTGCGCGGCTTCGCTGGCGACGATCGATCTGCTGGAAAACGGCATGATCGCCAACGCGGCGGCGGTGGGCCAGTATCTGATGGACGGTCTGATCGAGATCATGCCGCGCCATCCGAGCATCGGCCAGGTGCGCGGCAAAGGGTTGATGATCGGGATCGATCTGGTCAAGTCGCCCGAAACCCGCAAGCCGTTTGCGGCGGTTCGCGATCAGGCAATCAAGCATGCCTTCAACGAGGGGCTGCTGCTGTTGGGCTGCGGCACGAGCGCGCTGCGCTTCATGCCGCCACTCAATCTGACCCAGGAGATGGCCGGCGAGGCGCTTGCGATGTTCGACCGGGCGCTCGGCCAGGCGGAAGCGGACCTGATGTAGCTCAGGCGCGAGGTATCGGCAGTGCACAGGGGCAGGGCACAAGCGGCTCTGCCCCTGCTCTTGTCCGTGCCATTTATTAGAACGTTGCTAGAAATTGTCGTGATATCTACCGAGGGCAACGTCCCCCGTGATACAATGCGACCATGGTTCTCTTACTGCCTGATTTCCGGGTTCGCCAGCGCGACTATCTGCTAGAGATTACGCGCGCAATGACCGCCCAGCTCGACGTGGGCGAGGTCTTGCGCCTCATTCTCCGGGCATCCGTGGCGATGCTCGCCGGGGAAGTGGGGCTGATCGCGCTGCACGATCCCCGCGCCGCCCGGACGCGCGTCCGGGCCGTGTATGGGGTGGGGGCGGAGCACGTCTCGGTGTTTGAGCCGCTGCTCGCGCCGGAAATCATCGATCCGGAAACCCACGCTTTCGATCCGGCCGAATTCGATCGGCGGCTTCGCTCCGTGGCCCAGGCGCTTGACCTGCCTCTCCGGCAGGCGGTCGCCCTGCCGATGTACCTCGGCCACGAGGCGATCGGCATGATCTACGTGTTCCGCACGTTTACCGGCACGGCTTCTCCCAATGACCAGCGTGTCTTGCAAAGTTTCGCGGATCAGGCCGCGATCGCCGTTCATAACGCGCGTCTGTACGCCGAGGTGGTGCGGGAACAGAAGCGGCTGGCGAGCATTCTCGATCACAGCGCGGATGGCGTGATGATTCTCGATGCCCAGCGCCGGATCGAGACTTTCAACAAAGCCATGAGCAGTATCAGCGGCTGGCTGCCCGATCAGGCGATTGGCCAACCCTACGACGCGATCGTGACCTGGGCCAGCCGACCAGATGGCACTGACCTGGCCGAAGCCATGCAGTCCGGCTGGCCGCAAGGCCGGGACGAGCAGGCCGCGTCGCTGTATGTCGAAGGCGACCTGATGCGACCGGACGGCACGCGAATCGGCGTGGGCATTACCTATGCGCCGCTGACGGACGCGGACGGCCGGTTGATCAACATCATCGCCAACGTGCGCGACGTAACTCATTTCCGCGAGGCCCAGGAGATGAAATCAACCTTCATCTCCGTGGTGTCGCACGAGCTGAAGACTCCCGTCGCCCTGATCAAAGGCTACGCGGGCACGCTCCGTCGGGAAGACGCCAACTGGGATCGGCGCGTCGTACAGCAAAGCCTGGCCGTCATTGAAGAGGAAGCGGATCGGCTGACCGATCTCATCGAGAACCTGCTGGCGGCCTCCAAATTGCAGGCCGAGGGGATGCGCCTCAAATACGAGGACGTATCCCTGTTGGCGCTGGCTCAAGCCTCCGTCACCCGGATGAAGACTCAGACCGACAAGCATCGCTTTGTGATCAAATTCGCGCCGGACTTTCCTGTGATCCCCGGCGATTCCTTGAGGTTGAGGCAAGTCCTTGATAATCTGGTCGGTAATGCGGTCAAATACTCTCCGAACGGGGGAGAAGTCCGCCTGGAAGGCACTTACGACGACGACACGGTACGGGTAGCCGTGAGCGACCAGGGTGTGGGGCTGCCCCAGGATGAACTGGGGCGGATTTTTGAGCGGTTCTACCGGGTGGATGACGCCCTGACGCGCCGAACCCAGGGGACTGGTCTTGGACTCTATCTGTCGCGCGCCGTGGTGGAAGCGCATGGGGGCACGATCGGCGTGACCAGCAAGCCGAAGCAAGGCTCCACCTTCTATTTTACATTACCCCGGCATCAAGCCTATCAATGAGAACTGGAGCAGTCGATGAATAAGATCAGTGAGGCCGGCAAGAGCATTCAGTGCCCCAATTGCCGCCAGCCCTTTGCGGTCAATGTCGAGCAGGTGATCGACGTGGGACGCGATCCCTCGGCCAAGACGCGCCTGCTCTCCGGGCAAATTAACGTGGCGCGCTGCCCGCACTGCGGTTTTCAGGCCGCTCTGGGCGCTCCCCTGCTGTATCACGATCCGGCACACGAACTGCTGCTGACTTTCGTGCCGATGGAACTGGGCATGCAGAAGGATGAGCAGGAGCGCGTCATCGGCAACCTGGTCAGAAACCTGATGAACAGCATCCCTGCCGAACAGCGGCGCGGCTATCTGTTCCAGCCGCGTACCGTGCTGACGATGCAGGGCCTGTTCGAGGCCATTCTGGCGGCGGACGGTGTCACGCCGGAGATGCTGGAAGCGCAGCGCACCAAGCTACGCCTGGCCGAGACGCTGCTCCAGAGTGACATCGAGCAACTGCCGGAACTGGTCCAGCAGAACGATTCACGCATCGACCTGGAGATGTTCGAGATCATCACCGCGGCGGCGGAGAATGCGCTACGCTCCGGCCGGCAGGACCTGGCCCAGCACGCCCTGCAAATCCGGGATGAGGTGATGGCGCTCTCCACGGCCGGGCAGAAAGCCCTGGCGGAAGCGGAGTCGCAGGAGAAGGCCATCCAGACCGTGATGGATGCTGTTCAGGGCCTGGGCGAAAGTGCCGATCTGGACGATTTCGTCGATCTCGTGATCCGGCTTTCCGAGGACGATCACCAACTGGAGGCCGTGGTCGGCTTGCAGTATCCGGTGATGGACTACCGGTTCTTCCAGGCCCTGACCAGCCGCGTGGAGCAGGCCGGTGGGGCCGAACAGCAGCGCCTGTCTGCCGTGCGCGCCCGGATCACGGAACTGATCGAACTGATTCAGCAGCGCCAGGAAGCCGCTGCCCAGGAGGCCGTCCAGGTTCTCCAGGATATCCTCGATGCCTCTTCGGTCGAGGAAGGTATCCAGCGCAACGTGGGGCGGATCAACGACACGTTCATGATGGTGCTGGCCGCCAATATCCAGGCCGCCGAGGAACGCAAGGACCTGATGGCTTCCGCTCGACTTAAGCAGGTGCGTGATACCGTGATGAAGCTGATCCAGAACAGCGCGCCGCCAGAACTTCAGTTTGTGAGCAGCCTGCTTCAGGTCGAATCGCTGGACGAGGCGCAGAAGTTGATCGACGCGCAGGCGGGCCAGTACGGGCCGGCGATTCTCGAACTGATGGATGCATTGCTTGAAGACCTGGAGGCTCGTGGGGATACTCGCATCAGCGAGCGGCTGCGGGCGCTGCGCGCCCATGCGGCCAGCGTGGTGGGCGAGCCAGCCTCCTGATCCACGATCAGACGAACTCTCACGTCCCGGCAGGATCATCCGCCGGGACGTTTTTTGTTCAAGTAGTGGGCGCGGCGGCGTATTCCTCGGCTGCGGCCAGCAAGGCCCGAACACCGACCTGGACCGCTTCAGCCGGCGCGGCAGCGTTTTCCAGCACGACGACCACGACGGCAGATTGTGCCTGATCGAACTCCACCATACCGAGGAACCATTGGAGAGGCGTGGCCTCCGGGCCGGAGTAGGCGGTGGCCGTCTGTCCGAATAGGACGTAGGGACTCTGCTGGCGGACGGCATTGATGGCCGGGTTAGGATTTTGGACCAGGATGTCACGCAGGGTCCGGGCATTCCGTGCGGTCAGCACGGCGCGGGAAAGCCCATGAACAGAGATCGCCTGCCACTCGGATTCGCCGGGCAGGCGGGTGGCCTCGACGATCCGGTAGGGAGGGACATTTCCCCGGTTGGCGATGGCTGCGATAATATCGAGCGCCTGAAGCGGCGTGACTGTCAGCGTGCTCTGCCCGGCGAGCGCGGCCCGCAGCTCTTCGCTGTCGTACTGATAGGCCAGGGGCAGGGGCGAATCGCCGGATTCGGTCTGGAGGCCAGCCAGGACTGGCGGGCGAAGCAGCCCGAAGCGCCACAGTCCCTCGTCGATGGCCGCCGGCGTCAGGGATCGGGTCAGGTCGGCAAAGGGCGCCGGACATCCATACTGATAGGCTTCGAGCAGCGTAGGCTCGCTGGATGGCGGCGTCTCGCTGCAGGCGAGAGTCAGCCCGTTGATCTGGATTGGATCGGCAGCGCCTGGGATGGGGGTCTTGATTTCGACCTGGTGGGAGAGCGCCGTCGCCAACAGGACGGATTGCAGCAAGCTGCCCGGTTGGTACAGACCTTGCGTGACCCGGTTGAGCAGCGGCGCGTCCGGCGATTCGGCCAGGACCTCGTGGTTCTCATCCAGAAAGTTGGGATCGGCATACGGCATGCTGACCATCGCCCGGATTTTGCCGTCGGGCAGAGTCGCCATTACGACCGCTCCATGCAGGCTGCCCAGCGCTTCGGCCGCAGCCTGCTGCACGTCGATGTTCAGCGTGAGACGGACATCTCCGCCAACCGCCGGTTGATGGAGGGTTTGGCGCACGGTTTCGGCCAGCAGAGTCGGCCCCTCCGCCCCTCTCAGCAGACTGTCGTAGACCCCTTCCACGCCGCTGGCTCCGTAGCGCAGACTGTAATACCCGACCGCTGCTGCGGTCTCCGGATGGGGATACAGACGGCGCAGGCCGATTCGGTCGTAGTCCAGCCCGGTGGAGGCCAGCAGGACGCCCCCCTCGTCGTAGATCGATCCGCGCAGGATCACGACCCTCTCTTCCACCAGCCGGGGGTTATCCTCCCGGCTGTAGAGGCGGTCGGCTTCGATCACGCCCCAGTAGAAGGCGGACAGTCCCACGCAGAAGAAACCCAGGAGAATCGCGAGTCCCACCACGCGCAGTTCTTTCATCGGGGCATGTCCTCTACGTCGGCCAGGCTGGACGGCCCGGAGGAGAGGACGAGCAGCAGCCCAATCAGGCTGAAATTGAGCAGCAGGGAGCTGCCGCCGTAACTCATGAAGGGGAGCGTGACGCCTGTCATGGGGATAATCTTGAGCACCCCGCCCATGATCAGCAGGCATTGGGTGGCGAGCAGGATGCTGAGTCCGACGGCCAGTAGCATTCGGAAGCGCGAGTTGGACCACAGCGCGGCGAGTTGCAAGCCGCGCATGATAAGGACCGCAAAACAGCTCACCGCAGTCAGGACGCCCAGCAGCCCCCATTCCTCGCCCAGGGCGGCGAAAATGAAATCGGAATGGACGACCGGGACGTAACCGGGCGAGCCAAGGCCCAGACCCTGGCCGAAAAGGCTGCCCGACGCGAATGCCAGCAGACTCTGGACAATCTGGAAGGCGCGCCCGTCGGCGTCGAGCCAGGGGTTGAGCCAGATGTCGATCCGCAGCCGGACGACGTCGACGAAACGGTAAGCAACCAGCGAGGCCAGCAGCAGCAGGATCAGGCCCGCGACGATGTAGATCATCCGCCCGCTGGCGATATAGAGCATGATCAGAAAGGCGATGAAGAACAGGGCGGCCGTGCCCAGGTCTTGCTGCCAGATGACGACCACCATCGAGATGCCCCACATCAGCACCAGGGGAGCCAGCGCTTGCAGCGGCGGAAAGCGGCGCTGTTCGTGACCTTCGCGGATGATGTCCGCGTAGTCGGCGAGGTAGCTGGCCAGGAAGATCACCAGCACGAGCTTCAGCAGCTCGGAGGGCTGGAAGTACATTCCCCCCAGGCCGAGCCACAGGCGCGGGCCGGCGCCGGACGGATTGACCCCCAGGGCGATGGTGCCCAGCAAGAGCAGCAGCCCGCCCATCAGCCAGGTGTAGCGGTAGCGGCGCAGCCAGCGCAGGTGGATGGGGAGGCGGCCGACGACCTGCATGGCGGCCAGCCCGACGTACAGCCAGATGGCCTGTTTCCAGGCGAAATCCGGCGCGAGGCGCTGGATCATCAACAGCCCCCATCCGGTGAGCAGCATGGCCAGCGGGAAGAGGAACGGATCGCGCTGGGGAATCCCCCGGTCGAGCAGGCGATGCCCCCCGTAGGCGGCCAGTCCCCAGACCGCCAGCATGGCGATCGGCTCCAGGCTGTCGGTCGCGATCGCCAGGATCAGGGCATTGATCGCCAGGAACGCGCCTCCCAGGCGGAGCAGCAGGCTTTCACGCCGGTTGGCATTCGCGGTCAGTTGGCCGAAGGTCATCGCGGCTGCGCCCCGGAGGCTACCCGAAATACTTGCCGAGGATCGGCCGCAGGCGCTCGATGAGATCCGCCGGAATGGCTTCGCGCTGGGTGATCAGGGCGGTCGCCAATGCGTTTGTCACGTGCGCTTCGGTAAAGGCCTCGAAGCTCGCCGCCAGGCGCTCGACCGCCAGTGCGACCGCATCCTGAGCAATCGCCAGGTTGCGATTCAGGGTGGCGATGACCATATCCACGGTGACGGCTTCCTCGGTCTCGTGCCAGCAGTCATAATCGGTGACGTGAGCCATCGCGGCGTAGTGCATCTCGGCCTCGCGGGCCAGGAAGGCTTCCGGGCTGGTGGTCATGCCGATGATCGACATGCCCCACTGGCGGAACAGCATGCTCTCTCCCTTGGTGCTGAAGCGCGGTCCTTCCACGGTGATGAACGTGCCGCCCCGGTGGACGGTTCCCCCGGCGTCGCGGACGGCCCCATAAAGGAGATCGCTGAACTTCTGGCTAAACGGCTCGGCGGCTGAGATATGGACGACCAGGCCGCCGCCGAAGAAACTGCGCTGCCGGTCGCGGGTCAGATCGACCAGTTGGTCGGGGATGACGATGTGGCCGGGAGCGTACTCCTCCCGCAGGGAGCCGCAGGCGCTGACGCTGATGACATGCGTGACGCCGAGCAGCTTGAGCGCGAAGATGTTGGCGCGGTAGGGGACCTCGGACGGCGAGAGGCGGTGGCCCAGGCCGTGGCGGGGCACGAACGCGACTCGCTGGCCGCGCAGCGTGCCCACGACGATGGGCGCGCTGGGTTTGCCAAAGGGCGTGTCCAGGTCATAGGTGGTCACATTGGCCAACTCGGCCATGTTGTAGAGGCCAGAACCGCCGATGACCGCGATACGAACGCTCTCCATGAAACTTGCTCCTGTATGCGTGCTTCAGGCGAACCCGGAGGGCCGGGCAATTTGCTACAGCGAGGCGAGAATGGCTCCGCCATCGACCGGAATCATTGCCCCGTGAATGTACGACGCGGCCGGCGAGCAGAGAAACGCCGCCACCTGGGCGAATTCTTCCGGGCTGGCCATGCGCTGGAGCGGAATCGCGGCGACCTGGGCCGCGATCTCGGTCTCGACGTCGGTGCCTTTCTGGCGGGCGCGGGCGGCCATCAGCTCCTCGACGCGCTCGGTCCGAGTCCATCCGGGCATGATGCTGTTGATCCGGATACCGCTCGGCCCCAGCTCGTTGGCCAGTGTCTTGGTCAGCCCGATGACTGCGGCGCGCAGGCTGTTGGACAGGACGAGGTTGGGGATGGGCTGCTTGGCCGAATAGGAAGTGATGGTCAGAATCGCTGCGTGGCGCGACTGGCGCAGCGTGGGCAGGGCGGCCCGGATCAGGCTGACCGTACTGAGCAGGTTGAGGTGGAAGGCCTTTTCCCAGGCGGCAAAATCCAGGGCCTCGAAGGGGCCGGAGGGCGGCCCGCCCGCGTTGGTGACGAGGATATCCAGCCCGCCCAGCGCGATCGCGGCCTGCTCGACCAGGGCCTCGGCGCTGCGCGGATCGCTCACATCGCCCGCCAGACCCAGCACCGGGCGGCTCGCTTCGGCCTTGAGCGCTTCGGCTGTGGCGAGGATGTGCGCCTGGTCGCGGCTGCAAATCGCCACGCTGGCGCCTTCCAGACTGAGCTGGCGAGCGGTGGCCGCGCCCAGCCCTCGGCTGGCTGCGGTAACCAGGGCGCGGAGGTTGGTCAGTCCCAGATCCATCGATGTCCTCCTGGTGAAGAGTCAGTCTTCGATTTGGACGCGCAGCATGACCCGACCGATCCCCAACAGATCGCCGTCGCACAGGATGACGGATTCGCTGACGCGATCCCCATTGATGAAGGTGCCGTTGCTGCTGGAGCGATCTTCGAGCCACCAGTTGCCGCTGCGATAGGCGATGACCGCGTGCTCGTTACTGGCGAAGCTGTCTGGCAGGTGCACGGTATTGGTGGGGGCGCGGCCGAGCCGGGTGAGCGGCATCAGCGGAAATTCTGAGTCGGGCGGAAGATCGTCGGTTTCCGAAGCCAGGACGATCAGCCGGCCGCGCGGGATGTGGCGGCGCTCGATCTCCTGGGTGATGATGCGATAGTCTCGCCAGAGCAGCATGAACAGCGTGCCGGAAAAGAGGAGAAGCACGAAGGCGGCCCCAATGCGCAGGCCAAGCAGTACGACGGCTTCGCTCACGGCTGAGGCTCTCCGTTGAGGTTCGGCGGGATCAGGTCGTGCTGGGTGTCCGTCTTGCGGCGCTGCTCCGGGGATTCCTCGATGAACTCCAGCGATACGCCACCAATGCGGATGACCTCGCCGGAGGCCATGTCGTGCTCGACGATGCGCTGGCCGTTGACGAAGGTGCCGCCCCGGCTCTGGTTGTCGTACAGGACGAACCGCCCCTGGCGGACGCGGAGCTGGCAGTGGTGGCGTGACACGCGCAGGTCGCTCAGGACCAGATCGTTGTTTGGGTGACGTCCGATGGTGAACGCCTCGCGGTTGAGGATGATGTTGCGCTGGCCGTCCATGATCAGGCGGGCCAGGGGCAGGGCGGGCATGCGCGAGAGGTGCACGGGCGGCATGATCTGCGTGGTCTCGTGTTTGTGGCTGCCGTGATGGGCCTGGATGGTGACCTGGTGCGCGCTGAGGGTGGGATCAGGCTCCAGGGTCACTTCGGGCAGGGCTGCCAGAAACAAATCCGCTTCCAGACAGTAAGTGACCACCTGGCGGGAGAGTTGTTGGGCGACATCCGGGGCCTGGGCCATCAGAGCAGCGTGAGTCGAGGCGCACAGGTGAATCTCGAACAGGGTCGGCGCGGCGTCGCGGCCGTCGTCCGCCGGGATCAGATTGTCTTCGATGGCTCGCACGAGCTGGACAGCCACCGTGCGCGGCTGAAGCGAGCCACGGAAAAGGCGGGCAAAGCCGCCTTCAATCAAGCGCTCAAGACTGTCTTCGAGACTGGCGAATCGTCGTTTGCTCATGCGGCGGATTATAGCCCGCTGGTTTGGCTCCGGCAACGCGGCAGGCCGGTTTTCAGGTAGCGGAAGGCCTGTGGTTGAGGTATCGTTGGGAGATCGTGGGTCAGGAACAGGATTGGCCCCATGCGTCGTCATGAAGGGATGAAGGGTCAAGGATGACCAAGCTAAACAGCCACGAAGTCAAGCTCACCGCGCTGGCTTCGTGCGCGGGCTGAGCGGCCAAGCTCGGCCCTGACGAGCTGGCGCAGGTTCTGCGCCCCCTACAACACCTTTTCCCGGCCGGTGATTATCCCGATCTGCTGGTCGGACTGGCCGAGCCGGATGACGCGGCCGTCTATCGCATCGACGAGCGGCGGGCGATCATCGTGACGGCCGACTTCTTTCCGCCGGTGGTGGACGACCCCTACGGGTTCGGGGCGATCGCGGCCGCCAACGCCATGAGTGACGTGTTTGCCATGGGCGGTGAGGTGCTCTTTGCGTTGAATCTCGCCGCCTTCCCCGCCAATCTGGACGCCGCTATCCTCGGCGAGATCATGCGCGGCGGCGCGGAGAAGGTGCGCGAGGCCGGAGCGGCGATTGCGGGCGGGCACACCGTCAAGGACAACGAGCCGAAGTACGGCCTGGCCGTGATCGGCCTGATTGATACGGCCAATATCCGTAGCAAGGCCGGGGCCAAACCGGGCGACGTGCTTGTCCTGAGCAAGGCCCTGGGCACAGGGGTCATCACGACGGCGCTCAAGCAGGACAAGGCCGACGCGGTGGACGTCGAACAGGCGATGGCGAGCATGGCCCGCCTCAACCAGCACGCGGCGCGGGCGGCCAACCGGCACGGCGCGCACGCTGTCACCGATATCACCGGATACAGCTTGCTCGGCCATGCCCACGAGATCGCGGATCTGAGCCGGGTCGATCTGGAGCTTGATCTGGATGGCATTCGCTGGCTGCCGGGGGCGCGGCGCTACGCGGCGGACTGGATCTTTCCCGGCGGGATGTCCAGCAATCGCGCCTACTACAGCCAGTGGGTGACTTTCGCGGAGGGCGTCAGCGAGGACGTGGCGAGTCTGCTGTACGACCCGGAGACCTCCGGCGGGCTGCTGATGACCGTCCCGGAAGCGGCCGCCGATGACCTCGTGGCCGACCTGGCGGCGGGGGGAGATGCCCCGCAGCGGATTGGCCGCGTGGTTCCAGGGACGGGATTGATTCGCGTTCAAGGCCCTGCTTAGGGAAGCACGACATCTATACGAATCAGCACATCCGGGCCATGCGGCCCGGTTTTTGTTTGGCGGAGTGACGGTCTCCGGGGCCGGGAGTTGCGTCCGGGCCAGTTGTTCGTACAATGACTGGGGAGGGTTTAGAATCCGTTTCAAACCGAAGGGCGACATGGGGCAAAGGAGCGACCGGTGCTGCAGGGCAAAGGGATCTACATCTGGCAGGTGCAGAATGCCGACGGCGGCGCGGCCGACCGCCTGGTGGCGCTGGCGCGCCAGGCCCAGATTTCCCACGTGATCTTCAAGGTCACGGACGGGGAGTTCAACTTTCCTCTGCCATCGCAAGACCCCAACGGCCAGATCGAGCAGATGACCGACCGGGCGATTCGTGCCTTCCAGACCGCCGGACTCCGGGTCTGGGGCCTCACCCACACGCAGGGCAAGAACCCGGTCATGGAGGCGCATCGCGCCGCCAGCCGCGTCCGGCAGTGGAAGCTGGATGGGCTGGTCGTCAACCCGCAGAGCCAGTATGTCGGCCAGTTCGACGGCGCCCGCCAGTTCATGGCGACTTTGCGCCAGGACCTCGGCCAGGGCGCGGACCGGCCCTTGATCGCGTTCAGCCTGTATCGCGATCCCGACGGCCAGGACCCGGCCGACTGGCCGCGATCGCGCCGCTTCCCAATCGATGAGTTCGTAGCCCAATCCGATCTCCTGATGCCTCAGATTTACTGGATCGCCCGCGACGGCGGCGATCCGGTGGCCGCGCTGCGCACGAATTACGACCAGTATCACCGCCGCTACCCCGACCTGCCGTACGTCCCAACCGGAGCCGCCTACGGCGAGCGTTACGGCTCGATCGAGTGGACGGCCACGCCGCAGCAGATCGAGCTGTTCCTCAACCAGGTGAAAGCCCTGGGTCTGCCGGCGGCGAATTTCTGGAGCTGGCAGCACGCCCGGAATGACGGCAAGAATCCGCGCTTCAGCGGGACGCAGCTCTGGGACGCGGTGGCGGGATATCCGTGGCCGGTACAGGACTCCGGGGACGACCACCAACGCCCGCCGATCGACGTGGACCCCCTGGCTGACGGCGTCGAAGTCATCCCGCCGGGGGATGGGCGCTATCTGGACGGAATATACGGCCAGTCCACGATCCGCTTCGCGACGATGACCACGACGCAGGGGCCGGTCAAATACGCGGCCACCCATCCCACGCGCAGCACCCTGTGGGCACAGTGGACGCCGGGCATCAAGGAGAGCGGCAAGTACGAGATTTCCGTGTATGTGCCGGGTACGCACGCCACCACGCGCCGGGCGCGCTACCACATCCGAGGTGTCGTCGGGCAGGATACGACCGTGGTGGTGGAGATCGACCAGAACCGCTACTACGATCGCTACGTGCCGCTGGGGGTGTTCGATCTGGATGGCTCGCGGCCCGATTCCGGCGCGGTCAACATCACCAATCTGACGGGCGAAAGCGGCCGGGAGATTGCGTTTTCTCCGATCTGCTGGATGCGTGTCTCCGGCGATGTGGGCCAGCCCCGCCTGGCGGATGGGTACGATGCGCCGGTGGGGACGGCTCTGGAGCGCGCTTCGGATCGCGTCTGGCCGGGCGACTGGATTGACGCCATGCCTTTCGGCCGGCGCTTTCCCGACAGCGCTGCCGGGTCTTCGCTGCACACCGGGGCCGATCTCAACCTGAACGTGCCGCGCTGGGATGCCGACCGGGGCGCGCCCGTCTACGCGGTCGCCAACGGCATGGTGGTCTTCGCGGCCCGGCTCAAGACCTGGGGGCAGGTGGTCGTGATCCGGCACGACCCGCTGGAGGCCGACGGCAATCCGCTCTGGTCGCGGTATGCCCATCTCGACGAGGTCAAGGTCAGGCTGGGTGAGCTGGTTCCACGCGGGCGGCAGATCGCGGTCGTGGGCAAGCCGGAACCAGCCAGCGCGCCCTACCACCTGCATTTCGACCTGTGCATCAGCGGGGTGGTGGCCCAGCATCCGGGCCACTGGCCGGGGCTGGACTATCAGGCGCTGCTGAAGCATTATGTGGATCCCCTGGCGTTTATTCAGGGCCATCGCCCACCGGTTCACCTGCGCACTCGCTGACGGCCGGATCGCGGCGGGCAAAGTCTGTGTGTTTGAGGAGGAGTGATGACGACACCTTACGATGGCAAGATTGGCGTCTGGCAGTGGAAGGGCGACTCGCTGGTCGAGGAGACCATCCAGGCTGTGGCGACCACGCTCAAGACCTGGGCCCCCAACGTCAAGCAGATCTTGGTCAAGACCAGCGATGGCAGCCGCTGGCAGGGCACCTACGACACCGACCGTGATCTGGCGATCGACGGCACGGACAGCATCAAGCGCTGGGTGCAGGCCCTGGAGGCCAACGGCCTGGAGTTCCATGCCTGGTGCGTGCCCAAGGGGCGCGATCTGGTCGCCGAAACGGACCTGATCATCGCGGCGTGCCAGCAGGCCGGGGTGCGCTCCATGATTCTGGACATTGAGCCGTACGCCGGATTCTGGGAAGGCGGCAAGGATCAGATTCGGCCCTACATGACTCGCATCCG
This sequence comes from Aggregatilineales bacterium, assembly GCA_029976005.1. Lineage (GTDB taxonomy): Bacteria > Chloroflexota > Anaerolineae > Aggregatilineales > Ch27 > JARKOQ01. The sequence continues at coordinate 90,280 of JARKOQ010000218.1, read as the reverse complement.
GCAAGGGGTGCCTTCGGGATTCCACATCGGTATCTCGGTCGATCCGCGCCCGCAGCATTACAGCTCGATCTACCCCGATCAGTGGTTTCCGTTCATCGACAGCGTGCATCTGATGATTTACTGGGAGACCTTCCAGAAGGACCCTGAGGAGTCGGTCGACGAGGCGTTCCGGACGTGGCGCAATTTCGGTCGTCCGCTGTTTCCCATCCTGCAAGGCAACGCGAAACCGGCGGGCATGGATCTGGCGCGCGTGCGCTCCCTGGAGAAGCAAAAGGCGACCGGCGTGAGTTGGTGGCGGCTGGGGGTGATCAACAGTGCGCAGTGGGCTTCGATCAACGTGCCGGTTTCAGGCAAGCAGCCCGCGCCGGATGAGGGGCGATTCGGCAAATCCATCGTCGTGACGGCGCAGGACCCCCGTTTTGCTTTTGGCACGCATACAACCCAGCCGCCGGAGCAGGTCTTCACCGCGTTCCAGAACAGCAAGGGCTGGAAGGCGTACTATCGTCCGACTCAGACGCGGCGCAGCCAGGTGTGGGCGCGCTGGGACCCGCAGCTTACCGAGAGTGGCTGGTACGAGATTTCTGCTTATGTACCCAACCAGCATGCCACGACGGCGGGTGCTCGTCTGAAGGTGCACAGCGTCGAGGGTCGGAGCGGTGAGGTGTCGGTCAACGTCCCGCAAGGCCGCTTGAGCAACATCTGGACGCCGCTGGGAGTCTTCCGTTTTAACGCCGACAACCCGACCGCCGGCCTGGTGTTCCTGAACGATCTCACCGGCGAGATTGGGCTGGAAGTCGCGTTCGACGCGATGCGCTGGCGGCAGGTGCTGAACGTCGTCCCCACCACGCAGTATCTGGCGGACGGTTACGACGCGCCGTTCGGGACAGTGGAGGAACGCCTCAGCACGCAGATGTGGCCGGGGAAGTGGTTCGACGCGACGGGTTACGCGGTGCGTTACCGGATCGGGACACCCTACGAGGCCTATCACACCGGGGCGGACATCAACCTGAACGAACCGGCCTGGGATGCCGACGCGCACAGCCCGGTCTATTCCGCCGCCAGCGGCGTGGTGACCCATGCCGGCCGGCTGGCGGGGTGGGGGAACGTGATCTGTATCAAGCACGATCCCCTGCTGACTTCGGGCAAGGTCATGTATGGCCGCTATGCGCACGTGGAAAACATGCGCGTCCAGGTCGGACAGCGCGTCTCGCGTGGGGAGCAGATCGCCAGCGTGGGCAATGCGGAAGGGGCGTTCCCCTATCACCTGCACTTCGACCTCAGCCCGACGTCCATCCTCCAGACCGAGCCGTGGCACTGGCCGAAGCTCGACCTGAACAACCTGCTCCTGAACTATGTCGATCCGCGTCTGTTCGTGCAGGAGAACCGGCCGCCGGAACCCTAGGCGGCGGCAAGGAACATCGGGAAGGCGGGCATCGCGCCCGCCTTCTGTTTTTGAGCTAGAACAGTCCCCAGTCGGCCAGCGCGCCGTCTTCCATGAAACTGGGATCCCACATCTCGCGGCCCATCTCGATCGTGGTGGGCACGCCCAGGGTCTGCTGCGCGACGGCGCGCGTCTGCTCCAGCAGGGCGGGGGCGTAGGGGCAGAAGGGGGTCGTCAGGATCATGACCACGTGGGCGCTGTTGGCGTCGATGTCGATGCGCCGGATCAGACCCAACTCGATCACGTTCAAACCGATCTCCGGATCGACCACGGCCCGCAATGCTTCGCGGACCTGATCCTCCTTGGAGAGGGCGGGGGTAGGCTCGCTCATCAGTCGCTCCCAGTCTCTACAGGCGTGCCAACAACAGGCTCGTCAACCAGCGTGATGATGAAACTACACGATCGATCGCCATTCCGCAAACACCCCGTCCGTTGCATGGGCAGGTGCAGGAATTCCCCGATCACCTGTGCGTCGATGGAACACAGCTCCGGGTGGAACTGGCTGACGTAGTAGTACGGGCAGCGCAGCTCCAGAAGCGCCTGGCTGCCTTCGACGTACCGGATCTGGATCGGAATGTCGTTGGCCTGAAAGTGGGCTTCCAACCGGGCGAGGCGCTGCTGGGGGGTGAGACCGTCGCGTTCGCCGGGGGCCAGAAGAAGCCGGCGTACGATGCCTTCCAGCAGGTTGCGGACATCCTCCTCGGATCGGAAGGTTTTGAGGACGTTGATCAGGTGGGCGGTCAGGACGTGGTAACGGCTGGGGAACAGCCGCTGCCCGGCCCCGGTCAGCGAATAGGTGTGTTCCGGGCGGCCCACGCCGCGGCGCAGCGACGCGCGCTCCACCAGCCCGTCGGCCATCAAGGCGTACAGGTGGTGGCGGACGGTAACGGGCGAGATATCCAGCAGATCGGCGATCTCGGTGACGGTGACGTTCCCTTTGCGTTTGATGTGCTCGAGGACAGCCTGACGGGTTTCACGCATACCGGTATGACCACTTTGCTTCCATGCGATTCGGGTGTGAAGGGTAAATCCACAGTCAGTATCCCGACCCTCACGCTGCCCAGGATAGCGCAATCCGCAGATAAAGTCAATAAAGTAGATTTTTATCTGTTTTATTGACACTCTCCGTCCGGCATGGTAAAATTCACGGCATCTTTGCAGGGATTGTGTTTGAGGAGGCGACGGCTCGTATGGTTGCTGCACTGGAAATTCGGAACCTTCACGCGAACGTGGAAGGCAGCCCGATTCTGAAGGGTGTTAATCTGACCATCAAGCAGGGCGAAACTCACGCTCTGATGGGGCCGAATGGCTCCGGCAAAAGCACACTGGCGAACGTCCTGATGGGCAACCCCGCCTATGAAGTGACCGGCGGGCAGATCATCTTCGACGGCGTCGACATTCTGGACCTGGAGCCGGACGTGCGCAGCCGGTTGGGGCTGTTCCTGGCCTTCCAGTACCCGGTGGCGATTCCGGGCGTGACGCTGGCCAACTTCCTGCGCTCGGCGATCAATGCCCGCCGCCGCGACCAGAATCCGGACGACAAGGGGATTTCCATCCCGGAGTTCCGCCGGCTCCTGGTTGACAAGATGCAGTACCTCGAAATCAGCCAGGACTTCGCCGGGCGCTACCTGAACGACGGCTTCAGCGGCGGCGAAAAGAAACGCGCCGAGATTCTGCAGATGGCGGTGCTCCAGCCCAAGATCGCCGTGCTGGATGAAACCGACTCTGGCCTGGACATCGACGCCCTGCGCATCGTGGCGAGCGGCGTCAACCGGCTGGTGGGCCCCAGCCTGGGTGTGCTCGTGATCACCCACTACAAACGTATTCTGGACTACATCCAGCCGCAGCACGTGCACATCCTGATGGACGGCCGCATCGTGGAGAGCGGCGGGCCGGAGCTGACGGACGTGCTGGAAACCAGTGGCTACAAGCCCTTCTTCGAAAAATACGGCCTGGTTCCCACGGAGGATTAGCGCATGGTGATGGATCGCCTGTCGCAGGAAGAACGCGACCTCAAGCACCTCAACGCCGAATATACCGAGAAGTACGGCTTCAGCACGCCGGAACGGTATGCCTACAAGAGCCAGAAAGGCCTGTCCGAGGCGGTCGTGCGCGAAATTTCCCGCCTTAAGGGCGAGCCGGAGTGGATGCTCGAATTCCGCCTGAAGTCGCTGGAGATTTACAACAGCAAGCCGGTCCCCACCTGGGGGGCCGACCTGTCGGGCCTCGACTACGACGACATTCACTACTACATCCGTCCGACCGAGGAGAGCGAACGCACCTGGGACGACGTGCCGGACGAGATCAAGCGCACCTTCGACCGGTTGGGCGTCCCGGAGGCCGAGCGCAAGTTCCTGGCCGGGCTGGGCGCGCAGTATGAGTCGGAGATGGTCTACCACAGTGTCCGAGAAGACCTGGAGCGCCAGGGTGTGATCTTCCTGTCGATCGACGACGGGCTGAAGCAGCACCCCGATCTGTTCCGCGAGTATTTCGGCACGGTGGTGCCGGCGGCGGACAATAAGTACGCGGCGCTCAACAGCGCGGTCTGGTCCGGCGGATCGTTTGTGTACGTCCCACCGGGGGTCAAGGTCGAGATGCCGCTCCAGGCCTACTTCCGCATCAACGCGGAGAGCATGGGCCAGTTCGAACGGACCCTGATCATCGTCGACGAAGGCGCGTTCATGCATTACGTCGAGGGCTGCACGGCCCCGACCTACAGCCGTGACAGTCTGCATTCCGGCGTGATCGAGATCATCGTCAAGAAGAACGCGCGCTGTCGCTACACCACGATCCAGAACTGGTCGAGCAACGTCTACAACCTGGTGACGCAGCGCTCCAAGGTTTTCGCGGGCGGCTCCATGGAATGGGTGGACGCCAATCTGGGCAGCAAGGTCACGATGAAGTACCCCTCGTGCTACCTGATGGAACCTGGCGCGCATGGCGAAATTCTGTCGATCGCTTTCGCGGGCAGGGGCCAGCACCAGGATGCGGGTGGCAAGATCATCCACTTCGCGCCGAATACCAGCAGCCAGATCATCAGCAAGAGTATCTGCAAGGATGGCGGGCGCAGCAGCTATCGCGGACTGCTCAAGATTCACCCCAACGCGGTCAACTCGCGCAGCAATGTCGTCTGCGACGCTCTGCTGCTCGACGGCGGCAGCCAGTCGGACACCTATCCCTACATCGAAATCGAGGAGCAGGATGTCTCGGTCGGGCACGAAGCCTCGGTGACGAAAGTGGGTGAAGACCAGCTCTTCTACCTGATGAGCCGCGGCCTGACGGAAGACGAGGCCAACGCGATGGTGGTGGCCGGGTTCATCGAGCCGTTCGTGAAGGAACTGCCGATGGAGTACGCGGTCGAGATGAATCGCCTGATCCGGCTCCAGATGGAAGGCTCGGTCGGCTAAACCTGAAGAAACCGGTGCGCAGGTCGGAAAACAGACCTGCCTGCACATGGACGAGTGGCGTGGCAAGAGACTGTCTGAGGAGATGTCGCTGTGACCGTAAGTGCTGCCCGAACCAGGACCCCGGCCGCGCCTGAGCTGGCGCTGGCGGATGTCGAGGGCCTGATCAAGCTGAACAATGAACCGCGCTGGCTGGCCGAGCGCCGCCGCGCGGCCTGGGAACTCTATGAAGCGCTGCCTATGCCGTCCACCTCGGACGAAGCCTGGCGGCGGACGGATTACCGCCGCATTCGTTGGGCGCAGGCCGGGAGTCTACTGCGGCCGGATGGCGCGGCCGACCTGAAGGTCATCCCGGCGGAACACTATGCGCCTCTGCTGGGCGATCGCCAGGGCGGATTGGTCGCTTGCGTCGATTCCAGCGTGGCCGCCCGCGAGCTGGACGCGGCCCTGGCCGCCAAAGGTGTCATCTTCACCGACCTGAACACGGCGGTACGTGAGCATGGCGACCTGGTCGAGAAATTCTTGATGACCCAGGCTGTCAAGCCCGAGGATGGCAAATTCGCGGCCCTGCATGCCGCGCTGTGGACGCACGGCGTTTTTCTGTACGTACCGCGCGGTGTGACGGTGGAGCTTCCCCTGCACAGCGTGTTTTATCCCGTTTCGGCGGGGATGAGCCTCGGTCACATCCTGGTCGTGCTGGAAGACGGCGCCGATGTGACCTACATGCACGAATACGCCTCCCTTGACCGCGAGGAACAGGCAGCCTACGTGGGGGCGACCGAAATCCTCGTCGGTGAAGGCGCACGGCTGCGTTACGTGGCCCTCCAGAACTGGGCCGGGAACCTGTACGAATTCAGCCATCAACGCGCTCGCGTCCAGCGGGACGGCGCGCTCGACTGGGTGATCGGCGCGATGGGCGGCAAGCTGGTCAAAACGTTCATGGAGCTTGACTTGGACGGTCAGGGCAGCTCCGGCCGGATGAGTGGGCTGTACTTCGCCGATGGCAGTCAGCACATGGATCACGACACCCAGCAGAACCACAATGCGCCCAACACGACCTCCGACCTGCTGTTCAAGGGTGCACTGCTGGACAAGGCACGCAGCGTCTGGCAGGGCATGATCTACGTCGATCCGGTGGCTCAGAAAACCGACGGCTTCCAGGCCAATCGCAACCTGCTCCTGAGCAGCGAGGCGCGGGCCGACAGCATCCCCGGCCTGGAGATCAAGGCCGACGACGTGCGCTGCACCCACGCGGCAACCATCTCCAAGCTGGACGAGGAGCCGCTGTTCTACCTGATGAGCCGGGGCATTCCGCGCCGGGAGGCCGAGAAACTGGCGGTCGATGGCTTCTTCGGGCCAATCATGGAACGCATTCCCTTCGAAGGCGTGCGCGAGCGACTTCAAGCCTCGATCGAAGCCAAGCTACTGGGCGACTAGTTGGCGTTTGGAACAGGCTGCCCTCTCTCCCGGAGTCGGGACGGAGGGCAGTTTTTCATGCAGGGGCGTGGTACACTTGCCATCGGTCGAGGTTCCGGTGCGCGTGAGGACGGTTGCCCGTGCAGCGAATTCAGGCGATCTGGCAGGTCAAATGGGTCAGGCATGGGGTGCTGCCGCTGCTCTTCTACGCGACGGTCACTCTGATTCTGACATACCCGCTTGTCACGCAGCTCGAAACCCATGCCGCCGGCGCGCCATACGGCGACGAGTTCGAGTCGGTGCGTGCGATCTGGTGGACGCAGACCGCCCTGGCGCGGGGTATCAACCCCGCCGAGCAGCCTTTGCTTGACTACCCAAATGGATTCTTCAGCCCGGTCCAGTGGGCCACCCCGGTGGCGACTCTGACCGGGTTGCCCTTTGCGGTGTTCGCTTCGCCGCTGACCGCCTACAACCTCGCTTTCCTGTTGAGCTTCGTGCTAACCGGCTGGACGGCTTACCTGTTTTGCTTCGAGCTGACCGGCCATCACGGCGCGGCGCTGCTGGGTGGCCTGATTGTCATGGCGTTCCCGAACCGGCTGGGTCATGCCTCCGCCGCGCACCTTGGGCTGATCACCAACTACTGGCGGATGCTGTACCTGTGGGCTTTGCTGCGGGTGTGGCGCGGGGCCGGCTGGCGGACGGCGGTGCTGGGCGGCGTCTGTCTTGGGCTGGCCGTCGGGACTGCGTTGCCTGCGCCGGTCTATGAGCTGATTCCGCTGACCATCCTGGTCGGCGGCGGGCTGGTCTGGGCGTATCGCCGCCAGTGGCGGACGTGGTTGGGCCGGGCGATGATTCTGTTCGCGGTGGGCGGATTGCTGGCTGCCGTTTTCTACGTCCCCATGCTGCTCGCCGCTCTGCGCGGCGAGCTGGACTACCTGCAGGAATCGGGCGTGGTGCTGTACAGCACCGACCTGCTGGCCTATGTCACGCCCAGCCCCTTCAATCCGCTGGTGAGCGCCCTGGGCCTGATCCCGGCCTGGGGCTGGGACGTGCTGGGCGACGCGGCCAACGAAGGTATGGCTTACCTGGGCCTCGTCGCCGTCCTTCTGGCGGCGGTTGGCGTGTGGAAAGTTCGCGCGGCGCGGCCATGGCTGGCCGTGGCCGCGATCGGGATTCTGTTCGCCCTGGGTCCGGTCCTCAAGGCGAGCGACCGGGTGGTGCAAGTCCCGGTGGAAGATGGCAAGACGGCCGAGGTCGCGCTGCCCTACGTGCTGTACAGCCTGCTGCCCGGCGTGGGAATGGGCCGCACGCCGGGCCGCTTCAACGCTGTCACGGCGGTGGGATTGGCGGCGCTGGCGGCCTATGGCTGGGCGGCGCTCAGCGCGCGGGCGGCCTGGCTCAGTCGGGCGGTCTGGCAGGGCGGGGCGGTGATCGGCCTGTCGGCTTTGATCGTGGGGGAGTACGCGGTTTTCCTTCCGTTCCCGACGACCGAGGTGCCCGTCCCCACCTACCTGGAAACCCTGGCGGTGCAGGCCGCGGCGGGGATCGAGCGCCCGGTGCTGGACCTGCCGACCAGGGACTATATCACCGCCAACTGGTTGTTGTACTACCAGACGATCCATCACCAGCCGGTGATCGCCGGACACGTCGTGCGCAACACCCCGACCAATCCGGCCCTGCTGACCCTGCTCAACGCGGCGGCCCGCCCGCCCGACGAGGCCGGGTTCGCCGAACCGATTTCGCCCGCCCAGGCGGCGGCGATCTTCAGGGCCAGTGGGGCGCAGGTCGTGATCCTCCACCGCCACTTCGACGCGGACTATCTGATGGCAACCTATCTGCCGCAGGTATTAGGCGATCCGGTCTATACCGACGAGGACGTGCTAATCTTCGAAGTCCCGGACGGCCCGGCCGCGCGGACGGCGGCTTGCACGGCTTCCGGCGGCTGGGCGGATCCGGCCGATCCGGCCATGCGCTGGATCGGCGAGGGGATCGACGTGGCGTGCTTCGTGCCGGAAGGGTTGGGCGCGGCCCGGCTGGCCTTCGAGGCGGGCGTGTGGCCTTACGACCGCGCCCTGGAAGCTACGCTCGAAGGTCAGCCTCAGACATTTGCCCTGGCGGTGGATCAGCCCGGCCGGGCCTGGACTACGGACCTTGTCCCGCAGGGGGGCGCATTCGTCAGCCTCCATCTTGACCCGGCGGAGGGCGAATGCATCGACATTCCAGGCGAGGCGGGCTGCCGCAGCGCCTGGATCACGAATCCCCGCGTGGTTGTTGATGACGAACATCAGCCGCAGGTCGTGGATTTTGGCGATAGAATGCGTCTGGTTAGGGCCGAGGTCGAGCCGCCCGCCGGGGGCCAGATCGCGCTGCGGCTGTATTGGGAAGCCCTGGGCGCGGCGCGGGAAGACTATACCTTCTTCGCCCACCTGATTGACGCCGGCGGGGTGGCCGTCGCTCAGATAGACGTGCCGCTGGGCGGGGCGGATAATCCGACCTCGACCTGGCCCGCAGGCGGCTTCCGGTGGCTCGACGTCGCGATCGACCTCGATCCGGAAATTGTGCCACCCGGCACAGTTGGGCTGTATGTCGGGTTGTATACATACCCGGACATCACCCGTCTGCCGGTGAACGTCGACCGGCCGCATGCGCAGGATGGTCTGCTCTATTTACAGGATGTCACGCTCCCGCCGAACGATGGCGGTTGACGATGCAGAAACGGAGTCGTGGAATGGCGCTAATTCAGCCATTGGATGTCGAACGTCTGCGGGAGGATTTCCCGATCTTGCAGCAGGAAGCGCGGCCGGGTGTCCCGCTGGTCTACCTGGACAACGCCGCGACCAGCCAGAAGCCACGCCAGGTGTTGGAGGCGATGGACGGCTACTACCGGACCACCAACGCCAACGTGCATCGCGGTATCTACCGCCTGAGCGAGGACGCGACTCAGGCCTATGAAGATGCGCGCAAGAAGGTGCGGGCCTTCATCAACGCGGCCTCCTGGCGCGAGATCGTGTTCACGCGCAATGCAACCGAGAGCATCAACCTGGTCGCCCAGACCTGGGGACGGGCCAACCTGGGGGCGCAGGATGCCGTCCTGATCACCGAGATGGAGCACCACTCCAACATCGTGTCCTGGCAGCTTCTGGCAGCCCAGACCGGGGTGAAGATCGTGGCCGTGCCCGTGCTGGACGACGGCACGCTCGACATGGACGCGTACGCCCGCCTGCTGCGCGACGAGCCGGTCCGGCTGGTGGCGATCACGCACATGTCGAACGTGCTGGGCACGATCACCCCCCTGGACAGAATTGTGCCGATGGCGCGCGACGCCGGGGCGCTGGTCCTGGTCGATGGGGCGCAGAGCGCGCCGCACCTGCCGGTGGACGTCCAGGCGCTGGATGTGGACTTCTTCGCGTTCAGCGGGCACAAGATGCTCGGCCCGACAGGGATCGGGGTGCTGTACGCGCGGCGGGCCTTACTGGAAGCCATGCCGCCCTTCCTGGGCGGTGGGGACATGATCCGGCGTGTACGGCTGAGCGGGAGCGAGTGGAACGACCTGCCCTATAAGTTCGAGGCCGGGACGCCCGCCATTGCCGAAGGCATTGGGCTGGGAGCGGCGGTCGATTACCTGAGCGCGGTGGGGATGGATCGCATCCAGGCGCACGAGCACCAGGTGATCGCGTATGCCCTGGATCGGCTGGCCGAGGTACCGGGTCTGACCGTCTACGGGCCGGACGCTGCGCAGAAGGGTGGGGTTGCAGCCTTCACCCTGCGGGGCCTGCATCCGCACGACATCGCCCAGCTTTTGGATGCGGAAGGGGTGGCCGTCCGGGCGGGCCATCACTGCGCCATGCCGCTGCACGACCGGTTTGGCCTGCCAGCGACGGCCCGCGCCAGCTTCTACCTGTATAATACGCTGTCGGAAGTGGACAGCCTGATCGAAGCCCTGTACAAAGTCAAGCAGGTCTTCACCCTGTGAGAGCGAGCGTGGCAGATGGATGACTTTTATCGAGAAATGATCGTCGACCACGGGCAGAACGTGCGCAATCAGGGCGTGCTTTCACCTGCGGACATCGACGTCAGCGATGACAATCCGCTGTGCGGCGATCACCTGCACCTGACCCTCCAGCTTGATGAGGAGGGCCGGGTCAAGGCGGTCGGCTGGGAAGGCGCGGGCTGCATCATCAGCCAGGCATCGGCCTCGATGCTGGGCGAGCAGATGATCGGCAAGACGGTCGAGGAACTGAAAGCCTTCAGCAAGCAGGATATCCTCGACCTACTGGGTATTCCCCTCACCCCCGTCCGGCTGAAGTGCGCGCTGCTCTCGCTCAAGGTCCTCAAGGCGGGGGTGTACGGCGTGCCGGGTTGGTCGGACGAGGACGAGGAATAGGCGCGGAAAGGCAAGCGGCAATGGGGGAGTGGTTCACCGTGACTCGCGTCGATCAGCTTGGTCCTGGGCGGCGCGATGTCTTCGACATCGAGGGATACTACATCGTGGTCTTCAACGTGGGCGGTCGGTATTACGCCGTTGAGGATCAGTGCACTCACGACGACGATCCGCTGTCCGAAGGCCATCTGGATGGCTACCAGATCGAGTGCCCGCGCCACGGCGCCCGCTTCGACATTCGCACCGGCGAGGCGCTGTCCCTGCCGGCGGTGCGGCCCACCCGGCATTTCGACGTGCGGGTGGAAGGTAATGAGGTTCAGGTCTTGATCGAGGATTAGCTCGCCCCACGGGGGATGAGGGAGGCGGTCTTGTCTGCGAATCTGCCATTGGAGGCGTGGTATCAGGGACGTGTCCTGTGCTTCGGACACCGGGGGGCCAGCTATGACGCCCCGATGAACACCATTCGAGCGTTCGAACTGGCGGCCGACTACGGCGCGGACGGCGTCGAACTGGACGTCATGTTCTCGCGGGATGGTCAGGTGGTGGTGATCCACGACGAAACGATTGATGGCACCACAGATGGGCACGGCCGGGTTGCGGACTTCACGCTGGCCGAACTCAAGGCGCTGGACGCAGGTCGTTTCAAGGGCGAGGCGTTCGCCGGGGAGCGCATTCCGACGCTGGACGAAGTCTTCGAGGCGGTCGGCAAGCGGCTGCTGGTCAACGTCGAACTGAAGGGCCTCTCGTTCCGGGCGGATGGGCTGGAGGCCAGGGTCGCCGAGATCATCCGGCGGCACGGTATGGCCGAGCGGGTGATCATTTCCTCGTTCAATCCGATGCGGCTGCGCCGTTTTCGCCAGGCCGCGCCGGGTATCCCGATCGGTTTCCTGCACGAAGACTCCGTGCCGGCTCACCTGCGCCTGTTGAGCCGGGCGCTGCTGCTGGGCGTTTCCACCGAGGCCGATCATCCCGACCAGCGAATGGTCAGCGCGGCCTACGTCGTGGAGCAGCACCGCCAGAACCGGCGGGTGAACGTCTGGGTTGCCAACGATCCCGACCGTATGACGGCGCTGTGCGAGATGGGCGTCGATCTGATCATGTCCGACCGGCCGGACGTGCTGCGCAAGGTGCTGGACAGCCGGGCGTAACCTGCCTTCCACAACTCACGAAAGAGAACGAGTCATGCCTGATCTGATCGTCAATGCCGATGATCTTGGCCACGCGCCGGGGATCAACCGGGGCATCGTCAAGGCTCACCTGGACGGGATCGTGACCACCAGCACGGTGCTGACCAACTATCCGGACGCGCCGCAGGGCGTTGAACTGGCGCTGGCCCAGGCTCCCCGGCTGGAGCTGGGGGTGCACTTCAACCTGACCGAGGGCCGCCCGGTGAGCGACCCGGCGGCGGTTCCCAGTCTGGTGGACGAGGACGGCCGTTTTTGCGGGCCGGAGCGCATGGGGGTGGCGGCGCAGACCTGGCAGGCCGACGATCTGGAGCGCGAGCTGCGGGCGCAGGTGGATCGCTTCGTGGCCCTGGCCGGCCAGCCGCCGCACCACCTCGATTCGCATCACGGCGCGCCGCAGTGGCATCCGGTGGCACTGCGCATCCTGCTCGACATCGCGGGGGAGTATCGCGTCCCGATGCGCCGCGTGCCGGTGGCAGCCACCCCGGAGGAGACGGCGCGGCAGTGGATGTACAGCAGCGCGCCGCGCGAGGCGGCCCTGGCCTGGGCCGAGGCGCTGCAAGACCTGGTCGAAAATCATCCCGCCTACAAGACCACGGCCCATTTCACGGAAGGTTTCTACGATCGGACTGCGACCCTGAGCGATCTGCTCCTGATCCTCACCAACCTGCCCAAGGACGGGGTGACCGAGCTGATGTGCCATCCGGGTTACGCGGAGGGGCCGGTCCTCAGCAGCTACTGGGAGCCGCGCGAGCGGGAAGTGGGCCTGCTGACTCATCCGGCGACGCGCGAGGTGATCGCGGCGGAAGGCATCCGGCTGATCGGGTTCGACGACCTGCCATGAGGCTGCTGGACCGGGCCTGGTGGGCGCTCGTGAGCCTGGGCTTCCGGCTGCTGTACAACGAGCTGGCCTGGACGTATGACGCCGTGAGCTGGATTGTCTCGCTGGGCGACTGGCGGCGCTGGCAGCGCACCGCGCTGCGCGGGCTGGCAATTCCGCCTGGCAGCCGGGTACTGGAGCTGGCCCACGGGCCTGGCTGGATGCAGATCGATCTGCGGACGGCGGGCCTCGATCCGGTCGGACTGGACGTTTCGCCCGCGATGGGACGTCTTGCGCGCGGCAAGTTGGTCCGGCATGGGCTGCCGGTGCGGCTGGCGCGCGGTCTGGCCCAGCAGCTTCCTTTTGAGGCGGAGTCTTTCCCAGCGGTAGTGGCGACCTTCCCCACGGAGTTCATCCTCGACCCGGCGACGCTGGCCGAGGTCTACCGGGTGCTTCAGCCCGGCGGGCGGCTGGTGATCGTGGCGGCGGGGATGCTGACCGGCGGCGGCCCGCTGCGCGCGGCTCTGGAGTGGGCCTACCGGATTACCGGACAGCGCGGCCCCGGCCCGGATGGCCTCTGGCCGGAGAGCCTGGCCGCCCGGTTCAAGGCGGCAGGCTTCCGGTTGTATCTGGCGAAGGTGAGCTATCCGCGCAGCGAAGCGATCATGGTCGTGGCGCAAAAGCCCTAAATTCACTCTGGTATTGGGGCGCGGAGTATGCTATACTAGCCCAGCATTGACGATGTGGTGGCTGTGGTGTAGTGGTTAACATGACTGGTTGTGGCCCAGTAGATCGTGGGTTCGAATCCCACCAGTCACCCTAAGAAAAAAGCCGGTCCCCTGAGACCGGCTTTTTTCATTTGACGCGGTCAGCGCCGCGAGAGGCGGCGCGCCCGGCGCAGGGCCAGCCGCGCGCGCAGGCCATTGAGCCTGAGCACGGAGCGGACCCGGACGATGTTGCCGTGGCGCGCGGGATGCGCTCGCTGGTGAAATCCCAGGCGGTGCTTCAGTGTCTCGCGCTCGACCGTGGGGGCGGCGGGCACAGGCTCCGCTTCAGGCCCGGCCGGGATGGCGGCCGGTTCCTGGCTGCTGGGCGGCATGACGCCGAAGACTTCCCAGATGCTCGGCCCGATGGCTTGCGGCCCGGCGGCAGGGGACGGAGTCTCCAGAACCGAGGGCGGCTCAGGCACCACGACCGGCGGCTCCTGCGCAGGGATTTCCGGCCACACGGCCGGTTCTTGCGCGCGGGGCGGCTCAGGCTGCTCTGCCCAAACGGGGGCTTCTGGCTGCGCTTCCGGCTTGACTTCGACGGTTGGCTCGCCCGGCGCGGTGTAGGGCGTCTCGGCCAATTCGACCGGCTCGACCGGGCCTTCTGCCCTGAGGTCTTCGAAATTCCCGGTTGGAGGCGCGACCGGAAGCGTATCGTTCGCGGATTCCTCAAACAAGGCAGGCAATTCGACCGGCGCGTGGGGCACGGTATCCTCCGGCTCGAGGGGGGGCGTGTCGGGAGTCGTGCCTGTTTCCGGACGGGTCTCCGGTTGGGATTCTGCGCGGGGTGGGCGCGGCTCGGTGGGCCTTTCGACGGGCGGCCGGGGACGGGTATCCTCCTCGGCCAGCGGCGGCTCCGGGCCGGTTTCCTCCAGCAGCGGCAGATCGTCGGCTCCGATGTCCAGGACCGGGGCAGGGGCCTGCCAGACGGGTTCGTCCTCAGGCGGTTCGGGCGGCAGCGTGACCTGGGTCTCTTCGGACACGGCGGCCGGAGGGGGAGGCGCTTCGACTCTGGTGCTGCGCACGCGGGTCGTGGCTTCGCCGATGGCCGCCCGCTCGGTCACGCTGGGGGCGGGGCGCATCGACACGCGCTCGACCGTGGCGGCGTCCATGCGGATGCCGGTCGATTCCACGAGCTGCTTGAAGCGCTTCAGACTGCGGACGGCCTCGTCATTCAACCGGCGGCGCAGGAAGAAATCCCGCAGGAAGGCCAGCGCGCCGCCAAGCTGGTACTCAAACGTCCACTGCACGACGGTGCCTTCGGGGATGGCCTGCAAGCGCAGGCGACCGCGGTTGCTGCGGTAGCGCGGCCCGTCGACCACGGTGTATTCGAAGCCCAGATTGTTGTACCAGGTCAGAATCTCCTCGACGATGTCCGGGCCGCTGCTCATCGTGTTGCGGCGGCGCACACCGACTCCCTGACGCTGGGTGGTGAGCATGCTGGTGTTCTGGCAGTTGACGTGCCATTTCGGCAGCGCGGACAGATCGCCCAGAAGCTCCCAGACGACCTCCGGCGGCGCGTTGACCAGAACCCGATGATCGATGATTGTCATCCAAGCCTACCTGTGTCAGCTTCCAGCCCATCCAATATGAAACGCAAGGCCAAGTATCACCGAAAACAGGATGCCTAGCAAGAGTTCCGCCAGCCCGTTTTGCTGCCGTTCGATTGGCTGGCCCTGGCGTCGCATGGCGACCACGCGGGGAATGACGGCGAATGGGGCCAGCCACCACAGCCCGGCGGAGGCCAGAACCAGCATCGAGATACGCTCGGTATAGCCCCAGAGCCGCCAGCGGTTCATGTAGGGATACATGGCCGGCCAGTTGGCCCACCACGAGACCTCATAGAACCGCATCACGGCGATGAGCGCCGCGCCGACCCACATCAGGCGCGAGACTTGGGGATTGGGCGGGGGAGAGATCAGCCCTCCGACCAGGGCCTGAAACACGAGGACGAGCGACAGGTGCAGAAGCTGGTCGCCCAGATAGGCCAGGAAAGGCGACACGTTCAGCCGTGGGGAAACGGACGGTTTGGCGGCATCCTGGAGGGTATGCACCAGAGCGAGCAAGGTGATGTAGGGCCACAGAATCCCGATATATTCCGGCAGAACCGCCAGCGAAACCAGCCAGACCATGCTCCCGTGAAGGAGCAGACCGTCCCAGGACCGGATGGAGCGCAGATCGAACCGTCCCTTGCGCTCGGCCAGCCAGTTGGTTTGCAGCAGATAATCCGCGATCAGGTGCGAGAAGATCAGATGGGGGACGATCAAAGGCGTTTTTCCTGACTACGCGCTGTCTTTTGCCCTCTGAGGCTGTATTATATAGTATGTCTGCGCGGGCTGCCGTGTCTGGCTCGCCCGCTGGCGGAAAACGGTGTGGAGAAAAGATGCCCAGTCCATCGATGACCTTCGCGTTTATCCTGGCGACCATCTACGGCGTCGTCTTTCATCTGATCGCGGGCGGCGACGTGCGGCGGCTGGCGCTTTTTTTGCTGGCGGGCTGGCTGGGATTTGCGCTCGGCCAGGCGGCCGGCGTGTTGTTGGGTGTGGATATCCTCCGGGTCGGACCGATCAGACTGGTTTCCGCGACGGCGGGGGCGCTGACCGCGCTGCTGGCCGCGCGGCTGTTCATGCGTCCCAGGTCGGCCGGTTGAAGCCCATTTGTGGGGCGTGTGCCTTGCGCTATACTCATCACCAACCAAGTGAGGTGTGTGATTATGTCAGAACAACCACGCGGCCCGGTCTCCTCACAGCCCATGCTTGCCGCTCCGGCTGAAGACGCGACCCAGGGAGAGTCCGGCGGGCCTGGGGCGACGCGCATTATCGTGATCGGTATCGGCGCGCTGGTCGGCGTGCTGGTGCTGGGATTCCTGCTGGCGCTGATCCTGGCTCTGACCAATCCGGGCGCTGCCGCCGGCGTGCAAATCGTGCGCGACTTCTTCATCATCGCGATGGCGCTGGAAGGGCTGGTGATCGGGGGGGCGCTGGTTGTGCTCGTCTTGCAGCTTGCCCGCCTGACTAATCTGCTCCAGAACGAGATCAAGCCGATCCTGGAACAGACCAGCGATACCGTCAAGACGGTCAAGGGCACGGCGACCTTCATGAGCCGCAACGTGGCCGATCCGGTGATCCGGGCGAGCGGCGGACTGGCCTGGGGGCTGGCCGTCTTGCGGGAACTCTTTGGCGTGCGCCGGGCGGTGACCCGGCGGGGTGGCAAGGTGACTCGTGACGAGGAGGGGGAGTCCTGAGATGGCCGAATCGCATTCCGGGGGGAACGGCGCTTTCGTGACCGGCCTTTTGCTGGGTGGTCTGGTGGGGGCGCTGGTGGGGGCGTGGAAAGCGCCGCGAAGCGGGGCCGAGCTGCGCCAGGTGTTGCTCGCTCGCGGCGGCGAGGCCCGCCGCCAGGCTGAGGCCAGGGTGCTGGGCGAGCGGCCGGCGGATGCCATTGCCGAAGGCAAGGCGATGGCCCAGCAGCGCCAGATCGAGCTGAAGCTGGACTAGACCCTGCCGGGTATGACACAATGCAGCAGGGGGGCGTGAAACCTCACGCCGCCCTGTTTTTTGTGAGGCGGAAGGCTGCTTATACGGCGTGTTCGACGATGCTGACGGCTTCTGAGAGCGCGTTGAGCACATCATGGGCAATCACGCTGCGCGGCGTGCTGAGTGCCTCGGCGGCGAAGTGGCCCGCCAGGCCGTGCAGATAGCCGCCCGCGACCGCCGCGTCGAAGGGCGACATGCCCTGCCCCAGGAGACCGGCGATCGTGCCGGCCAGGACGTCGCCCGTGCCCGCGGTCGCCAGGGCCGGCTCCGCGAACGGCAGTACGACCGTCCGGCCGTCGGGCGCGCCGATGACCGTGAAAGCGCCTTTCAGAACCACGACGCAGCGCCACTCGACAGCTTTTTCCACTGCCAGCTCCAGTCGCCGCGCCTGGACTTCGTCGCGGCTCAGGCCGGTCAGGCGGCCCATCTCACCGGGATGCGGCGTCAGGATCGTCCCGGCGGGGAGCAGCTTCCACCACTCGTCGAGTTCACCAAGCAGGTTCAGGCCGTCCGCGTCGATGACCAGCGGGGGAAGGGTGAAGTCAGGCCCGGCAGCAGCGGACGCCGGTTTCGTGTCGCCGGGCGCGAAACCGATCCGGCGGTGGCGGGCTTCCTGCTGGGCGCGGTCGTTGAGCATGGCAGCCAGGAAAAGGCCGGTCGATTCTTCCCGGCCCCAGCCCGGCCCCATCAGCAGGGCGCTATAACCTGCCAGCTCTTTTTGCAGCACCAGTGCGGCGTCTTCGGCGATCACGCCCATGTCGTGCGGCAGAAGAAGCCAGGTGGCTTCGGGAACCTGCGCCGCGAGGATAGGCATAATCGGCTGCGGCGTGGCGACGGTCACCAGACCCGCGCCGGCACGGTAGGCCGCTTCGGCGGCCAGCGCGGCCGCACCGGTATAGTTCATCGATCCAGCCACGACCAGCACCTTCCCAAAGGTGCCCTTGTGTGCGTCGGGCGGCAGCGGGGGCAGCAGCGCGCGGATGTCCGCGCCGGTTGGCATCTCGAGCTTGATGGCATCACGCGCGGGGAGTTTTTTGGGCAGGCCGATGTCGGCGACGTGCAGCGCGCCGCCCAGCCCTGCGCCGGGAAAGAGCACCTGGCCGCGCTTGACTGCGCCGAAGGTCACCGTCTCGTCGGCCGGGATGGTGAGGTCGCCTACCTCGCCGGTGTCGCAGTCCAGCCCGCTGGGGCAGTCCACGGCGATCACGTACGGCCCGGAATCGGCCCACGCGACGGGCATGGCTGGCGTCTGGGTAGGGAAGGCCGGGCGGGCCTGGCGGGCGGCGCGCAGAGATTTCTGCACGGCGGCCAGGAACTTGGCCAGATCGCCTTCGATGGGCAGGCGGAGACCGATGCCGAGCACGCCATCGATGATCATGTGCGACGTGCCGATGAGTCTGTCCAGCACGCGATAGCGCTGATCCTTCGACGCTTCGACGACGAACAGTCCGGCCTCTTGAATGGGTGCAAAGACCCGATCGGCGGGGTCGCGCGGTTTGGTCAGGTAGATGTTGACTTCGTGATCGCTTTCGGCGGCGATGAGGCGAGCAGCGACGAGGGCATCCCCGCCATTGTTGCCGGCCCCCGCCAGCACGGTGATCCGCGATCCGGGCTGATCGTCCAGCAAGGCCAGGACACGGTCGGCCAGCGCCCGACCCGCGCTATCCATCATCTGGTCGTAGCTGATCCCGGCGGCATCCCCGGCCTGTTCGATGGCGCGCATCTGCTCCACAGTCACGATCTTGAGCATGTCCACCTTCCTGATTGGGTAACCAGAACGGTTCCGATTATAGCAGGCTGGCAGGGCGCGGGGCCTGACTCAGCGCGGCGGATTGGCACGGTACCAGTCCAGGGTGCGGCGCGCGCCTTCGCGGAAGGAGATCGGCCGGAAGTGCAGCTCGTCGCGGGCTTTGGCGATGGACACCTGCCAGTCGTTGAAGACGTACGAGCGCAGGTTGATGGGGTAGTAAGGCTCGGCCTGGGTGAAGCGCGACAGCCAGGTCCACACCTGAGCCAGGGCGATCATGGCCCATTCGGGTGCGTTGATTCGGAGGCGAGTGAGCCGGGCTTCCTCGCTGACGATGGCATTGGCCTCGTTGTGCGAGATGGAATCGCCGCAGATGTTGTAGATTTCGCCGGGGCTGCCGTACCGCAGGGCGAGCGCGATTGCCGCCGCGACATCCCCGATGTAGACCGGGAAGATCACGTGTTTGCCGCCGGAGACTTTGATCAGCAGACCCTTGAGCGGATCCTCGAAGAACAGGCGGTTGAAGGCGTAGTGGCCGTATGGCCCGTAGAACGCCCCCGGCCGCAGGATCAGCGCCGGCAGGCTGTGCTGGGCGACTTCGTTCAGGATGACGGCTTCTCCGGCCAGCTTGCTGCGCTGGTAGGGGTCGGCCGGGCGGGGCGGGTGGGTCTCGTCGATGATGCGGCCGGGGGTCGGGTGGCCGATGACGGCGATCGTGGAGATGTGGACGAAGCGCGTCACTCCCACCGCCAGCGCGGCGGCGGCGACGTTCCCGGTTCCGATGACGTTGACCCGGTCGAAGCTCTCGGCGTCGCCCCACATTCGGAACAGCCCGCCGGCGTGGATGACGGCCTCGCAGCCCTCCAGATGGCGGGCCAGCCGGTCGCGATCCTGGAGGTCTCCCGCGACCACCTCAATGCCTGCCTGACGCAGCCAGGGGTGATGCTCCGGCTGGCGGGTCAGGACGCGCAGCGTGTGGCCCTGGGCAAGGAGATAAGGGACCAGATTGCGGCCCAGGAAGCCGGTACCGCCGGTGACGAAGATCATGACGGGCCTCGGTTCAGCACGGGCAAACACGGCATGGGATGTCGGCAGGGCAAGCATCAGGCGGGAAGTGTACAGGGGCGCGGCGGGGGAATCAAGGCTGGGTTCGTCCTAGCGGCCTTTCAGGGCGGTCCATACGCTCTGGCGAAGCTGGCCGGGAGAAATGGGCTTCACCATGAAATCGTGGACTTTGGCCACGCTCACGGCGAAGACCTGGTCGGTCTGGGAGTCCATCTCACTGATGATGATCACCGGGATTCGGGTCAGGGCCTGGTTGGCCCGCATTCGCGAGATCACCTGCCAGGCGTGCATGTCCGGCATGACCAGGTTCATCAGCACCAGATCAGGCTCCAGGTCTTCGATGGTGTACAGGGCTTCCTGGCCGCTGCTGGCGGCCACGAACTCCACACCCATGTCGAGCAGCGTCTTTTCGATCCGGCGCAGCAGGTCCGGGTCGCGGTCGACCCCGACGACCAGCTTGCGCACGTCGGTAAAGCGCTGGGTCTGGCTGGCGATCAGGGTGTCCAGGTCCAGGACGGGAACGGCGTCCAGGTCATCGCCTGGCGGTGCGCTGAGTTTGCTCGATTCCATGAAGGCGACGGCGGCATCGGCCAGCAGTTGGGGCGCGGCGCGGCGCAGGGTATTCTGGGCTGCTTCAGCATCGGTCAGCCGGTCGAAGGGCAGGCCATCCTGGCGGACGATTGCGACGAGGCCGCCCTCGTCGCGGGCGGTGTATTTGCCGTCGAGGGCCAGCTCGTGAAGGCGCTGCAAGACCTGGTCGAGCTGCTGGCTGGACAGAGTGGTGTTGAGGTAGTACGCCCGAATCCGTCCGGTGGTCTCTTCGCGGACCCGGAAACGGCTGAAGCGCTCCCCCTCAGGGAGCGCGTGAACCCAGACGTAGCCGCGATCGAAATGCGAGACGCGGCCCGCGTCCTTGAGTTGATCCAGTTCCTCGTCGGAAACGGCGTGTCCATAGTCCTGATCGCGAAAGGGGCGCTGCTTGCCAGAGAAAATATCCTGGACGTGATCCGCGTCCCATTGGATCGCAGTGGTGCCATCTCGAAGCACGAACATGAGATGGCGCGCTATGGGCGAGCCGTCGTACTTAAGAGTCACGCGCGCTTGACTCCATCCTGGTTCCCGGTGTGCAATGGCCTGACTTGGTGACCGACCGCGTCAGGTGTGTTCGCCGCCTATGCCGGTCGCGGCAGCCTGGTCGAAATGCCTATAGCTCGACGAAGTAGCTTTCGCACGCCCGATCGATCAGCTCCTTGGTCAGGCGCGGCGGGCGGTTCATGTAGCGGGCAATGTCGACAAGCTGGTCGATCAGGTCGCGGGGATGCACCGCGCGCAGTTTCCGGTCGCGCTTGATGTACCATTCCTGGATGAGGTAGGCGAGTCCCTTGTCGTCGTAGGGCACTCGCTTGGCCTCGCAGACCTTGCGGAAGATTTCCCGGAAGTCCTCGTAGCTTGGGTCGCCGACCTCGATCTTGTGGCGGATACGGCGCAGGAAGGCCTCGTCCACCAGGTCGCGCGGCTCCAGGTTGGTGGAGAAGACGATCATGACGAAGAAGGGAATCTCGATCTTGCGGCCGGTATGCAGTGTCAGAAAGTCAACGCCCTTTTCCAGGGGAACGATCCAGCGGTTGAGCAGGTCGCGGGGGCGGACCTGCTGGCGGCCGAAGTCGTCGATCAGGAACATCCCGCCGTTGGCCTTGACCTGGAAAGGGGCCTCGTAATACTTATTGGTCGGATCGTAGACCAGGTCGAGGCCGGCCAGGGTCAGCTCACCGCCGACCATGATCACCGGCCGCCGGATGCGGAGCCAGCGCGGATCGCGCTTGAGACCGGTGGTGCGGGTGGCGCTTTCCGAAATGGCGGCTTCCAGGACTTCGTGGTTGACGCTGTCGAAGACGCGCACGATCTGGCCGTCCACATCGATCGCATAGGGAATCCAGAGGTCCGTGCCGAGGACCATGCGCCCGACCGCCTCGCTGATCGTCGTTTTACCATTGCCGGGCGGGCCGTACAGGAAGATCGACTTGCCGGAGTTCACGGCCGGGCCGATCTTGTTCAGCATGTTCTTGGAGACAACCAGGTTGTTGAGCGAGTTGAGCAGCTTGTCCTGGGTGACGGTCATGCGCTTCTGGTTCTGGGCGCGCATCGCGGCCACGTACTGGCCCAGCGTCACCGGGCACGGCCCGGCATAATTGGAGCGCTCCAGGGCTTCGCGCGCTTTCTCCGAGCCTTTGTCCGAGATGATGTACTGGTAAGCCGCCGCGCCCACGCCGCCGCTGCCCTTGATCTCGACGTACTTTTCCCGTTTGAGGAACTCAAGCACGTTCTCCAGGACACCGGTGAAGGGGAGCTTGACGAAGTCGGCGATCTGGAAGCCGGTCATGACGCCGGTGAAATACAGGGTCTTGATCACCAGATCGGCGATGGCGAGCAGGTTGATGCCCGTGTCCTCGACCGAGCGCATGATGGGGGGATCCCAGGCATTGGGGGTGTCACCCTGTTCGCCGCCGGCAGGCGGTTGGGAAGGAGGCCGTGAGGCTTGAGGAGCAATCCGTCCAGTCATAGGTCAACATCCTCACAATTGCGTTAGCGATTCAGGGAAACAGCGGACAGGTAGCCGGCGCTGGCTTGATCCTGTCTCTATGCTGGCTACAGTCTGGATTATACGCCAGTTTGATATGGGTGCCAGCGTGGGGGCAGGCGGACATCCGGGTTATCGCGTGAAAGCGGCAAACCGCAGGGTGCGCAGACGGTGCAATGGGAATGGCTCCTACCGCCGGAAGCACAACCCACGCCACAGACGGCCCTGAGCGAGACCCTGGCCTGCTCTGCCGGTGGAAGCGAAAGCGCGTTCGCCCGGCGTTAGAAAGCACCAGCCTTGCCGCGAAGTGGTTGAGGTCGGACCTGGGTTGTGATAGAATGCACTTTACCCTGTTTGACGCGAGGTTGATATGCTGGATCGGATTCAATGGCTGGGCCGCAGCAGCTTTAGCGTGCAAGGCCCCCCTCTCATCTACATCGATCCCATCGGGATCACGCGGAACGCATTCCTGGCGGACGTGATCCTGATCAGCCAGGCGACCTACGAGCATTGCTCTCCGCTGGATGTCCGGAAACTGGTCGGCCCCAATACCCTGATCGTGGGCAATGACGATGTGGCCCAGATGCTGGAAGGGTATACCGTCCAGACCCTGCGGCCCTGGCAGTCGCTCACGGCCGGCAAGGCGCGCATCACGGCGGTGCCGGGGGCGGCTCCGGCGGGCCGGCACGGCAGCGAGCGCGCCAGCCTGGGCTTTCTCATTTCGCTTGACTACTACGACCTGTATTATGCCGGGTCGGTGCTATCGCTCCCGGAAGGCGTTCAGATCAAGCCGGATATCGCGATCCTGCCGGTGCGCAATACGCGCAGCGGGCTGATGAGCATCGATACCGCCGTCGAGGTGGTTCGCAAGCTGCGCCCGCGTTGGGTCATCCCCAGCCATTGGAGTCCGGCGAACGGCGGCGGCTACCTGGACGTAAAAGCGTTCCAGGCTGCCCTGGCCGGGCTGGCCGAGGTGGTGATCCCAGGAGAAGCGGCCACGGCGGCCGCCGTGTAGCGGTAGAGTGCGGAGAATCGACAGGCCCGCCGATGAGGCGGGCCTGTTTTGTTTCCTGGGACTATGTTTGCCAGATCAGGCCGCTGTTTGCAGGCCGGTATCGCTCCAGGTCAGCGCGGTATCGTTTTCGCCCAGGATCAAGGGCAGAACCTTGCCTTCGATCACATCCCGGTTGATGATGACCCGTCGGATGTCGGAGCGATCGGGGACTTCGAACATCACATCAAGCAGCACGCGCTCGATGATGCTGCGCAGGCCGCGCGCCCCGGTTTCGAGCTTGATCGCTGCCTGTGCCGCCGCTTCCAACCCGTCCTCGGTGAAAACCAGCTCGACGTTGTCGATCCGCAGGAGCTGCTGGTACTGCTTGGTCAGCGCGTTGCGCGGCTCGACCATGATCCGGATCAGGGCTTGCTCGTCCAGCTCGTCGACGCTGGTCACGACCGGGATGCGGCCGACCATCTCCGGGATGAGACCGAAGTGGATCAGGTCGTCCGTGGTCACCCGGCGCAGGAGGGCCGATTTGCCCTCGTCCTGGTGGTCGTGCCCGCCCTGGAAGCCGAGCGTGCCCTTGACGCCGATCCGCTCCGCGATGATGTCCTCCAGACCGTTGAACATGCCGCCGCAGATGAACAGGACGTTGGTCGTGTCCATCTGGATGAACTCCTGGTGGGGGTGTTTGCGCCCACCCTGGGGCGGCACGTTGGCGACGGTGCCCTCGATGATCTTGAGCAAGGCCTGCTGGACGCCTTCCCCGCTCACATCGCGCGTGATCGAGGGGTTGTCGCCGCTCTTGCGCGCGATCTTGTCGATCTCGTCGATGTAGATGATCCCCTTCTCGGCGCGCTTGATGTCGTAATCGGCCGCCTGGATCAGGCGCAGCAGGATGTTCTCCACGTCCTCACCCACGTAACCGGCCTCGGTGAGGGCGGTGGCGTCGGCGATGCAGAACGGCACATCCAGGAAGCGCGCCAGGGTCTGGGCCAGCAGCGTCTTGCCGCAGCCGGTCGGGCCGATGAGC
This sequence comes from Aggregatilineales bacterium, assembly GCA_029976005.1. Taxonomy (GTDB): domain Bacteria; phylum Chloroflexota; class Anaerolineae; order Aggregatilineales; family Ch27; genus JARKOQ01. The sequence continues at coordinate 65,908 of JARKOQ010000218.1, read as the reverse complement.
ATGATGTTGCTCTTCTCGATCTCGACGCCTTCGATCTGGCCGCCGGCCGCGACGCGTTTGTAGTGATTGTGAACGGCCACGCTCAGGACGCGCTTGGCGCGTTCCTGACCGATCACGTACTCATTGAGAGCGTTGAACAGCTCCTTCGGCGAGGGAACGTGTTCGATGACGAACTCCGATTCCTGTTCGACCGGGGCCGTTTCCTGTTCCAGAAGCTGGACGCTGAGATAGACGCATTCGTTGCAGATGAACACGCCATCCGGTCCGGCGATCAGATGATCGACTTGCGGCCTGGAACGCTGGCAAAAGGAGCAGCGCTGCTCTCCTGAAGAGGGTTGACTCACTTCTTGTTGTCTCCGTTAGCAGGAACCTGAGGCAGCTTGTTGGGCTGCAAGACTCCGTCGATCAGGCCGTACTCGACGGCTTTTTCGGCGGTCATGTAGATGTCGCGATCGGTATCTTTTTCGATCGTCTGGGCATCCTTGCCCGTGTGGACGACGAAGATTTCCAGCAGGCGCTTCTTGAGGCGCACGATCTCTTCGGCCTGGATCACGATGTCCGTGGCCTGGCCCTGCGCGCCGCCGAGCGGCTGGTGCATGTGGATGGTCGCGTTCGGCAAGGCGAAGCGGCGGCCCTTTGAGCCGGCGGTCAGCAGGACCGTGCCGAAGCTGGCGGTCACGCCGACCGCGACCGTGCTAATCGGGGCCGAGATCTGCTGCATGGTGTCATAGATCGCCAGGCCGGCATAAATCTGCCCGCCGGGCGAGTTGATGAACATCTGGATTTCCTTCTCGTCATCCTCGCGGTTGAGGTACAGAAGCTGGGCGACGATCAGGTTTGCGATCTGATCGTTAATCGGCGTGCCGACAAAGACGATGCGCTCTTTGAGCAGCAAGGAGTAGATGTCGTAGGCTCGCTCGCCACGGCCACTCGTCTCGATCACCATCGGGATCATCAGCATGTCTCCTTTGCGCGACGCGCGGCCAAGTCGTATGGGCCGGGCAATCGCATCCCACAGTCCGTAACAGTAAATCACACAAAAATCGACCGGGCCGAAGCCCGGGAACTGCCTTCGATGGGCCTACGCTTCTTCCGCAGGCGGCTCCGCCGCCGGTTCGGTGGCTTCAGCAGCGGGCGTTTCGGCGATTGGTTCCTCGGCCTGTGCCTCTGGCGCGGCCGCTTCCACCTCGGCGACCGGGCCGATGGGCGGCTCTTCGCCCTTGGCGATCGCGATCAGGCGGTCGTAGGACTGGCGAGTCATCAGGTCGATGGCGAGATCGCGCAGGCCGGTGCTGCTCAGATACTGCTCGAACAGCTCGCGCATCTGGTCATTGCCGCGGCTCAGCTCGTGAGCGCGTTCCTTGACGGCCTGGGTGACGTGCGCCTCCTTGACTTCCAGCTTTTCCGCCTGGAACAATTCACCCAGGACGAGCGACCGCTTGATGCGCTTTTCCGCGCTTTCGCGGTAGCGGTTACGGACATCTTGTTCCGTGGTGTTGGACAGCTTCAGGAAGTTCTCCAGGGTCATGCCCTGCTGGGAAAGCTGGTGCTTGAAGTCCTCGAGCATATGGTCGATCTGATCCTCGACCATGGCATCGGGGTATTCGATCGAAGCCATCTCCACCAGTTTGTCCAGCACCGTGCTGGCGTATTCGTTTTCGGTGCGGTTGGTGATGGTCTCTTCCAGGTCGGCGCGGACCTTGGCGCGCAGCGCCTCGACAGTCTCAACGCCTTCTTGCTCCAGGGACTTGACGAAGTCGTCGTTCAGCTCAGGGACCTGACGGCCGGAAACCTCGTGGCAGGTGACCTCGAAGCTCACGGTGCGGCCGTGCAGCATAACGTCGTAGTCCTCCGAATCGGAGGGGAAAGTCAGCTCGAACGTGCGCGTCTCCCCGGCGGAGATGCCCTCCACGGCGGCCGAGAAGCCCGGCATCGGCTCGCGGATTGTCTCGCCCAGGACGAACTGCCAGCCATGCTGATCGAAAATCGGCTCTTCTTCGGATTCGCCTTCGGCTGGCTTGAGCGTGCCGTGCAGGTCGATCTCGATCCCATCCCCCGCAACGGCCGGGCCTTCCTTCACCGAGGTGGTGGCGCGGTTGCTGACCATGAAGTTGATCGCTTCTTCGACCCGCTCATCGGTGACTTCGGGGGCCGTGTACTCATGGCGCAGGCTGCGGTAATCCCCCAGGTTGACCACGGGATTGAGCGGCACGCTGAAGGTGAGGGTCAGACCTTTTTCGCCTTCGATGTTTTCGAGCTGGCCAGGGCCATAGGGTTCCAGCTCAGCCTGGTCGAGCGCTTCCTTATACACCTTTGGCCCCAGCACGTCGATGGCCTCTTCCATGATGGCCGCGTCGCCCAGATAGGTGACGACCATCTGGTAGGGCGCTTTGCCTTTGCGGAAGCCTGGGATGTTGAAGCGCTTGGAGAGATTGCGGGCGGCCTCGTGTTTGGCCTTCTCAAGCACGTCGCTCTCGATCTGAACCTTGAGCTGTGCGATACGTTTTTCCCGGAGTTCAGTTTGCAGATTCAAGGGAGGTTCCTCAGCATGAGATGGTCCTGCTCAACGGATGCGGATTATAGCACCTCGAAAAGGGCGCTGCTACGGGCGGCGGCAACCTTTTACGTACATCTTATACACGAAGAAGCGCCAGACCGGTGGCGCTTGAGGTGCTACTGGTGGGGAAGGCGGGACTCGAACCCGCACGGAAGAATCCACATGATCCTAAGTCATGCGCGTCTGCCAATTCCGCCACTCCCCCAAAGACAGCTAAAGATTATAAGCCATGCGCCCACCGGAAACAATCCTTAATGTGGGCTACGATTCCTCGTTGGGATCGTACACGGGGAGTGTGAATGAGAAGGTGCTGCCCTTACCCGGCGCGCTTTCGACGTGAAGCTGGCTGCCCATCTGATCGAGGATCAGCTTGGCGAGGGTCAGGCCTACCCCGACCCCGCTAAACCGGCGGGTTGTGGAGGCATCGACCTGATAGAAGGCCTCGAAGATGTGCTTTAGCTCGCGCTTGGCGATACCGATGCCATGATCGCGCACGGCCACCCAGACCGTGCCATCGTCCAGCGGGCGGATGATGATTTCGACCGGGCCGCCCTGCGGGCTGAACTTGAGGGCGTTGTCCAGAAGGTGCTGGAGGACCTGGGCGATCCCGCGCTTGTCGCCGCGCACCAGGGGAATCGCACCTTCGTAGTGCTTTTCGATCCGGGCGCAGTCATCCTGCGATTTCCAGTTGCGCTCCAGGTTGCGAATAGCCAGATCGACGCTTTCGTTGAGGACAACCGCTTCCAGGCGCAGATTCTGGCTCTCGGCAAGCTGGGTGATGTTGGCGACCGTGCTCTCCAGACGGCCAGTGGCCTGGATCGCCATGCTGAGCAGCCTCAGCAGGAAAGGTGCGCCGGTCGGCAGGCCCGCGCGGGCTTCCTCGTCCAGCAGGGCGATGGCTGACTTGACCTGGAGGAGGGGGGTGCGCAATTCGTGGCTGACGTTGCGCACGATCGCGGTCTTGATCACGTCCAGTTCGCGGGTGGTCTTGAGGGCGTTTTCGAGCTGCTTGTTGCGCTCCTCGAGGTCTCTGGTGAGCTGGCGGTTCGCGCCGCTGAGGGCTTCGAAGCGCTGCCGGATGTTCAGCAGGGTCCGCACCTGGACCAGGAACTCGTCCTCCTGAATCGGCCGGACGAGATAAGCATCCACGCCGGATTCCGTGCTCGCCAGGCGCGCGAAGGCCCCATCTTCCGCCGCGACGACGATGATGGGCAGGAAGGCCGGCTGTTCGGCCTGCTTGACTCTGGCACAGAGTGCCAGGCAGGAATCTTCGGGAACCTGCACGGCCAGCACGATCAGTTGAGGCTGGCTGAGGGCGAGCAGTTCGTCGATCGATGCGGTGCAATTCCCGGTGGAAACGTCGTATCCTGCCTGGTGAAGTACAAGGCACAGATCGGCCGAGTTGGTATGGTTGTCGTCGACCACCAGGATGGTCTGCCTCATGGGATCAACCGCTATCAACGTTTCCCTGCCCTTGAGAGAGGTTGTGATCATGTAGGTGCGAGTCTCGATTCGCCACGGATGTTGCCATCATACCATGATTGATCCCCAAGAAAAAGGCGGGCGGGTTCTAGTGTTATAACCTTGGGGTAGGTACTTGGTTATGTCCGCGTCTCAATGAGTTTCGTCCTGGATACGCACTTAAGATATCTGTGAAAAGCTTGACAGCCTTCCAAAAGTCCTTTACCGTACATCTACCTGATCCAGTCGGATGGATGGTGAACTCGTGGTCTCGAAAACGCAATTTTCCCTTACCGGTCTGATTGTTTGCCAGTGCGCATGGTCGATGCCTGCTGGTGTTGTTGAGCATGGCTCGCGCAGGCATGGTCCGGGGAGGGTGGCGGCTCGTCGTCAGGACGGGCAGCGCTAGACGGTCACTCAGGCAGGCACAGCCCCCGGCGAACGGGGGCTTTTTTATTTCTCATCCAGTGATGAGCCTGTAGAAGGGCAGGTGGCAGGTGGCAAGCATTGTCCTGAAGGATTTGCGCAAGGCGTTCCAGGTCAAGCGAAAGGCGGCCGGGCTGGGGGGCAGCCTCGCCTCGCTGGGCCGGCCCCGCTATGAGACGGTCGAAGCCGTGCGGGGCATCTCCCTGGAAATGGAATCCGGTGAGCTGCTGGCCTTCATTGGGCCGAACGGCGCCGGCAAGAGCACCACGATCAAGATGCTGACCGGGATTCTGCACCCGACGTCTGGCGAGGCCCAGGTGCTCGGCTTCGTGCCCTGGAAGCAGCGCCGCGAGCTGGCCTATCACATCGGCAGCGTCTTTGGACAGAAGCCGCAGCTCTGGTATCACCTGCCGCCGATCGATACCTTTGACCTGTTCGCGCACATCTACGAGTTGGATCGGAAGACGTACGAGCGGCGGCGCGATTTTCTGGTGGAGGCGTTCGATATCCGGGATCTGCTGGAGGTGCCGGTGCGCAAGCTGAGCCTGGGCCAGCGGATGCGCTGCGAGATCGCGGCCAGCCTGCTGCATCATCCCCGGATCGTGTTCCTGGACGAGCCGACGATCGGTCTCGACGTGGTCGCCAAGCAGCAATTGCGCGACACGATCAAACAGCTTCATGCCGAGGAGCAGACGACGATCTTCCTGACCAGCCACGACGCAGGGGATATCGAGTCGCTGTGCGAGCGGGTCGTCGTGATCAACCACGGCCAGGTGATTTTCGACGACGCGGTCAAAGTCCTCAAGCGCCGTTACCTGCGGCGCAAGGTGATCGAAGTCCGCTTCGCCGAGCCAACCAACGGCCATCTCGATCTGGCCGGAGTCAGCGTGATCAAGCTGGGGCGTTATGGAGCCAAACTGGAGCTGGATACGAGCTCGCGGCCGATCGAGACCGTGATCCAGGACCTGATGGCCGGGCACAGCATTGTCGACATTAACGTCATGGACCCGCCCATGGAGGAGATCATCCGGGCCATCTACCAGCGCGATTCGGCGTTCGAGCCGGTGGCCGAAGGAGCGTGAGCGATGGACGAATTGATTTTTTTGCCAGCGCCGGCGGCGGTGCTGCACCGGCGGACGTGGCGCGGATCGGCGCGGAAGTACCTCGCCATCGCCCGGACGAACCTGCTCAACCGGCTGGCCTACGTCTGGGACGCGGCATCGAACGTGCTGCTGATGTTCCTGTTCATCTTCATTTTCGCCCAGCTTTGGGGGGCGACATTCGAGGCTCAGGGGGCGACCGAGATCGCCGGTCTGACGCTCACCCAGACGATCTGGTATTTCGTCTGGGCGGAAATGATCCAGATGGGCAAAATCCGGCACGTGAGGACGGTCTCGCAGGAGGTCAAGGACGGCAGTCTGGCCTATACCCTGGGCCGGCCCTACAACTACCTGCTGTATCACTTCGCGTCCGGGATTGGCGACGTGCTCATCCAGGCGGGGGTGCTGCTGGTGGCGGGAAGCCTGGTCGCGTGGTCTCAGGTCGGGCCGCTGTATTCCTTCCGGCTGGAGACCCTGCCGGTCGTGCTGCTGGTCACGGCGCTGGCCTTCGTGCTGGATTTCTGCGTGCTGTCGATCATCGCCTTGCTGGCGTTTTTCATGGAGGATGTCAACTCGCTGCTGTTCATCTACCACAAGATCGTGTTCGTGCTGGGTGGGCTGCTCATCCCGGTGGACTTCCTGCCGGACTGGTTGCAGGCGATCGCGCGGGTGCTGCCCTTCAACCTGGTGGTCTATGCCCCGGCCAAGCTGTTCGTGGCCTGGGATGGTGGGCAGGCCGTCTTTTCGCTCGGCCTCCAGGTGGTCTGGATCGGGATTCTGGCCGGATTGCTGACGGTGCTGTATCGCTACGGGACGCGCCGGTTGACGATCAACGGGGGGTAGGGCGATGGGGATTGTGGGAGAGATGCGCTTCGTCGGGCACCTGATGAGGCTCAATCTGGCCTCCAACATGGAGTACCGGGCCAGCTTTGTGAGCCAGATCGTCGGGATGCTGATCAACAACGGGATTTACTTCGTGTTCTGGCTGCTGTTCTTCGATCGCTTCCAGGAAGTGCGCGGCTACCGGATCGACGAGATCTACCTGCTGTTCGCGGTGTTCACGCTGGCCTTCGGGATGGCGTTCACCTTCGCCGGGAACGCGCTGGAAGTAGCCGGTCTGATTGCCCAGGGGCGGCTCGATTACTACCTGACGCTGCCGAGGCCCATCCTGCCTCACCTGATCTTCTCGCGCATGGGGCAGTCGACGGTTGGCGATCTGACCTTTGGGGTGCTCGCGTACCTGTTCACGGGCCGGCTCGATCTCGTGTCGATCGGGCTGTTCGTGGCGGCGACGCTGCTGGCGGCGGTGATCTTCGCCACCTTTGCCGTCACGACCGGCGCGCTCGCGTTCTTCTTCGGGAACACGGCCCAGCTTTCGAGCCATCTGGTTCAGGCGCTGGGCTCATTCGCGCTGTATCCGTTCGGACTGTATCAGGGCGCGGCGCGCCTGATCCTGCTGACGGTGATCCCCTCCGCGTTCATCGGTGCGGTGCCGGTGCAGGTCGTCCAACTGCGCGACGGCGGGGCGCTGGTCCTGCTGGCGGGCGTCGCGATCTTGAGCGCGATCGTTATGGTGGGGGTGTTCCGGGTGGGACTGCGCCGCTACGAGTCGGGCAGCGCGATCAATATCAACATCTGAAATTCAGGGCTGGCGGGGCCGAATGCGACATCTGAGGATGGCCCTCCCGTGCACCTATTCGAGGGACTGTATTCGAGGCGGTGAGCGTCATGAAGACATCGACAGGTGAGGAACATGCGAATGCTCGAAGAGATACGCTTTGTCGGACATTTGATCAGGCTCAATCTGGCCTCCAACATGGAGTACCGGGCCAGTTTTTTGAGCCAGATTGTCGGGATGATCATCAATAACGGCATTTATTTCGTGTTCTGGCTGCTGTTCTTCGATCGCTTTCAGGAAGTGCGCGGCTACCAGATCGGCGAAATCTACATGCTGTTCGCCGTGCTGACGCTGGCTTACGGCCTGGCGTTCACCTTCGCCGGAAACGCGGGCGAGGTCGCCGGGCTGATCGCCCAGGGGAGGCTCGACTACTACCTGGCATTGCCGCGCCCTGTCCTGCCCCATCTGGTCTTCTCGCGCATGGGGCAGTCGACGATCGGCGATCTGACCTTTGGAATCATTGCCTTCCTGTTCACGGGGAAACTCGATCTCGTGTCGATCGTGCTGTTCGTGACGGTGACGCTGCTGGCGGCGCTGATCTTCGTGACCTTTGCCGTGACGGTCGGCGCGCTGGCCTTCTTCCTCGGCAACGCCTCGCAACTGACCGACCGGCTGCTGCAAACGCTGCTCACGTTCGGGCTATACCCGTTCGGGCTGTTCCAGGGCGTGGTGCGGCTGATCTTGCTGACTCTGATTCCGGCCGCGTTCATCGGCGCGGTGCCGGTGCAGGTCGTCCAACTGCACGACGGCGGCGCGCTGGCCCTGCTGGCGGGTGTCGCGGCCCTGAGCGTGATCGTCATGGTGGGGGTGTTCCGGTTGGGACTGCGCCGCTACGAATCAGGCAGCGCGATCAACATCAACATCTAGCGGTCAGATGCCGGCAAGGCTACTGGCCGAGGAGCGCGCAGCGCCAGGGATGTCCCCGGCGTCGTTTCGTGTAGTCAATCAATCATAGACGGCATTGCTATTTACAGCGGCCGATGGTCTGGCAGATCTGCTGGATATGCATGCGATCGTGGGTGGCGGTGAAATCGGCCATCTCCAGGAAGGTCGTCGGGCCAAAGATGCTGTGCCGGGCCGGGCGCTGCCAGGTCGCGGGTGGCAGACTCTCCAGGAAGGCAACGGTGGTCTGGCGCTCGGCGGCAAATTCCTCAGCCGGGTCGCAGTAGTCGGTCGTGTCACAGGCCATCAGGCCGGGTCCGGGCGGGGCCTGAGGAACGGTCAGGAAGGGATTGTCCTCGGCGGCGATGCGCTCCAGGCGAGGGCGCTGGACGGTGCGCTCGCTATCGCGCAGGTGACAGACTACTTCCAGGGGCGACCACTCGTTGGGGTCGGGATGCTGCGGCCAGTAATCGGGGGCATGCTCCCGGAGGAGTCCGAACAGCGCGCCGACGTTGCCCAGCAGGCGCGGCACGATCATCTCCGCTTTGAGGGGGCGAGGCTGGAGCGTTTCCAGCCAGCCCTGGCGCACGCGCGCGGCGAAGTCATCGAGCGTGCCCTCGCCATCCGGATGGGCGTCCACCGGCTCGTGAGTCGCGCCGTTGGCATGCACCCAGAAGGTGTTCAGGCCCGCCCGCTCGGCGGGAACGATGTCATTCAGCCAGTCGTCACCGACCATGATCGCCTCGGCGTTGGCGACGCCCAGCCGGCCCAGGATTTCCTCGTAGTAGTGCGGGTTAGGCTTGGCGAACTGCATGTTCTGGATGTGGGTGACCAGGGCATAGCTGCACAGCTCGGTCGGCAGGCCGGCCCAGCCCAGGCGCATGCGAACGCCTTCCGGCCGGAAGAACGGGTTGGTGGCGATCACGACCTGATAGCCCGCGTCCTTCAGCCCGGCGACCAGTTCCGGCGCGCCGGGGCGCGGCTGGACGAACGCCTGCATATCGGGATAGGCGTCCCGATAGAAATCCTGAAAGGCCGCGATCGCTTCGTCCGGGGAGCAGCCCCATTCCCTGCACACGGCCGCCACGAACACGTCGAAGTTGTTCTCGACCGGGTTCAGGCTGGCGCTGACTGCCCGCATGGCGCGGGCCAGACCCTTGCCGGATTGCTCGAGGCCCAGCCGCCGGTTGAAGAAGCGATTCCAGCTTTCGACGCTGTGCTCGACGCGGTTGACCGGGTTCTCCAGCAGGGTGTCGTCGAGGTCAAGCAGGACGGTCTTGATCATCGGAGTCCTCCAGGGCGTTCAGGAAGGCTTCCAGGCCGGGGCGTTCCGCGTTGCACCGCGGGCAGCCCACATAGGGGTCTTCCAGGGGAATCGCATGCCGGTCGCAGAAGGCCTTGACCTCCAACCGGCGGCCCAGCCCGATGAAGACGGGCCGGATGCTCAATTCGAGACGCAGGTCGCGGCTGGCGTTGGCGTGCAGGATATCGGGCACCGGGCAGCGCTCGCAATCCGACGGTCGCCAGGGCAGGGAGACGCGATCGTAGAGCAGCAGGCGGCATTCCTGTCGGCTGTGACCGCGGTGAAAGTCGGCGTAGTAGTGAGGGCAGTCCTTGCCCGCGGGAGTGCGCATCGGGAACCCGTCCTGATCAATCGGCCGAAAAGACCAGAAAGCCCGCGCGATGGCGGGCTTCCCTGGCTGCTGGTGAGGGCCGTGCCCTAAACGCGGGTGATGTACTCACCCGTTTCGGTGTTGACCTTGATCTTGTCGCCCACGGTGACAAACAGCGGGACGGTGACCTGGAGGCCGGTTTCCAGCGTAATCTTTTTGGTCGCGCCGGTCGCGGTGTCGCCAGCCACGGCGATTTCGCTGTCGGTGACTTCATAGACGATGCTGTTGGGCAACTCGTAGTCGATGATCTCTTCCTCGTACTTGAGCAGCTTGAGCTGGAGGCCTTCCCTGAGGTACTTCAGATCATCGCCGAAGGTGTCGCGGCGGATGATGGGCTGCTCGTAGGTCTCGAGGTCCATGAACGTCAGGAACTGGTCGTCGGTGTAGAGATATTCCACCTCGCGGCTTTCCAGCCGGACATCCTGAACCCGGTCGCCCGAGATAAACGTCTTTTGAAACGTCGCACCTGTGCGCAGATTGCGGAGCGTCGTACGGATGGTTGCATTTCCGCGCCCCGTTTTGTTGTGCTGGTAGTCAAGCACCTTGAAAAGCTCACCATCGAGGGTGAAGTTCACGCCTTTACGGAGGTCATTAACGTCGATCATTGCGCTTTCTTGTCCTTCAACAGAGTTTAGCTTTCACGAGGATTATAACGGACGATCGGGCGTCTGTCAGCCCTTTCGCTGCGCCTCGCTCAGCCAGAGGCCGGATTCTTCGCCAGCCAGGCCCGGGCCAGGGCCGGAAGCTCAGCCAGCGGCTTGCGCACGATGGTGCAGGCGGGCAGCGAATCGAGAAACTGCTGGCCGTAGCCCTTGCCCAGGACGCGGTGATCCAGGATTACCACGACGCCGCGATCCGATCGGGTGCGGATCAGCCGGCCAAATCCTTGCCGGAAGCGCAGAATCGCGTCCGGGACCGCGTACTGGGTGAATGAGTTCTCGAACGTTTCCGAGCGAGCGGCGAAGATGGGGTCGCTGGGCACGGCGAAGGGCAGACGGCTGATCACGAGCACGCTCAGATCGTCGCCGGGGATGTCCACGCCTTCCCAGAAGCTGCGCGTGCCCAGCAGAACCGACTGGGCCGTGCTCTTGAAGCCTTCAACCAGCGCCTGGCGGCTGGTGCCGTCGCTCTGGTCGAAGACCGTGATATTGCCCAGGGCGAGGCGCGGGGCGATGCTCTGGGCGGTCTGGCGGAGCTGGGTGTAGCTGGTGAACAGCCCCAGAAGCCGGCCGTCGGTCGCCACGGCAAGCTGGATGATGGCTTCCTCGACGGCGCGTTGATAACGGAAGCGATCGTTCGGCTCTGGAATATCCGTCGGCAGCAGAATCAGCGTCGAGTCCTCGTAGTCGAAGGGTGAGCCAACATCCAGGGTGCCGACCTCGAAGGCGTTCAGGCGATCGCGGACGTAATCGAATGTCCCGGCGGTCTGGAGCGTGGCGCTGGTCATCACGACCGAGTCCTTGGAGGCCCACAGATGCTGCTCGATCAGCGGCCCGACATGCAGCGGGGCGCTGTGGATCGACATACGCCGCTGATCCTGGCCGACCTCGACCCAGTAGATCGTGTTGTCGGAGGGGTTGCGCACGAAGGCATCCAATTGGTGGTGGATTTCCTCCATGTGCCGGGCTGACGTGCCGACGTTGTTGACGATGTCGTCGTAGTCCGGGATGTCGTAATCCGACAGGCGATTCAGGGCCAGGGCCAGGCGGCTCATGGCGGCCGAGATACCGGTCGTGAACTGGCTGAGGGTATCCCACACGGCCCGAATCTGGGCGAAGCCAGGCTTGCCGCGAATGGCCTCGACGATGCGCACCTGGTTGACGTACTCACCTGGCCGGAGCAGGCGCTCCCCGTTCAGGAACTGGAGCAGCGCGTCGAACAGCATGTTGACATGATACTCCATCGCCTCGGTGACTTCCTCGACGCTCTGGACGTATTCGGTGAGCTGGGTCAGGTGCGAGTCCGGGATAGCATTGCGGGCGCTGTTGAGCAGGTCGCCCAGGATGCCGGTCCGGCGGCCGCCCAGCTCGGCGAGCTGGCGGCGCAGCGCGATTTGATCCAGGCGGAAGCTCAGGCCGTTGGTGGTGGCTTCCTCCAGGTGGTGGGCCTCGTCCAGGATCAGGTACTTGTAGTCCGGCAGGACGCGGCTGCCCACCGCGACGTCAGCCAGCAGCAGGGCGTGGTTGACGATCAGGATGTGGGCAGCCTCGGCGGCGCGGCGCGCCTTGTAGAACGGGCAGGTGTCATCCAGTTGGGTGTGGCAGCGATCGAGTGTGCAGCCGTCGTCCTCGGCGCTCAGGCGCAGCCAGGCGCCGATCTCCGACGCGCCGCGCAGGCTGATCTCGCTGCGGTCGCCGGTGGCGGACTCGAGGAGCCAGATCAGCACCTTGGCGAAGACACGCATCTCGTCCACGGTCGTCGGCAGTCTTCGGCGCATCGTCGCCAGCCGGCGCGGGCAGAGATAGTTGCCGCGCCCCTTGACGACCGCTGCCTGGAAGTCCACTCCCATGACCTCGCGCAGCAGGGGGATGTCCTTGGTGATCAACTGGTCTTGCAGGTTGATCGTGTTGGTGGAGATGACCACGCGCTCGTTGTTCTGCTTGGCCCACAGGATGGCCGGAATCAGGTAGGCCAGCGATTTGCCGGTGCCCGTGCCGGCCTCGACCATCAGGTGCTTGCCGCGGTTGAAAGCCTCGGTCACGGCGCGCAGCATCTCGATCTGCTGGGGGCGGTGCTCGTAGCCCGGAGCGCTTTTGGCCAGCGGGCCATCCTCACCCAGCACCGCCGCGGCGACGTTGGCGTCCAGCAGGGCGGTCGCGGCATTGGGACGCAGCGGCTCCCAGGCGCCCTCGATCGGGTCGAAGGCTCCGGCCGGTGCGATCGGATCGCGGCCCTTGCTGGCGCGCGGCGGCTCGTCGAAGGCGGTCTTGATTCGTTCCGCGTAGGCCGCCTGAAAGACCGGGCCAGCCTCCCATTCGGGCAGGGCGTGGGAGGCGTCCACGATCTCCTGAAGGGTGGTCAGCGGGATATCCAGCACGCGCTGCCAGAGCGCCCAATAGAGGTGGGCGGTGGCGGTGGCGTCGGCCAGGGCGCGGTGGGCGTCTTCCAACACGATGGCAAGCTGCTGGGTCAGGCTGGTCAGGTTGTAGCGCGGCGCGGTTGGCAGGACGACCGAGGCCAGCTCGTAGGTGTCCAGCGACAGGTTGTCCAGCAGGATGCCCTGGCGGCGCAGGAAGGCCAGGTCGAACTGGACGTTATGGCCGAGGACGGGCGCATTGCCCACAAAATCGGCCACACGGCGCAGGACCTGGCGCAGACGCGGTGCGCCCACCAGGTCCTCCGGCCGGATGCCGGTCAGGTGAGTGATCGCCGGCGGGAGTTCGCGCTCCGGGTCGACCAGGGTCGAAAAAGTCTCGATGATCCTGCCTTCCGCGAAGCGTGCCAGGCCGATCTCGACGATGGCATCGTTCAGCGGATCGAGACCGGTGGTTTCGAGGTCAATGGCGACAATCTCGCCCCGCATAACATGCTCCAGATTCTAGCGCCCAGAGGTGGGCCACCTGCCTAAAGAGGGCGAACGGAGTATACCATACTGGCCAGGGTCATGCGAACAGATGTTTTGCCCGACTCCGGCGTACTCGGAGCAAACTGAAGAAAGGCATCTCACCGCAGAGGACGCGGAGGGCACAGAGAAAGACTCAGCGTTTGGGAGTTCTCGTCGGCGTTCTCTGCGCCCCATACGAGAGCGCCTTCTCCATAGCTCGCCTTGCTCCGCGCTTTCCTTGGCGATCGTTGCGTACTCGGCGGCGCGTTTGCTTTTGAGCCGATCGCTCTGGACTCAACTCAGTCGGCGGCGGACTGGGCCGGCTGTGCCGGACGCCATTCTGTCTGGCTGGCCCTGGCGATCAGGGGCAGGGCGCAGATGAGCAGCCCGGCTGCCAGCCAGAACAGGCCGGACAGTCCGATCCCCGGCAGGAGCATGTAGGCCAGCAGCGGGGCGAGGGCGCTGCCCAGGTCGCCGACCGTGTTGGTGATGCCCAGCAGCCGGCCGCGCCGGGAACCGGCCCGATCGCCGATCAGGGTCATGACCTGGGTCTGCATGATACTGGTCGCACTTGCGCCGAGCAAGACGGCGGCAATCACGATCGCCGGGCCACCGACGGCGATCAGGATCAGGGCCAGGACTCCGGCAATGCAGGCCATCAGGATCAGCCCCCAGCGCCGGCTGCTGCGATCGCTCAGCCAGCCCGCGACCGGGGCCGAAAGCAGTCCAACGCCCTGGCTGGCGGCGGCCAACATCCCGGTCAGCGTGGAGAGTGGGATCGTCAGGCTGAACAGGAGCAGACTGTCGCCGATCCGATCCTGGAGGAGCAGGGGCAGGGTGGCCCCGATCAGGCCCATAAAGATGAGCCAGTTCAGTCCTAGAACGCCGATCGCCGTGAATAGGGTCCGGGCCGAGCCGTTGTGCTCCGGGTGTGTTGGGGGCGCGACCGCCGTCGATGCCGCTCCAGAAGCGACATGGGCGGGCCGGGTCTCCGGCAGGGCGATCAGCCAGATCAGGGCGGCGGACAGAGTCACTCCGGCGCAGATGGTCAGGGCGGTGGTATAGCCGAGTTGATCGGTCAGCAGCCCGCCCAGGATCGAGGACAGTCCCACGCCCAGGAAGAACCAGCTCTGGAGCTGGCCGCTGAACTGGCCGCGATTGGTCTCGTCGGTCAGGTCGAGCACGGCCGTGCTGGCTCCCAGCCAGACGCCTGCCCAGGCGAGGCCCCACAACAAGCGGCCCACGAGCAGGGTCCAGAAGCCGGGGATGGTATACAGCAGGGTGGAAAAGCCGCCCAGGAAAAGAGCCGGGACCAGTACAGCGCGGCGCGGTAAGCGTTCCAGGAGCAGGCCGACCGGGGTATTGATGGGCAGCCGGATCAGACGGTTGGCCGACAGCATCAGGCCCACGTCGGCCAGCAGGATGCCCGCCGGGACGGTGTGGGTGGCCAGCACCACATATAAGGTCGAATCACCTGGAAGGGAAAGCGCCACCCCCAGCCCAATGATCGCCAGGGTAAGGCGCGGAGAGAAAGACTGTCGCCAGCGACGCACACCGACCATCCTTTCAGTTGGGAGAAGCGTAGTGTACCTTATCTTGGGGCAAAATGAAGGATGAGTTTTGATCTCATGCGGCGGGCTGGCCGATGTTGTGATACACTGCGCGGCAGGCAATGGCAAGACGGTCAAAGAGGGATGAAGCCAGATGCGTCAATATCGTTTGCTGGGCCTGCTTGGTCTGATTTTGTGGCTGGCGGCCTGCACGCCGCCGGAGCCGACTCCCGTGCCCACGCTGCCGCCGGTGCCGCCCACGGCGGCCGTGATCATTGTGACCCGGCCGCCCATCATTCAGGAGACACCCACCCCCAGCGTATCTTTCGACGTTGGCCCCTACGTAGGCGAGTGGCGGCTGAACTTTCGCTACCAGTTCGACGGTGGGCCGACGATCGCGCAGATCCGGTTCGTGGGCGGCTACAATCTGCGGGTCAACGCAGACGGCTCGGTCGACGGGCAGGGCATGCTGACCACCGCCGTCAGCCATCCGGGCTGCGCCGCCAGCGTGCTTGAAGATGGCCTGATCCACACCGTGTTCGCGGGACGCCTTCAGCAAGGGGCGAACGGGGTGGAAATGGTGTTCACACTGAGGGCGGCGGAGCCAACCCGGCGGGAGCGCTATCTCCTCAACTGCAATACCTTCACCGAACCGGCCGAGATCGAGCAGCAGACCCTGTGGCCGGCACTGGATGCTCTGGACGCCCAGCCGTATGTCCTGGCCATGCAGCCCGGCGCGGTCTTCCAGAAGACCGACGATCTCGCCGCCGTATCCGGCCAGATTCTCCAGGGCACGCTGATGACGGAAATCCGTCTGAGCCGCTGAGGCAGGCTGGCGGGCATAACAACGCAGCGGGGCGGCCTCAGGCCGCCCCGTGTTGTTTTGGGTCGTCTATCGCGCGAAGGTTATGAGGCTGGGGTCGGCGTCGCCGCTTCGGCGGTCGGCTCTTGGGTCGGTTCCGGTGTCGCGGCGGCCGCGGCGGCTTCCGCATCGGCGAAGAGGGCTACGATCTGCTCTTCGTACTTGGTGAAGGCATCCTCGGCCGGCGGGATCAGACCCGCGCTGGTCAGCGTCTCGCGATTGTTCAGCCGGACGATCGTCCAGGCAAGGGCCTGCACTTCAGGCCGGGCCAGGGCCTGCTGGTTGAAAACGACGCTCAGCGGAAGGGCGAGGGCATAGCTGCCATCAGTGATCGTCTCTACAGAGGGCGCGACGCAGCCATTCCCGGCATCGACCGCGACCGGGATCACCGCCGACTCAACGCGCTCGAAGTCGCTGAAGGGCATGTAGGTGATCGCGCCTTCGATGTTGGCCGTCGCGGCCGCGCGGTAGAGCGGGTCGATCCGGCTTTCCAGGGCGTCGCGGCGCGGGTTGAGCATCGCGCCACCGGCCATCGCCAGCAGGATGTCGGTCTGGCTGCGGGTGTCGGTGGGCAGGAACAGCGTCACGTCCAGGTCAGGGAAGGATTCGCCGAGCTGGCTCCAGTTGGTGACGGTATTTTCGCCCTGATCCTGCCAGAACTGGACGATCTGATCGGTGGTGAGGCAGGCGGCGTATTCGGCGGCGGCGGGGACGACCATCACCAGGGCCTGCTGGCCCAGTGCGAACTCGTCCAGGGTGACGCCCTGGTCGGTGCAGGCTGTGGATTCCTCGTCGGTGGGGGTGCGCGTCACCATCGCCAGATCGGCCGTGCCATTGCACAGCTTGCGATAGGCCGCCGCATTGCCGTAGCCGGTCGAGGTCACGGTCACGCCTGAGTAGCGCTCAGAGAAACCGGTCGTGAAGTCTTCCAGTACGCCAAAGCCAATGGCCGAGTTTTCGGCCGTGACGGTTCCGGAGACGTCGAGCGCGATCGTGTAAAGCGGCTCGCCGACGGAGAAGGCCCGACCGGTGACGCCGTTGGCCACGTTATCGGCAACCTGGGCGGCCAGCGCGTCGCTGGGGGCCAGGAACCCGTTGTCGGCCACGGCGGTCTTGCCCGGCTCGCCCAGCACGGCGTCAATCAGGCCGGACACGTTGTCGCGCGCCAGGCTTTCGGCGTTGACGTAGAGGTACAGGCCGCGCGCGCCGGGATACTGGCTGGCCTCGATGGCTTCCTGGGTGGGTTCCACGCAGCCATTGCCGCTGAGGTCATCCAGGCTGATCTTTTGCAGTTCCGCTTCGCTGGCATTGATCGCGCTCAGGGGAGCGAAGCCCAGGCCGGCCACGTCGTCCGCCACGGCGCTGACCACGGCGGCCGCGTCTTCCTGGGCGGCCGAGTCGCTGCGCAGGCCATCGCCGGGCAGCAGCTCGTCCAGGAGGTTGACGACGGTGCTGTCGGAGGGCGGGGCATACAGCGCGAAGGTGACGGCTTCCCATCTCGCGTTGACCTGGCTCCAGTCGGTGATGGCGTTGGTCGCTGCCGGGCCGTACAGGGTGCTCAGCTCGGTCAGGTTCAGGCATTCCGCGAAGGAGTTGGTGGGATTGGTGATTACGGCCAGGGCATCGTAGCCCAGGAGGACCTCAACCCACTCGACGCCGCCCTCGGCACAGGCCTGCTCTTCAGCCCGGGTAATGGGGCGAGCCGCAGCCGCGATGTCGATCTCGCCGCTGCATAGACGGGTCAGCCCGGTGTTGGTGCCGGAAATTTCGACGTTGACGGTGGCTCCACTGTCGGTGCTGTAGGCCGTACTGACAGGCTCGACGATGTTGGCGACAATCCGAGAGCCGTCGATGCGGACGGCATCATCCTGAGCGAAAACGCCCAGGGGGGCAAGCAGCAGGGCAATGGCCAGCAGGCCCAGCCAGGCCTGGCGCCGGAACAAGCTCATCGGTAACGCTCCTTCTGTGGATGCAGTCTCCGGAATGCGGTTCGTTCATCTTCTGAGATGGAAAAGTCAGCAGCAGGAAATTGTACACGTTCGGGCACAAATGTCCACCACCAGCTTACCGTTCCTTTGGGCGGCGATCGGGCTTTCTGGCCCGGCCTCCTGGATTGTGCTACAGTAAACGCGGTCTCTGGCCCATGCCGCGCCTGGATTGTTGCAGCCGGTGCGCGCGGGCCTGGCCTGGAAGATCGAGATCCGCAGGGTTCACGTCCTGGAAGGTGGGTGGGGAAACATGGCTGAACAACCCTCGCGCATGGCGCAGTGGGCGGCCCGGTTGTCGCGTTTGCCGCGCCTGGCACGAATGCTCCTGACCGTGGTGATTTCGCTGATACTGGCGGCTGTCGTCTCGATGGTGCTGGTGCTCCTGACGGGCGGCGCGGCATTTTCCGATCTGAACGCGGCGACCCTGGTTCTGGTGATAGCGGCCGGGACCGGCCTGGGGGCGTATGTCCTGGGGTACTGGGTTCTGGTCGGCTTCAACCGGGAGGCGCACCCGGCATTGAGCGCGCGCGCGGTCAATTACGTCATCGTGGGAGGGCTGGCCGGATTGGCCATGCTGATCTGGCTGCTGATCAGCCTGATCATCGCGCTCCTGCCGCCCGAAATCCCTCTGTAGCGAGGAGAAACTCGAATGAAACGCCCTGTCCTGCTGGCTTGCCTTGTCTGCGCGCTGTGGATCGCCGCCTGCACCTCCCAGCCGACTCCGACTCCAGAATCGGTCGCCGCCGAGACGGAGACTCCGCCGGCTCCGACCGAAACCCCGCTGGTCATTCCCACCCGGCAGCCCCTGCCGCCCACCTGGACTCCTGGCGGGGCGGCCCGCGAGAGCAGCGGCCCTGCCACGGCAACCCGGCTGCCTATCACGCCCAACCCCACGGCCACGCTGCCCACCGATTGCACCGCCTTCCGGGCGGACTACGATCGGATTGGGGACACGTTTACCGTGGGCAGTTCGCCGGTGCTGTATTGGGAGCCGATCGAGGGCGTGCCGCAGTACCGGGTCGAAGTGATCGACCCGGCGGGCGAACCGATCTGGGTGACGTACGTGCCGGGCGATTCGAGCGACTATGCCATCCCGGCGGATGTATTTGTGGTCGACGAGCAGGCACTGGCGCTGGGGACGGTGTTTGTCTTCGGGTGGGAAGTCACCCCGGTCAACGAACAGCAGGCGCAGTACTGCCCCTCCGCCGGGGGCGAGCTGATCCCGGTGCGTGCCCAGTGAGCGTCGGTCCGCGCTCCCCTAGCGCGGGTTGAGCACGAAGCGCTCGAACGCCTCGGCTGTCCAGGGCAGGGTGGGCTTGAAGAAGTGCTCAAAAATCGCCTGGGCATACACGCGGATTTCGTACTGCGCTTCCTGAGCCATGCGCAGGTGCAGGAAGTGCATCAGGTTGTGGGCGTCAGTCTTGACGATCCAGGTGTAATACACCGCGAAGCCGGGCAGGAACAGGCGGGCCATCTCACGCGCGACGCCCTGCGAGAGGGCCTGTTCGTACAATTCAAAACCGCGAGCATAGTGGGCCACCAGATCGGCCGTCAATTGCTCCCCTTGCGGGCCAGTGAGGACTCCCTCGCTGGCCTGTTTGTTGTCCGCTGCCTGGAGGCGCCACTCCGCAGGGACGTAGAAGTCGCCTTCGGCGAAGGGAGAATAGCGCCCGCTCTGAGAATTGTAGGACGCCGTGCGATGACGTACCCACTGCCACCAGGTCACCAGCGGGGCGCGCACCCGGAATTTAAACTCCACCATCTCGAAGGGGGTGGTGTGCCGGTGCTCCATCAGGTAGAAGAGCAGCTTCTTGTCTTTTTCAGGCCCCTTGCTTTCCCCAAGGAAGCTGGCCCGGGCCGCGTTGACGATGGCCAGATCGTCGCCCATTATGTCTTGCAGCTCGATCCAGCCTTTGTCCAGCACATCGATCCGCTGGCCGATGAGATTCCGAGTAGTCATCTATTGCTCCTGGGGATGATCGAGTCCTGACGGATGAAACGAGCCATGAAAAGGGACCTTAGCGCGGGTGGAAGCCATAGGCCAGCGCCCGGTAGACATCGAAGCCCAGGCGCAGCAGCCCGATCAGGATCACCGGGAAGGCCAGGGTCAGCCCGGCGACCAACGCGGCCCGGCGCAGGCGGCGGCGCTGGAGGTAGGCATGGGTCTGATCGGCGGAGAGACGTGGACAATCTGCCCCATCTGGTGGATGGACGGCCAGTCGCGCGTCCAGATCGGCCAGTGCGGCGGGCAGATCGGCCAGGGGGGCCGTCAGCGCGGCTCGCACGCGGGGCGGGCGCGGATCGGCCGCGCCTTCAAAGGCTGGACGGGGCACGTAATACACGAAGCCCAGCCGGGTACGGCGATCGCGCGGCTGAACCCCGCCCACGTGGGTGTAGGGTATGCGCAGCGGACGCCAGCCAAACGGCGCGCGGAGGATGATCTCATCCGAAACCAGAGTCAGACCGGTCTGGCGGCGGCGCGTCTCTCTGATCAGCCAGAACGCGGGGGCGATCCCGCAGGACGCAGCCAGGAACTTCAGGTCGGCCTCCGGCAGGATCAGAACCAGGCCCAGCACGATGCCGACGAGGATCACTCCCGGCCGGCGCGATGGGCTGGTCTGGTGCGGGTAGAAACGGGAGTCCGCCGCCATGGGGCTGGGATCAGGCGAAGTAGCCGAGCGCCAGCAGGACGCGCTGCTCCAGGTCTTTGCTGGCGTCGCGTGGGATGGACTGGATCGCGGCCTGGGCTTCGACGATGCTATATCCCAGCCCGACCAGCGCGTCCAGGACATCCGAGTCGATGTCCACCAGTCCGGCCAGTTCCGCCGGGGCGCTGATCTTGAGCTTGTCCTTCAGCTCGAAGACAATCTTCTGGGCCGTCTTCTTGCCGACGCCCGGCACGCGGGTCAGCAGGTCGGCCTCGTCATGGCTGACGGCCTGCTGAAGCTGGCTGAAGGTCAGGGTACTCAGGATGCTAAGGGCCAGTTTGGGGCCGATCCCGCTGATACTCAACAGGGTCTCGAAGACGCGCTTCTCGTCGTCGTCCACGAAGCCGTACAGGGTCATCCCGTCTTCGCGCACGGCCAGGTGAGTCGAGAGCCGCACGCCATGACCGATCCCATCGAGCACGTCGAAGACGGTTCGGGGGACGAACACGTGCAGGCCAATCCCGCCGACCTGGACGACGACGTGATCGGAGCCTTGCTGGACAAGCTGACCCTGGATGAAGGCGATCATCGATTCCGGCCTAATCCATCAATCGCTCGTACTGCGAGCTGTGAATGTCGGTGATGGCCACGGCCAGCGCGTCGGCCGCATCGTCCGGGCGCGGGATGTCTTCCAATCCTAACAGCGCCCGGACCATGTCTTGCATCTGAGGCTTGGGGGCATTGCCGTAGCCGGCAATAGCCTGCTTGATCTGGCTTGGCTTGTACTCGCGGATAGGCAGCCCCGCGTTTGCCAGCGCGAGCAGGATCACCCCGCGTCCCTGAGCGACCGTGATGGCGGTTGTAATATTCTTGCCAAAAAAAAGCTGCTCCACTGCCGCCGCGTCAGGCTGGTAGCGGTCGAGCAAAGCGCTGATGCCGAGGTAAATCTGTTTGAGCCGATCCGGCATCGAGTCCACCGGCTTGGTCGTGATCACGCCGAAAGCGACCGCTTCCAGCGATCCATCGCCGAGTTGGCGCACCAGACCGTAGCCTGTCGTGGCGGTGCCGGGATCAAGGCCGAGAACCAGCATCGATCAGGCGCTCAACGAGGCCAGGACTTCGTCGGTGATCTCCAGGTTCGAAGCGACCGTCTGGACGTCGTCCAGCTCTTCCAGCTTCTCGATGAGGCTCATCACCTTGACGGCTTCATCGGTGGGCAGCGCCATCTCGTTCTTGGCGACCCAGGTCAGCTCGAATTCCTGAAGCGTGAAGCCGGCTTCACGCAGGGCTTCGGCCACGCGCGCGGCCTCCTCACGGGGGGTGTAGACCGTGATGCTCTCTTCTTCCGCCTGGACGTCTTCCGCGCCAGCATCGGCCGCAATCATGAAGACCGTGTCGAAGTCCGTGCCTTCGGCGGGCAGGGAGATGTAGCCCTTCTGCTCGAACTGCCAGGAGACCGATCCGGCCGAAGCCAGGCTGCCGCCGGAGCGAGTGAAGGCATGTTTGACTTCAGCCAGCGTACGGTTCTTGTTGTCCGTCACCACGTCGACCAGGATAGCCGCCCCGTGCGGGCCATAGCCTTCGTAGGTGATGGTCTCCAGGACTTCCTGACCTTCGCCGCCTTCTCCGGTGCCGCGCTGGATGGCTCGCTTGATGTTGTCCTTGGGCATGTTGGAGGCCCTGGCCTTTTCAATGGCCAGACGCAGCCCAGCATTGCTGCTTTCGTCGCCGCCGCCCTGGCGGGCAGCCATGGTGATTTCACGCGCCAGGCGAGTGAAAATCTTGCCTCGCTTGGCGTCTTCTGCGCCTTTCTTGCGCTTGATGGTACTCCACTTGCTATGACCAGACATGGCTTGTTATCTCCACGCCAACTAGATTGCACGCTTCTACTTGTTACATTATACCTTAAGCTCGGCAGGCAAGGCAGAGCTAATTTGCCGCCTGCTGGGTGGCGAAGTGCGCGTCTAGCTGCGCCTGGAGAGCCTGCTGGAGGGTCTGGATTCCGCCCAGCAGGGTATCGACTTCGGTCTGGGCCGCGCGCAGGTCGACGCCCTCGCCGTTGCCATAAGCCTGGAGTGATTGCAAGCTGTCGGCGAGCATCTGGAGGATGAGCCGGTGGGCTTCCCCCGCGCAGCCATCCGGCGCGGGGACGGCCACCAGGGCGTCCCGCAGGTCGGCCATGCGCCGGATCGTCACGCGGACCTGCTCCGGGGTCTGGTTCTGGGCCGCGTTCAACTGGCTCACGAAATCGCGCAGCAGAAAATCGGTGCTTTCGAGCCAGGTTTCAAGGTCGGTGACCGCGCATCCGGCGACGAAAACCGGATCGGCGGGTGGGTTGAGCGTCACGGGAGGCGGTGGGGTTGGGGTGGGGCCGGCCGGCGGCTCTCCACCGCCGCAAGCCGCGAGCAGCATACCGCCACACAGCAGCAGGGCAATCAGGGTCAGCGCGGTCGAGCGGGTCATAGGCACCTCGTTGGAGTCAGGCATTCTCAGGGAAATCGACGAAACCGAATCCATTGACGGACAGCACGGGCGGGACGTTCGGTGGGGCGTTGGCCGGTTGGCCGGTCCCGACGGAGACGATGGCTCTGGCGTCATCGGCAAGCATGATCAGGCCGGGGCCTTGATCGTACCAGCCGACTTCGTCGCGAATCTGGCGAACCAGGTCCAGCCGGCGCTCCGGCACGTTGAACAGAACGATGTCTTTCCAACGGCTCAGCCCGGCGATGATGTTGCCGGAGGCGGAGATCGCCAGGGACTCGATCTGGTTGTCCGTGCCGGCATGGGCGACCTGAAAGACTCCGGCGGCCATGCAGTGGCGAGTTGTGAAGAGCCGGACGATGCCGTCGTCATCGACGGCGAACAGATCGGCCTGCGGAATTACGGCCAGCCGGGGGCGGTTGGGACTGTCCGAATCGACCTCGGTGCTCAACCGGACACGATAGCTTCGCCGGGCGCGCTCATCGGTATGCTCGACCCAGAACTCGCGGTGGCTGCCAAACGGGCGGACGATCAGCCGCATGCTGAAGCGCTCGTCCGGCGTGGCGACGCGATCGGGGCTTTGGCCCGCCAGCACGACCTGCGAAGGCTGGCAGCGTGTCCCCGGCGGGCAATCCAGCACCTGGATCGCTTCCTGCTCGCCATCGAGATCGACGATCAGCAGGCCGTTGTCCTGAAGCACGAAAGCGCTGCTCAGCGGACGATGACCCAACGCAGAATGTGGGTAGAGACGCGAAAAGACATGTTTGAAAGGCACGATGCCCCGGCCGTGAAGGCCGCCCCCCGAATCCACGGAGAACCATCTGGAAGTATTGAGGATACATTGTCCTGACGGTAATTTAGCACGGGGAGGGCTGCCGTGTCAAAACGCCTCGGTACTACCCCCCGGCTGAAAAGCCGGGGGGCGTGTTGGAGTAATGTCAGGAGAATCTTAACTGGACGGCGTCGCGGAGGGGGTTGGCGTCGCTTCCGGGGCCAGGACTCCGAACGTGCAGGAGTTGTAGTCCGCGCCGAGGATGACCCGGAAATCCACGCTGCTGGTGGGGTCCGGCTCGATGCGTACGTGGTTGGGGTTGATGTTCAGGGCCTGGATGATGGCGTTCAGGCTGCTGCCCTTGGTGCGGCCGGTGAAGTCGATTAGCTCCGTGGTGGTGTAATCGGTGCGATCGACGTTCTCGTTGACGATCGGCACGAAACCTTCCCAGGCGAGGCGGTCGGCGGCGACCCAGCCCCAGCCTTCGTTGGTGGTACCGTTCAGCACTTCGATTCGCGCGCCTTCCCGCACGAGCTGATTTTCGGTGGGCGGCAGGTAGAGATTTTCGATGAGCTGCGAGATCGGCTCCCAGTTGGGAAGCTGGACATAGGAGCCATCCGGCGGTTGCCAGGGCGTCGTGTGGTAAGTGCGGATCAGGTTGAGCGTCTGGATGCGCGCCGGATCGAGGTTCAGCGCGATCGGGAGCAGACCCACGATGTCCGGTAGGGTCAGGTTGGTTTGTGCGATCTCGTTCACACGCGGCCAGAGTTCCAGTGCCTGACCCAACAGGCCCTGTTCCTTTGCTTCGCGCCAGATCGCGACCAGAAGCTGCATCTGCCGGCGGCCGCGATCGAAGGCATCACTGTTGCGGCGCGAACGGGCATACCACAGAGCCATGTCCGAGTCGAGGTGATGCAGGCCCACCGGCAGGGTATACAACCGGTAGATTGGCTCGTTCCAGGCATCCCAACCCTCGAAGCGATAGTCCTGGATCGAACAGTCGACGGCGATGTCGACCCCGCCCAGGGTGTCGATGACGGTCTGGAAGCCTTCGAAGTTGGCGAGGGCGTAGTAGTGAATCGGAATCCCGAAGTTGTACAGGATGGTCTGGCGCAGCAGGCCAAAGCCGCCATCGGTCCATCCGACGCTTTCCCCGCGCTGGTAGGCCAGATTAAGACGCTGCATTGTCCAGCCGGGGATAAAGACGAACAGGTCGCGCTCCAGGGGCAGCATGGAGATCGTGCCGGTCGTGCGGTTGATCGACACGATGATCATGGTATCGGTGCGGTAGCTGGGATCGTTTGGCTCGACTTCACTGTCCGTGCCCAGCAAGATGATGTTCATGATGTCGTAGCCGTGCCGGTCGACCAGGGGCGCCTGTGGCGGGATGGCCGTGACAGGCGGCACGTTGGGCGTGCTGTCCGGTGGGAACAGGATGGTCGGCAGGGGACGAGGCGTCGCGGTGATGGCCTCCGTCGCCGTGGCGGGTGGGGTGGGCGTGGCCGCCGGCGTATTGGTCGGGAAGGGTGTGTTGGTGGGTATCGCCGTGTTGGTCGGCGTGAGGGTGGCCGTGCTGGTCGCCGTTGGCGTGCTGGTCGCGGTGGGCGTGTGCGATGGGGTGAAGGTCGGCGTGAAACTGGGTGTATTGGTCGGAATCCGCGTATGGGTCAGCGTCGCTTCCGGCGTCGGAGTCTGGGACGGGGTAAAGGAAGCGGTGGGTGTGCTGGTGGCCGTCGCGGTGGGCGTGTTGGTGGCGGTCGGCGTGTGGGTTGGCGTGAACGTGGCCGTGTTCGTAGCCGAGGGCGTCCAGGTTGCCGTGGGCATGGGGGTATCCGATGCGGTCGCGGTCGCGGTCGGGACGAGCGCCGTGGCCGTCGCGGCATAGGCGATCGCGCGTTCGGCGGCTTCCTGCCGCGCGGCTTCACGCTCGATCAGCGTGCGGATGCCCCAGCCGGTTCCTCCCAACACCGCGATCAGCACAACCGCGAGGAACAAGCGGCGCAGCCAGCGAACCCGGCGCGAAGCAGGCGTGGTGGGTGTCATAGGTTTTTTCATCCCAGTTGATTCCGGCAGACAACGGCGGACAGTGTAACAAATGCCCGCCGTTGTTGCCATTGGATAGGCTGCTGGCTGCTTGGAGAGTTAGATGGGTCAATGCCCCAAGTAGACGCGGATTGCGCAGGGCTCCGGGAAATTCCCGGAGCTTTCGACCACGGTCAGGACGAGCTGGTACTCCCCGGCCGGGAAACGGGAGGGATCGAGCAGACCGAGTAGACTGCTTGGCCCGGATGCGGGGCTGGTCGACTGGCTCAGGTTGCGATAGACCCCGTCGAGGCCGCGCAGCTCCAGTTTGTAGAAGCTGAAGCTGGCCGTATCGCTCAAGGTGGCCGCGCCGTAAATGCTCGTCCGGGCCGTGATGACACTGTTCGGTAGTGGGCTGCTGATCTGGACCTGGGTTAGCAGGCAGCCCAGGCGTAGCGGGTAGACTTCGGTCTGGCCGGACGGCGCGCCCGGCATGGGCGTGGCGATGCCCGCCGGGGCGGCTGGCCCCGTGCCGAAGAATGCGGGCGGAACGTAGATCACCTGCCCGGTCCGGATGCTGGCCGCGTTGGGGATGCAGTTGGCCTGCTGCAATTCCGTGGTCGAGATTCCGGCCCGAATCGAGAGGCGGAAGAGATTGTCGCCTGACTGGATCGCGTAGGGTTGCCAGCCTGCCGGGACGGCACAGGCCCCTGAGTCCTGAGGGGTGGGCGTGTCGGTCGCAGGCGGTTTGGAGGTCAGTGTCGCCGTGTAGACGGCGGTATCCGTCGGCAGGGGCGTAGCGGTAGAGGTGGGCGA
Organism: Aggregatilineales bacterium; assembly: GCA_029976005.1. Taxonomy (GTDB): domain Bacteria; phylum Chloroflexota; class Anaerolineae; order Aggregatilineales; family Ch27; genus JARKOQ01. The sequence goes on along the minus strand of JARKOQ010000218.1, from coordinate 39,448 downwards.
CGGCGTGAAGGTATTGGTTGGCGTCGCGCTGGGCGTGCGAGTCGGGCTGGACGTGGCGGTTGGCGGACGGGGCGTCGGGCTGGACGTCAGCGTGGCCGTGGCGGGTCTGGTTGCGCGGGCAGTGGGCGATCCGACCGCATCCGGCGATTCGGTTCTGGTCGCCGGTGCGGCGATTGCCGTCGTCGAGGACAGCTCGGTTTCGGTAGTGGACGGGGTCGCGGACGCCTTTGGAGCGACCGTGGCCGGTGCGGCAGTCGTCAGGACGACGGTTGTTGGCGTGACGGCTGTCGCCTCAGGCAGGGTGGCAGTGAGGGTAGGCATGCCGGTCGCCGGTTGGGTCGGCGCCATGCTCTCCACGGTCGCGGTCTGGAGCTCCTGGTTCGACCGGAGGCTGTCGGCCGTGAGGACGACCGCGAAAACCACGGCCAGCGCCAGCAGACTGACGGCAGCCAGGGCGGCCAGAAGATCGCCTCTGAGGGAACGGCGGGGAGTGGCCATTACACACGCTCCGTCCTAAGGTAGGGAATGGCGAACTGGAAGCGCGATCCAACCCCAAGCTCGCTTTCGACCCAGATGCGGCCGTGGTGTGCTTCGACCAGGGCGCGGGCGATCGACAGGCCGACGCCCGTGTCGCCCACACCCTGAATCAGGGGATTGTCGGCGCGATACAGGCGGGTGAAGACCCGCTGCTGGTCTTCCGGCGGGATGCCGCCTCCCTGATCCTGCACGGCGACGTACAGTGTCTCGGTTTCCTCGGTCTGGCCGTCGGGAGTGGGGAAGGCCATCCACTGTCGCTGGGCGGTGATGCTCACCTCGCCGTCGGTGGGCGAAGCCAGATAGGCGTTGCTGAGCAACTGGCCGATGACCTGCTGCATGGCGTCCCGGTCGACCTGGATCGGCGGGGTATCGGGGTCGAGGTCGAGATTGAGCGTGATCCCCTTCTCGCGGAACTGGGTTCCGGCGTTCATGATGGCTTCGTCCAGCAGCTCCAGGATGTTGACCGGTTCCGAGGACAGGTTGATCTGGCCGGTATCCAGCGCGATGATGCTCACCAGGTCTTCGACCAGGCTGCCGAGGCGCTCGATGTTGGCCTTGACACGCTGGAGGAACTTGCGCTGGAGCGCTCCCAGGATGCCAACCGATTCGCCCAGCAGTAGATCGGTGTAGCCGATGATGGAACTCATCGGGGTGCGAAGCTCCTGGGCAACGGAGAGGATCACGGCCGGGTCTTCGGGCAGGCTGGGCCGGTCGCGCAACTCTGGATGGCGCTCCATGGTGCGATCCAGGGCCTGGAGCCGGCCTTCGAGGAGTTCGAGGTCGCCTTGGGCCTTGAGCAACTGGCGTTCCAGGTTGCTGCGCTCGGCCGTCAGGTCGTCGATCATGCCTTTCAGCGTGCCGATGCCATCCGCGCCAAACTGCTCCAGCAGTTCCCGGTCGCCTTCCAGGCGGGCCAGAAGCTGGTCGCGTTCGGTTTGAAGGGTGGCTCGCTCGGCCGCCAGACGGTCGCGCTCCTCCTGGAGGCGGGTATGGCGCTCGGCGACTGTATTGCGTTCCTTCAAGGCCCGGTCGCGCTGGGCGGCCAGTTCCTTGATTTGTTTCTGGATGCTGTTGATCTGCTGGCCGAGGCGCTGACGCTGATCCTGCCAGCGCGCGCGCTCCTCCTGCCACTCGGCCCGTTCGGCGCGCAGGGTGTCACGCTGCTTGACGGCTGCTTCTCGATCCGCCGCCACCCGTGACAGTTCCTCTTGAAGGCCCTGGACCTGGGCTTCCGTCTGCTCGCTGGCCTGGGCCGCGGCCCGCGTGGCCGAGAGTTTGGTGACCTGGGCGCGAAGCTGATCGCGTTCCTCGTAGAGCTGGCCCAGAATCAAGGCCAGCCCGGCCACGCCGCCGTCGATCCCCAGGAGTTCCAGTTCGCTCTTGACGTCCGAAAGCTCGGAGGAGATAGCGTCACGCTCGGCGGCGAGGCGGTTCTTTTCCTCGGCGATGGATTTGAGCGTGTGCTGGATTGAGGCGGGAACCAGGAACATGTCGCTGGTTTGCTCGCGCAGGGTGGCGATTTGCTGCTCCAGGTGGGCTTTCTGGGCCTCCAGTTCCTTTTGCTCCCGGCTGAGCATGTCGATGATGTTGCGGTATAACTCGTTGTCTGTCCCGGCAGTGGCCCCGACCAGGGTCGTGCGCGCTTCATGAAGCTCGCTGGCCAGGTTGTCGCGCTCCTGCTGAATCTCATGGCCTTCCTGGCTGAGGGCCATGATCTGTTGGGAGATCGACAGCGTGTCCTCGTCGTTCGCCAGGACTTCGGCGACCCGGCCGCGCTCGGTTTCCAGTTCGATCTTGAGATCGCGCACGATGTTGCTCAGGTTGTTCGTCTGGTCGCGCACCATCTCCAGGCTTTGCTGCATCTGCTGGCGGGCCAGGGACGCGGCCTCCAGCTCCGCCGCATCCCCGCTGACCTGGGCCAGAACCAGCTCGCCGGTATCTTCGGAGGTCTTTTGCCCGGCGTTCTGGCTCAGTGAGAGGAGCTTGCTGGCAATCGGTCCCAGCCCTTCGAGCAGGTGGATTTCACTCTCGCGCAGTTCGCGGGAGGTATAGGGGAAGGCCACGATCAGGACGGCGAAGACCTGTCCGTTTTCCTGAAGGGGCTGGAAGTAGCAGGCCCCCAGCGGATTGGCCTGAGGCACGTCCAGGCGCGTGTAGAGGTCGGCCATTTCCTCCCGGTTGCGGACGGGATGCATCACCCGCTGCGTCCGGTGTTCGATCGCGCTGGCCAGGGTGGGCTGTTCGTCCAGATTGATCGACATCCCCTGGAGGGGCTTCTGGCGGATGTTGTCGTAGACGCTCACGATGTCGAGCCAGGCGCTATTCTTCAAGGTCGCCAGGGCGATCACGTCGGCTTTCAGGGCCTCGGCTGTGGCGGCGATTACCTGGCGCGGCAGGTCGGCCGGCTGCGTGCTGGAGAGCATGCCGCCCAGTGCGCGCAGGAGCAGCGTCGCCTCGCGTTCGGCCGGGGCGGTGGCTGCCGGGGCATCAACCGGCCGTGGACGGGCTGGCCTGACCTTGAGAGCGGCGGTTTGTTGCGGGCCGGCTGCTATCTCGGAGGCGGCCGCCAAGCGGGATACGATCAGGCGATAGACCACGATGGCAAGGATCGGCATGGCCAGCAGGAACGTGGCTCGTAGCGATCCCATGTAAAAACCTGTGAGGCTCTCGTTGACGATCTGGGCGACGGTGTAAACGTAGCCGGCCAGCACCACCAGGAAGTAGACCAGCTTGAGCGGCGCGTTCGGAATGGCGCGCACGCGCAGCAAGAGCACCAGGGCGAAGATCAGGGCCAGCAGTCCGGGAATGAAGGTCCAGGCCAGGGCCAGGGGAGTCGCGTTAAAGTCGATCAGGCTTAACGGAGCCTGGCGATACCACTCCACGGCGGAATAGCCATACCCGGCGATCAGGGCCAGCAGCAGCACGCCTAATGCGACGTTCCATGGTCGGCGTGCGGTGCTTTCCGCCGAGACGAAGGCCCAGCCGGTCAGGAGGACGATCAGGGTGTAGACGGCCAGTTCCAGCGGAGGGAGGATGGCCGTGGCGTCGAGCCGGTTGAATTGGGCCACCCCCGCCGTGATCAGCATCGCAATCAGCGCGAACATGATGCCCAGCAGCGCCAGCCGGTAGCGGCGGCTGGCGCGTTCCTCCGGGCCGCGCAGGCTCTGCTCGATCACCATGAGAAGGGCCGCGTAGGTGAAGAAGATCAGCCCGACAAAATACAGCAGATTACCGGGAGCATAAACAAACAAGTTCAAATACTCTGACACCAGGTTGCCCTCCACAGGGGTAGCACCCATTTTCGTTACGCAGTATAGCACAGGGCGGTGTTTTGCACCGGATCGCCCTGGCTGCGGTCAGGGCTATCGCACCAGGCCGGAAAAGCCTCTCGCCGCGGAGGATGCAGAGAACGCAGATGAAAAATCGGGCTGTCAAATCGTTCCTGCGTAACCTGGCGTATCCGGCGCATGATCTTCGCTCTGTTTTGCCTTTCCTCGCGGTTCAGTTTGCTGTTGATGCGCTGGCCCTCGCCAGGTTTGACGCGCGGCGGGGGCCGCGCTAGACTCCCCGATATTCCTGGGGGGACGGGAGGACGCCGTCCCCCCGTTTGCATGAACGCACGGACGGAGGATAGGACATGCCACCCCAACTCAAGACGGCCGTCGCCGGGATGTTCAGGCGCTTTCCCTGGGTTGGGGCGGCCGGTCAACGAGTGTGGGCGCTGACCCAGGCCCGATATACTGTAGGCGCGGTGGGGGTGGTGCTGGACGAGTCCGGGCGGGTGCTCCTGCTTGAGCACGTGTTCCATCCGACCTTTCCATGGGGACTGCCGGGCGGCTGGGTAGGACGCCGCGAATCGCCGGAGCGCGCCGTCGTGCGCGAGCTGCGGGAGGAGACGGGCCTGGAGGTGAAAGTCGAGATGCCGCTGCGAATCGATCTTGGAGACTACGCGACTCACCTGGATGTGGCTTTCCTGTGCAGCCTGATCGGCGGGCACATTCGCCTGAGCGGCGAAATCCTTGCCTACCAGTGGGCCGAGCGGGAGGCGCTGCCGCCCCTGTTTTCGTTTCACAGCGGCGCGATTCAGCAGGCCTATCGCCTGTGGGAGGCGATGCAATGAGCCTTTCGACGTTTTCCAATAACCGGCGGCGGGTGCGCCTGCCCTTGCTGGAGATCGTCTCGGTGCTGTGCCTGATGGGGGCGTTGCTGCTGTTCGCGGTCGAGCTGATTGGATTCAGCCAGACTCGCGACCGGCTGCAATCCGATATTACCGTCGCCCAGGTCGCGGTCGGCGGGCTGACTTCGGTCGAGGCCCAGACGCGCTGGGAACAGGCTTACACGCAGCCTATCGAGCTGCGCTACGAGGGCAGCCCAATTCAGCTCGATCCGGCGTCCGTGGGCTTCCGCACCAACAGCGAGACGATGCTGGCCGAGGCGTTGGCCCGCAGCACGGATGACTCGAACTACTGGCTGGCCTTCTGGAACTACCTGTGGCGCAGACCGGTGGAGCCGATCAACGTCGCGCTCTCGGCCCAGTACCAGGAAGGGCTGGTACGCACCTTCCTGGAAGGTATCGCGGCGCGCTACGACCGGCCGCCGGGGACGCCCCAGCCGGCCCTGGCTACCCTGACCTTCGAGATGGGGACGCCGGGCTACACCCTGGACGTGGATGCTGCGATGCGGCTGGTCGATCAGGCGCTTCACGATCCGGTCAACCGGGTCATCGACCTGCCGGTGATCCAGGCTAACCCGATCGATAACGGCCTGCAAGCCCTGCGGGAGATGATCGTGGCCTACCTGGACGCTCAGGGCTTCATCTACGATGGGCAAACCACGGTCGCGTCGGTCTACATCATGGATCTGACCACCGGCGAGGAAATCAACCTGAATGGGGACGTGGCCTTTTCGGCGGCCAGCACAGTCAAAATTCCTATCATGCTGGCCTACTACAAGTTCAAGGACTTCGCGCTGAGTCAGGATGAAGCCTGGCTGCTGGTCAACTCCCTGCTGTGCAGCAACAACTCGTCGTCCAACCTGCTGATGCAAATCATGGGCGAGGATGACATTTTCGCCGGGCTGCAATACGTGACCGACAACACCCGTTATCTGGGTGCGCGCAATACCTACATCACCGCGCCTTTCGATCTGGGGGTCGAAGGGCAGGTGCTCGGTTCCAATCCGATTCCGCAGACGCACCCCAATCCGCGCTTCAATACCGATCCCGACCTGTACAACCAGACGACCGCCGAAGACCTGGGCACGCTGCTGATGATGATTTACGACTGCGCCACTTACGGCAGCGGGTTGCGGCTGGCCTACCCCAACGGCGAATACAACCAGACCGAATGCCAGCAAATGCTGGAAGTGATGAGCGCCAACAACCTCGAACGGCTGCTTCAGGGCGGAATCCCGGCCGGGACGCGCATCGCCCACAAGAACGGCTGGCTGTACAACGTCCACGCCGACGCCGGGATCGTTTTCCCGCCCAACGGCCGAAATTACATCATTGCGGTGTTCGTGTGGGAATCCGGCGAGTTCTTCGACTACACCCGTGCCTGGCCTCTGATCGAGGAGATTTCGCGCGCGGCCTGGAACTATTTCAGTCCGGAGCAGGCGGAAGTGTCGCGCCGGACCGATCTGCCGGAACTCGCCCAGTCATGCGATCTGTTCCGGCCGCCCTCGGCTGAAGCCACCAACCTCAACGATATCGACTCCTGGCGAACCGCCGCGCCAGCCGCCACGCAGTAGTCTAGCGGCCGTGACAGCGTGATTTCGGTCGTGAGAGGCGTGAGATCAATCCGGCTGAGTCGTCAGCGGACCGATGCAGCGTACCACCACGACCGTCAGGTCGTCGAAGGGCGGCTCGTCGCCGGTGTGGTCGTCCAGAGCTTCGATGATGGTGTCGATGATGGTCCCAGCCGAGCCATCGCAACAGCGCCGGCTGGATTCTTCGAGGCTGTGGATGCCGAACTGCTGCCCATCCTTCGATCGCGCCTCGGTCACCCCATCCGTGTACAGGACGAGCGTATCGCCGGGCTTCAGGTAGATGGTCTCCGTCTGAAGCTTGATTGTCTCCAGCACGCCCAGGGCGATCCCCTTGAGGCGCAGAGTCTGGGTGGCCTGGCCATCGTCCCGGACAACGAGCGGCGGGTTGTGCCCGGCGCTGGAGAAGGTGATTCGGCCGTCGGCCGGGTCCCAGATGGCGTACCACATCGTCACGAACAGGTCGGAGCGCGTGTCAGCCAGAAGCAGTTCGTTGACGCGCGTCAGGGTCACGGCGGGGTCCGTGCGGCTGCGCGCGGTCGCGCGCAGGATGGTGCGACACAGGGCCATGTAAAGCGCGGCGGGCATTCCCTTGTCGGCCACGTCGGCCACGACCAGCCCCCAGGTATTATTGGGAAGCTGGATGAAATCGTAGAAGTCGCCGCCGACCATGCGCGCCGCGCGGTAGTAGGCGGCCACGTCCCAGCCGGGGATCGAGGGCGCGTTGTCCGGCAGGAAACTGGTCTGGATGTTCTTGGCGACTTCCAGTTCCTGCTCCAGGCGCTGGCGCTCGGCCACAGCGGCCTGGAGACGGTTGGTCTCGATCGCCAACGCGGTCTGGGAGGCGATGCCGGTCAGGATGTTCAGCCGCCGCTGGTCGATGGGCTGGCCGGGGGTGGGGTGATCGACCAGCATGACGCCGACCAGCTTGGACTGCGCGGTGAGCGGCAGGCCAAGCACGGCCGGGGAGTCGAACAGACGGCCGAGCAGGGGCGGCATGTCGTGGGCTGCCCCCGCGCCGCAGGCCACGGGAGCCGTCGCCTGGCTGAGAATCTCGAAGTAGCTGTGCTGGTCCGGGTAAATCTCCTGACCCTCCAGGTCGGCGGCCGTCTCCGCGGGCAGACCGTAGGAGACCGCGCCGGCGAAACAGGCGCGGCGCTCGTCCCAGGGTAGCACGATGCAGCGCAACACGCCGACCAGCAGCGGTGTCAGGCGGGCGACCGTTTCCAGCGTGGAATCCAGCGCAACCTGGGCGTTGACCGCCTGGGCCACCTGGAGCAGGGCGGTGGTCACCCAGGCTTCTTCTTGCTGGGCCGCATAGAGCTGGGTGCTCTCAATGGCGAGGGCGGCCTGGTTGGCAATCCCGCCGATCAGCTCGATCTTGCGCGTGCTCAGCGCTTCATCGGTCTGCTGGCCGATCAGCAGCGCTCCCACGATCTCGCCCTTGGCGTAGAGGGGCATCATGATCCCCTGGTTGATATCGAGGTTGATGTCGGGGCCTAGCTCCGGCGGGCGCACGATCTCCGACCGGTTGAGCACGACCGTCTCGCCGGTGGAGAGCATCGTCCCCAGCGGCGGCCAGGTTTCGGTGTGGAGGCGCATGCCGACGAATTTCTGGGCTACCTCCGGGTCAATGCCTTCGACCTCGACCATGCGGAAGCCAGACCGGTCGGCCAGCATGACCGCGCACCACTCGACCCCCACCAGCAGCGGCGTGATCCGCGCGACCGTCTGGAGGACCTCGTCGAGGCTGGACGCGCGGGCCGTGGATTCGGCCACCTGGAGCAGGGCGGTCGAGATCCAGGCTTCTTCCCGCTGGGCCATGTATAGCTGCGCGTTGGCGATCGCGATCGCGGACTGAGTCGCGAAGGCATTGACGATCTCCATGTCATCCATGGAGAAGCGCCCGGCTACATAATCGATTCCCAGGTATCCGATCGGGTCTTCCCCCAGGCTCAAGGGCACGACGATGTGATCGTGGCGGCTGGATTGGGCTGGATCCTCGTCCTGGTGGAAGATCGTTTCGATGCTGGTCTTGAGGTCCTCGTCCAGCGAGATCACCTGGCCGACTCTCTCAGGACGCGCGTGGGTGTCGCGCAGCGCGCCAATCCGGTAGGCCTTCAGGTCCGCGTCGTACAGGACGATGACCGAGGCTTCGACCGTGATGACCCGGCTCAGACCTTGCAGGATGCCGTCCAGGACATTGTCCGTCTCCAGGCTGGCCCCCAGGACGGTGCTGACCTCGCGCAGCGACTCGGCCAGGATGCGGCGGCGTTTTTCGCGGGCGTACAGGGTGGCATTGCGCAGGGCGACGGCGACGGTATCGCCCAGGGCTTCGGCCAATCCGGCGTCCTCACTGGTGAAGATTCCGGCGGCCGTGCTCTGGATGTCCAGGACCCCGAGCGTCTGGCGGTTCATGCGGATCGGGATCGCCATCTCGGAGCGGGTATCCTCGACGCCGGGGCCGGGGACGTAATCCGGGTCGTGGGTGACGTCGTTGGAAATCACCGGCATTCCGGTGCGGGCGGCCTTGGCAATGATCCCAGGGCCATGCAGGGAATGGGTCAGGCGCTCAATGGCCCACTTCCCGCTGTGCACGCCGCTGCCGGCCCGGAAGACGAGTTGTTCGTCCTCCAGCAGGAAAATGTGGGTGCGATCGTAGCCGAAGTAGTCGGTGACGAGGTCGACGACTTCATCCAGCAGGGCGTCGATGTTGAGGATGGAGACGACCGCCCGGCTGGCTTCCGAGAGCGCATTCAGGCGTTCGCGCTGGCGGCGTTCGGCCGCGTAGGACTCCGCCTCCTGCAAGGCCAGTGCGACCTGGCTGGCCAGGGTCTCCAGGACGATCACGTCGTCGCGGGAAAACGCCCCGATCGCGTCGCTTTGTACGTCCAGCACGCCCATCACCCGGCGCTCGACCATCAGCGGGACGCTCAATTCGGCGCGAGTCTCGCTCAGCACGCCGTCGTCCATGTAGCGCTCGTCGTGCGTCACGTCGGAGACGACGGCCGTCCGGCCATGCTGGGCCGTCCAGCCGACCACGCCCGTACCCGTGGGGACGCGCAGTCCCAGGGCCTGAAAGCCGGGGTGGCTGCTGGCGCGCAGCGCCAGGGCGTTGTCGCGCTCGTCCAGGGTAAAGAGGTTGACCGCGTAGAAGCCGAACGTATGGTGGATCAGGGAGACGATCTGTTGGAAGAGATCGTGGAGGGGCTGGGCTGCGGTGACCTGCTGGCTGACTTCGCTGACCAACTGAAGCTGGCGGTTGCGGGCCTGGGCCTGAGCGAACAGGCGGGCATTGCGGATCGCCCCGGCGGCCTGATTGGTCAGCACAAGCAGGGTTTGCAGGTCGCTGGGATGGAAGGCGTGCGGTTGATCGCTCTGGACGACGATGGCGCCGATGGTCTCGCCCCCGGCGGTCAGCGGCGCGAAGAGCGCCGACCGGCTGGGATGGCTGGCCCGGTAGCTGGGCTTGGCGGGAAGGCGATCCCACTCCTCGGCGAAGTCGTTGACGAGCAGTTCCTGGCCCGTGCGGCGCACCCAGCCCACCAGACCGTCATTGGCCGCGCCGGGGAAGTTCTGGCCGGGCAGGCGGGCGCCATCCCGGAACCAGATCATGATGATGTAGTCATTTTCTTGAAAGAGGCCAAGCTGGAAGTTGCGCGTGTCGAGGATCTGGCTGGCCTGCTGGTAGACGACCTCACACAGCACGTCGAGCTGGAGCTGCGCCCCCAGGATGGCCTGGCCGATGCCCGCCAGCTTGTTCAGACGCGCCGCGTTGTGACGCAACGGTTCGATCCGCCGGCGCTGGCGCAAGGCATAGCCCGCCAGCACGGCCAGGCCAGCCAGAGTCACAACCAGCACGAGGTGAAGCGGTTCCAAGACGCGGTACCTGTCTTTTCGGGGTGAGTAGAATCATGTCTGGGCACAGCCAGGTCGGGCGCGATCACGGCCTTTCCGGCGATCAAGCCATCTGGCTGCTCATGTGCTCCAAGGCTTCGGGCACAGACTCGAAAATCTCGAATATCTGGTCAAATCCGACCGTTTCGAATACTTCCAGCACGTGGGGAGTCAGTCCGGCAAGCACCACGTTGCCACCCAGGTCCCGCGAACGCCGCCAGGCCCCAACCAGGACTTTCAAGCCGCTGGTCGAAATGTAGCCGACATGACTCATGTCCACGATCAGCCAGTGCCGTCTGGCGTCCAACTGCGCGTCCATGGCCGTCTGAAAAGCCGGAGCCGTGTTGGATTCCAACCGGGTCTGGGTCGGCGTGATCGCCCAGATGTGCGAGCCTAGCTCGCGTACCTGAGTCTCGGTGCCGGCCGGGGGCTTCTCGGCTTGCAGCAGGTTCGAGGGCGTCTTGAATTTGGCGATCACGAGGACGTTGCGGCCCTCTTCATAATGGTATGAGGCCGCGTCCATCATCTTCTTGATGAAATAGATGCCCCACCCGCCCGGCTCGCGGTCGGTTAGTGGGGCATCCGGATCAGGGTCATCGCGCAGGAGCGGGTTGAACGGTGGACTGTTGTCGGCGATGCGAACGGTGTAGCTCTCACCGTCGTCACGACACAGGACTTCGATCTGGCCGGCGACCCCGGCGCTGTCGAAGCCATGCTCGATGACGTTGGTGCAGGCCTCGTCGACCGCCATCTGGCAGTGGTAGATCGCCCGCTCGTTCAGACCGGCCCGCCGCGCGGCCGCGACCACGAAATCGCAGACGTCGGGAACCCGGTCTTGAATGCCCGGAATCACGATCCGGTGTTCTTCGCCCATGCGCTGCTCGTCCCGTGTGGTTAGAAGCTGCCGACCGCTTCGACCTGGTTGGAATAAATCTCGAAAATGGAATCGAGACCGGCCAGTTCCAGCACTTCCAGCACGCGCGGCGAGGGAGACGCCAGCCGGAGGTCACCGGTGCCCCGCTTGACCTTCTTGAGGGCCGTGACCAGCTCGCGCAGCCCGGCGCTGCTCATGTATTCGACGTTGGACAGGTCGAGGACGATCTGGGTGCGCCCGGCGTCAATGGCCGCGTTGAGCGCATCCCCCAGCTCGGCGGCGTTGGTGCTGTCGATCCGGCCACGGATGTCGAACAGGGTAACACGCTTGAGTTCCGAGGTAGAAATTTCCATCCGGGTGCTCCTTAATCATTCATCTTATGCGAAGACAAGTCTCAAGAGCACAGCACACCGCCCCCCCGCTGCTCGCACGGGATGATACTGGATGGTGTCCGCAGTCGAATCCGGGCCAATCAAGCCATGATTCGCACTGCATTGAGGCAATCATAGCGCGAACAGAAAGGCATTTCAATTTGCAGGGCAGGGTAATCGCATCAAAAAGCGATCCAAAGTCCCCGGTTGACGGGTCAGACGCGGAGAAAGACAGTCAGGTGGATATCCTTGCGTCGCAAAGATCATGCTCACCTTGGCGGTAAGCGCCAGGCGAAGAACGCCTCGCGGCGGTTTGGAGTCTGGGCGGGCCAGTTCTATAATCCGTTCCGCCAGCATAGGTCATCGATTTCGCGGCGGAAATGGAATCGGGTCACTCATGGATTGGGGCGTTTTTCTCGTACTGACGGTGGTGTTGGGGGGGCTGCTCCTGCTCGTCCAGCGGGCGGAGCGCAAGCGCCGCCGCATCACCTTTGTCGTGATGCTGGTTGGGGCCGAGCTGGTGCGGCGCTATATCGTCTATCGGGGTTGGGATACGGAGGGCCTGGCCGCGTTGGTGGCGGCGCTGCTCCTGAACGGGCTGTTCTGGATTTTCATCGGCCGCAGCAATCCACCGGGTTCCAGCGACGACATCCAGGTCATGGGTAACGAGTAGATTTGTTCCGGAATATCGTTTTGCCTTGATGATCGAAACGGGGCCGCACGCGGCCCCGTTGTGTTTCTTCGCTTCAGTCGGATTAGCTGATGATGTTCAGAGGGATGACGTCCATCTGAGAGAGGGTCAGTACGCTGGCGCGGGCTGCGATGGCGCTGGCGAGCGCCACAAAGGCCTGCCCGGCGGGCGAGTCGGGGGAGTCGATTACGATCGGCTTGCCGCTGTCCCCACCGATGCGGACGCGCGCTTCGAGCGGGATGCGCCCCAGGAAGGGGACGCCGGTTTGCGCGGCCAGTTTCTCGCCGCCGCCGGAGCCGAAGAATTCGCCCGCCATGTTTTCAACCACGCCCATGATCGGCACTTCCACCTGCTCGAACATCGCCAGCCCGCGGGCTGCGTCTTCCGTGGCAACATCCTGGGGCTGAGTCACGATGACTGCGCCGGTCAGCGGGACGCTCTGAGCCAGGCTGAGCTGGGCGTCCCCGGTTCCGGGCGGCAGGTCGACGATCATGTAATCCAGACGATCCCAGGCGACGTCATTGAAGAACTGACGAATCGCGCCGTGCAGCATCGGGCCGCGCCAGACCAACGGCTTACCCGGCTCGGTCAGGAAGCCCATGCTCATGACCTGGATGCCGTACACATCAAAGGGGATGAGCTTGCGATCCTCGGTGACGCGCGGTTTGCCGTACCCCAGGCCCACCATCATGGGGATGTTCGGCCCCAGGATGTCGGCGTCCATCAGGCCGACGCGCGCGCCGGATTGCGCCAGGGCGATTGCGAGATTGACCGCGACCGTGCTCTTACCGACCCCGCCTTTGCCGCTGCTGATCGCGATGATGGTGCGCATGGCGGTATCCAACCGGCCGTGCAGCCGCCTGTCGGTCGGAACCTGGCTGTCCCAGGTAATCTCGACTCCGGTGATCCCATCGATCTTGCCCACCAGCGCCGCCTGGCATTCGCGTTCGAAGACATGCTTCAGCGGGCAGGCCGGGGTGGTCAGCACCAGGCGGAAGCGGGCAGTCCCCGCCTCGACGCGCAGGTCCTGCACCATGTTCAGACTCACAATGTCCCGATGCAGTTCCGGATCGTTGACCTTGCTCAGGGCGGCCATCACGGCCTGGATTTGTGTGGATTGATCGCTCATTGTCCTCGCCTGTGAGACGGTACGCAGGCGCATGGACGCCTGCCAGTGATTTTTCAGATGAATATAGATTTTATTGTACCTTGCTTGAGCAGGTTGACAACTGATTCATTCGATCTCAGGGGGTATGCCGGTCTCTTGCCAGCGCAGGATGTCCTGGCACGCGGTGCGCCAGCGTTCGATCAACTCGCGATCGCTGCCCTTGAAGCGCAGGATCGACTGCTGCGCACAGAGGGTGCAGCCGCGCATAGCCCGGTAGCTGTCGGCGTGGCAGGTCATGCAGCCGTTGAGGCGAACCATCATCAGGATGAATCCCAGGGTTTCCGGATGGTTTTCCGGCAGGCGGCTCACATGCCTGACGAGCGCCTGCCATTCCCAACCGCGCAGGGACCCCAGGGCGGGAATCACCCTGGAGGGGAAAATCATTTCGGTGTCAGTCTGGTAAAGCACGGACCGGCCCCCTAGCGTGTCGAGTGCGGTGCACCAAAGGTCGTCGAGGTGGGCACGACCGAAGAACCGATCGCCGCCTGAAGCGCCCCCGCCGGGTCATCCCGGCAGGGGCGCCGGCTTCAACACGAAAACCCCGCGCTAACGACCCGGTTGGGCTGGCGCGCCGGCCGACTGGGCCTTTTCCGCTTTGGCCTTGGCTTTGAGCACATCCTTATGTTCCCAGCCGCCGCGCGCTTCTGCCTCTTCTGCCGAAAGAGTAGGGTAGAGCGAGCGGTAGTAGCGGAATTCCTTGGACAGTTTCTTTTTGTCGAAGATGTGCTCGCCAATCCGGTCGTAGCTGGCAAGCTCGTAGTCGTGATCCATCTTGATTGCATCGAAGGGGCAGAACTCAGCGCAGTAGCCGCAGTTCATGCAGATGTCGATGTCGATGTAGAAGGCTTCCGGCGCCGGCTTGGGACGGCCTGTCTCCGGATCGGTGCCGCGCACGATCCAGATGCACTGCGGCGGGCAGACCTTGGCGCAAATCCCGCAGCTCGTGCACCAGTCCGCACCGGGAAGGTCGGGATCGTCCAGGTTGTTGATGACCAGGAACGGCACGAAACGGAAGCGCTCCGGAACCGCGATCTTCTCTTCGGGATATTCGACCGTGAACAGGCCAAGGCTCTTGCCCCGCAGACCCTGGCGAACGGTAAACGCTTCGACGCTGCGCTTGCCCTTGCCGAGGTATTTGAGGTCCTCGATGTAGGTCTCCACAAAGTGTTTGAGGGTGACGCCCATGCCCTTGAGAACGCCCAGTCCGTACATAGTCTCTCCTTCAGCCAGGTGTCCTGTTAGCGGTCAGTCTCACCCAAAACGATGTCGATGCTGCCCAGAATGGCGACGATGTCCGCGACCTTGTGGCCCTTGCACATCTCGCCCAGCGCGGTCAGGTTGATGAAGCTGGGGGCGCGCACGTGATAGCGCCAGGGATTCTGTCCGCCGTCGGAGACGACGTAGAAGCCCAGCTCACCCTTGGGATTCTCGACGCGGCCGTAGGATTCACCCTCCGGCACGCGCGGGCTATACGCCTTGGTGCCGGCCTGGATGTCCTGGCCGCGCGTTTCGTCCAGCAGCGGCAGAAGCTGCTTCAGGATACGGATCGACTCGCGCATCTCGTCAATGCGGATCAGATAGCGATCGTAGATGTCGCCGTTGTAGCGCACCGCGACGTCGAAATCGAGGTCGGCGTAGATGCTATATGGCTCGGCGCGGCGCACGTCGTAAGGGACGCCCGACGCGCGCAGCACAGGCCCGGCCATGCTGTAGGCGATTGCCATCTCCGGGGGCAGGATGCCCACGCCCCGGCAGCGGTTGATGATGATCTCGCTGCCCGACAGATAATTGTCGAGTTCGTCGACGGCCTGGGGCAGCCGCTCCGTGATGAGATTAGTCAGGAAGTCCATCGTGTTCTCGTCACGGATCAGGTCATTGGCCAGCAGGGGGATGCCCAGGATTTTCTCCGGCAGGTCGCGGGAGACGCCGCCAAAGCGCATGTAGTTACACATCAGGCGGCTGCCGGCAGTGGCTTCGAAGAAGTCCAGGATCAGTTCGCGCTGGGCGATCGCGTACAGGGCCGGGGTGAAGAACGCCCCCAGGTCATTCAGCAAGAAGCCAATGGCCCACAGGTGATTGACGATACGGGTCAGCTCGACCATGAGCACGCGGATCACTTCGGCGCGGTAGGTCGGCGGCTGGAAGCGCGGGCCAAGCGCCATTAGTTTTTCGACCGCCTGGGCATACCCCAGGTTGTTGGACATGCTGCAAATGTAGTCCAGCCGGTCGGTGAACGGCATGTTCTGGAGGAAGGTGTTGCGCTCGCCGATTTTCTCGTGGTTGCGGTGCAGGTAGCCCATCATCGGCTCAAGCTGTTCCACCGTCTCCCCATTGAGGCTGACGATCATGCGGAACACGCCGTGGGTGCTGGGGTGGTGCGGGCCGAGGTTGACGATCAGCCGGTCGGTGCGCAGACCGGGGCTGCTCAACTCGGTGATGTCCACGCCCATGTTCAGCCCGGTGTAATTGGCCGCTTCGCCGACCGGCGTGAACCCATCGAGGGTGAAATCCTCCGGGTAGGCTACGTTCTTGCCGTAGGGATTGTGCTCCTCGGCGCGGGAGACCTGGCCGCCGGGCCAGCGGGAGTCGAAGGGCTTGTTGTCCTGCTCGTAGTAGGCTTCCTTCCAGTCCTTGCGCATCGGGTGGCCGGCGAAGCCTTCCCACATCAGAATGCGCTTCAGGTTGGGATGGCCTTCGAAGCGGATGCCCATCAGGTCCCAGGCTTCGCGCTCCTGAAAGTCCACACCGGGCCAGACGCCGATCAGCGAGGGCAGTGTCGCCTTGTCGCGCGGGGTGCGGGCCTTGATGACCAGCGCCGGACCACCCTGCCGAATGCGATAGGCGTGATAGACCATCTCGAAGTAGTCGCCCTTGCCCAGATAGTCGACCGCGGTCGCGCTGGAGAGATAGTCGAAGCCCAGCTCGTCGCGGACGACGGTGGCGACATCGACCAGGCTCCTGGGATCGACGACGATGCCGGAGAAGCCCTTGCGCTCGTCGGCCTGGACTGCTTCGGGGAAACGCTCTTTGAGCACAGCCACGACCTGGGTGATCGGGTCGGCCACGGCGGTCTGCTCGGTCACGGGTTTGTCAGCCATCGCTTGCTCCTAAGCCTCAGCAGGGGCCGGGGCGGCTTCTTGCTTGTTGCTTGCCGCTAGCTCGGCCTGACGGCGGATCAGCTCTGCCTGGCGCGGATCGATGATATCCGGGCCGAGGATCGGGATCGGAATGCCGGCGCTCTCACCGCTGCGATACCAGGGCACGGTCCGGATCGACTGGCTCTCGATCTTCTTGTGCAGAGTCAGAAAGCCGTGGATCAGGGCCTGGGGGGTGGGGGGGCAGCCGGGGACGTACACATCGACCGGAATGTACTTGTCGATGCCGGAGACGACGTTGTAGCCTTCCTTGAAGGGGCCGCCGCCGCTGGCGCAGGCGCCCATCGCCAGGACGTACTTGGGTTCGGGCATCTGGTTGTAGATGCGGACGATGGGCACAACCATCTTCTTGGTGACCGTACCGGAGATGATCAGCAGGTCGGCCTGACGCGGGCTGGCGCGCATGACTTCCATGCCGAAGCGGGAGAAATCGTAGCGGGATGCGGCCGTGGCGATCATCTCGATGGCGCAGCAGGCCAGGCCGAACAGCAGCGGCCAGACCGAGTTCTTGCGGCTCCAGTTGTAGACACGGTCCAGACTGGTGACCGCGATGGTGGACTGCAACCCTTCGGGCAGCGGGAAATCCGGGTCGTGCAATCCGTTGAGATCAGGCCCGCCGTTGGATTTCATCGTCTATCGTCTCCTCGTAATATTCCCGCAGTATATCGACGAGCAGCTCATCGTTGGCCAGGGCCGGGTCGTCCGCAAATCCGGGGAGTGCCACGATCATGCGCTGTAGTTCGCCCAGGCCCAGAGAGTCCAGGTTTGCCGCCGGATAGCTGCGTAACAGGCTGAGCACAATTTCGTACGATGCTTCCCAGTACAACGGGTGGGGTTCTTCTGTCGGGTCATGCATCGGGAGGCCGCCTTGGCACGCTCCTCATCCTGGCCGGAGCCATCGAGACTCCATCACCGCACGGCCGAGAGCGGCCTGCGACAGGCTTAATCAGACCGCTCTTATCCGACCAGTGTACTGCACCGGACTCGCGAAATCAAGAAATCAGACTGTTAAGGTTAGAAAACGCGGGAGATGCCTAACTCGCCGGGATGTTGAGCGACACCGTCTCCAGAACGCGGCCGAAAAACTCCCCAACCTCGGCCCAGGCGGCCGGATCGGTCTCCGCCTGGATGAGCACCACGGCATTTTCGTTGGGCGTCACCACGGCAAAGTCCAGCTCGCGGCCCTGGTTGGGCAGGGTGACGTGGACACTGGCAGCAGGATGCCCTCCGATGGTCCCGTCTTCGATCGTGACGTCGGTGATCTGGCTGTCGTCCAGGATGGCCTGGAGCAGGTCACGCGGCGGCGTGCCGGCGGCCGGAACTTCGCCGGCGGCATTGGCCAGCATGTCGAGCGTGCCCACCTGGAGGCGCATCACCGCGGGGGTTTCCGGCAGGGTTTCGGTGTCGGTCGGGAAGTTGGTCAGCAGAACCGTGCCGGGTGACGGGGCGCTGATATACCAGGTCGGCGGATAGCTGAGGCTAATCCCGCCCGCATCGTCGTAGCGCTCGGTCAATTGAAGCTCGGCAAAGGGGATTTCCGGGACTGGCTCGGTAGGCCGGGCCGCGCGCTCCAGGTTGGTGGGCGCGGCCACGCTCAGCGGGATCAGCAGCGCGATCAGGATAGCCAACAAAATGAACTGCCAGGACAGGGCATCCGGTTGTTTCACCGTGGCTTGCTGTTCTTGCATCACGGACGTGGCTCCAGTTTAGGTTATACGAGGATCTGCGCGGCGGTCAGCCGTGCCTCTAGTATAGGCGGCCCACGAATTTTTACAACCGATTTGGGTGGAATTCTGCGCTTATCGCCTGGATGGCCGGGCGGCATGGTATAATGGCCCCGCTTGGGGATCGGAAAGGCAGGGCATGGAGAGGAGGAGCCAGTGCGAGCGCTGATTACCGGGGCCGAGGGATTCGCGGGTGGCCATCTGGCGCGCCAGTTGCGCAGCCGCGAGCCCGATCTGGAGCTGTTTGGCACCGCGCGGACGGGTGTGCCCGTTCCGGCCGGACTGGGCGACATTCTGGCCGGGGTATACGAGCTGGACCTCAAGGACGAAGCCGCCGTGAGCGCCGTCCTTGACGAGGTGCGCCCGGATCAGATTTACCACCTGGCGGCGCAGGCCGCGGTGCCCCGTTCGTTCGAGGCGCCCTGGGAGACCCTGGAGAACAACATCCGGTCGCAGCTCAACCTGTTCCTGGGCCTGATCCGGCTGGACTTGCGGCCGCGCGTGCTGGTGGTCAGCTCGGCGGAGGTATACGGCAGCGTGCCCTCGGAACTGATGCCGATCACGGAGGAGATGCCGCTGGCACCCTCCAATCCCTACAGCGTCAGCAAGGTCGCCCAGGATATGTTGGGCCTGCAATACTTCCTGAGCCACCAGATTCCGGTGATTCGTGTCCGGCCGTTCAATCACATCGGGCCGGGGCAGAGCACCGCCTTCGCGGCGGGCAGCTTCGCGATGCAGATCGCGCGGATCGAACGTGGGCTACAGCCGCCGGTGATCGAAGTCGGCAACCTCTCTCCCGCGCGCGATTTCAGCGACGTGCGGGACGTGATGGCGGCTTACTACCTGGCGCTGACCCACGGACAGCCCGGCGACGTCTTCAACATTTGCAGCGGGCAGGCGCGCACGATCCAAGAGGTACTGGATATTCTGCTCGGTTACAGCACGGCCAAAGTCGAAGTGCGGGTCGATCCCTCCCGGCTGCGGATCGTGGACCGGCCGCTGGTCGTCGGCTCGGCGGTGCGCCTGCGCGCGGCGACCGGCTGGGAGCCGGTGATTCCACTGGAGCAAAGCCTGCGCGATGTCCTGGACGACTGCCGGGCAAGGCTCGGCGCGGTTTAGGGCTTCTGGAAAAATACCTGATTGCGGCGCGTTCTTGTGTATCGGTGAGGTAAGGAGTTTTGGTATGGCCAAACATGCGTTGATCACGGGCATTACCGGACAGGACGGTTCATACCTGGCCGAATTTTTGCTGGAGCAGGGTTACGAAGTTTTCGGGCTGGTTCGGCGGACCAGCACGGAGAATTTCACACGCATCCATCACATCCAGGATCGAATCACCCTCATTTCCGGTGACGTGCTGGATCAGACCTCGCTGATGTCGGCCCTGGAGCAGAGCGAGGCCACGGAAGTCTACAACCTGGCGGCGCAGAGCTTCGTGCAGACGTCCTGGCAGCAGCCAGTTTTCACTGGGGACGTGACTGCCCTGGGTGTGACCCGCCTGCTGGATGCGATCCGCAAGGTGAACCCCGCGATCCGGTTCTATCAGGCGTCCAGCAGTGAGATGTTCGGCAAGGTGCGCGAAGTCCCCCAGCGCGAAAGCACGCCCTTCTATCCGCGCAGCCCATACGGTGTGGCGAAGGTGTACGGCCACTGGATCACGGTCAACTACCGCGAAAGCTATGGGATGCATACCACCAGCGGCATCCTGTTCAACCACGAGTCGCCGCGCCGCGGCCTGGAATTCGTGACGCGCAAGGTGACGCACGCGGTCGCCCGGATCAAGTTGGGCCTGGCCGACGCGGTCTGGCTCGGCAACCTGGATTCGCGGCGTGATTGGGGCTTTGCCGGGGATTACGTGCGGGCGATGTGGATGATGCTCCAGCAGGACGAACCGGATGATTACGTGGTTGCCACCGGGGAAACCCATTCCGTGCAGGAGCTGGTCGAAGTGGCCTTCGGGCATGTGGGGTTGGACTGGCACGATTTCGTGCGGCAGGATCAGCGCTACATGCGTCCGGCCGAGGTCGACCTGCTGGTGGGCGATGCCTCCAAGGCCGGGCACGTGCTGGGCTGGGAGCCGAACGTGCTCTTCAAGGAACTGATCCAGATGATGGTCGACGCGGATGTCGAACTGCTCCGCGGCGACATGGGGTAGGGTTGGGGTGAGTCGCGTGCCGCTGATCGATACCCATTGCCACCTCGATTTTGAGCGCTACGACGAAGATCGGACGGACGTGCTGGCGCGGGCGTCCGAGGCCGGGCTGGTTGCCGTGGTCAACCCGGCGGTCGATCCCGCCAACAGCGCGACTGTCTGCGATCTGGCAGGGGCCACCCCGCTGATCTTCGCTGCGGTCGGGGTCCATCCCAACAGCACGGCGGAATCTGGCCCGGACTGGCTGGAGACGATCCGGACTCTGGCGGCCCGCGACAAAGTGGTGGCGATCGGGGAGATCGGCCTGGACTACTACTGGGATCGCAGCCCCAAGGCCGTGCAGTGGCAGGCGCTGGAGCTTCAGCTTAGGCTGGCGGCGAGCCTGGGCCTGCCGGTCATCATCCACAACCGGGACGCCAGCGAGGATGTCTTACGGATGCTCGCCGACTGGGTGAATGGGCTGCCGGGCGGACACGCGCTGCGAGAGAATCCCGGCGTGCTGCACTCGTTTTCCGCGCCGCCGGATGTCGCCGAACGTGCACTGGCCCTGGGATTCCTCCTCGGAATCACGGGGCCGGTGACGTACAAGAAGGCCGACGACCTGCGGGCGATCGTGGCCCGCGTGCCGCTCGACCGGCTGCTGATCGAGACCGATGGCCCGTTCCTGACGCCGCATCCTTATCGCGGCGAACGCAACGAGCCGGCCTACGTCCAGTACGTGGCCGACCGGATCGCGGCGCTGCACCAGACGACGGTAGAAGCCGTTGGACGGCAGACCAGCTTGAACGCGATCCGGCTGTTCCGGCTTCCGATGGATGCAGCCTGGCAGTCATCGTTGGTCGTGTGATTGGAGGCGCTGCCTCCTTGTATCATTTCGTGGAGTCATTATGTCAGGCCCATCGTCGTCGCCGCGCTTGCCCGCGCTGCGGTATTACCCCGATTTCCGGCTCCTTTGGATCGCGGAGATTCTGGCGGGAATCGGCTCCGAGATGCAGCTCATCGCGGTCAACTGGCACGTCTTCGCGCTGCTGCGCGGCCAGGTTTTCACCATCAATTTGCTGGGACAGCCGGTCGATCTCAGCGCCGAGGCCCTGGGACTGGGATCGCTGGGGTTGGTGCGGATCATCCCCATCGTGATTCTGGCCCTGCTGGGGGGCATCCTGGCCGATACCCAGGATCGGCGCAAGGTGCTGATCGGCACGCAGATCGCCTCCGGGCTGCTGGCCGCGATCCTGGCCGGGCTGACCCTCGGCGGCCAGGACAGCATCCCGGCCATCTACCTGCTGACAGCCTCCGGGGCCGCGATTTCGGCCTTCGCCGGCCCGGCCCGGCAGGCGACCGTGCCCAACCTGGTTGGCGAGAAGCACCTCAGCAACGCGATCAGCCTGAATACCCTGCAATGGCAGATCACGGCGGTGGTTGGCCCGGCGGTGGCCGGATTGCTGGTCGCCCGGTTTGACGTGGGGATCGTGTATCTGGTCAGCGCCGTGCTGCTGTCCATCCCGGTCGTGCTGCTGTTCATGATGCGCTTTCGCGGGCACGTGGCCGAGCGGGATGCCGGTCTGGGCTGGCAGGCGCTGCTCGAAGGGGTGCGCTACACCTATCACGAGCGGATCATCTGGGGCACGATGCTGCTGGACTTCTTCGCGACCTTTTTCGCCTCCGCCCGGACGATGCTGCCGATCGTGGCGACGAGCATGCTCGGCCTGGGGCCGGAAGGCTACGGGCTGCTGGCGACTGCCCAGCCGGTTGGGGCGCTGCTGGCCGGAGCGGTGCTGGCCCTGCGCCGGGAGATTGACCGGCAGGGTGTGGTGCTGCTGATCAGCGTGGTGGTATATGGCGTGGCGACGGCCCTGTTCGGCCTCTCGACGACCTTCTTCCTGTCGTACTTCTTCTTCGCGCTGACTGGAGCCGGGGACACGGTATCGACCGTGATCCGGGGGACGATCAGGCAGCTCCGAACGCCCGACCGGCTGCGGGGCCGGATGACGAGCGTCAACATGATCTTCTTCACGGGCGGTCCGCAGCTTGGCGAGCTGGAAGCCGGGCTGGTGGCGGCGGCGTTCGGCGCGCCAGCGGCGATCGTGAGCGGCGGCATCCTCACGGTGCTCCTGACTGGCTGGATCGCCTGGAAGTACCCACGCCTGCGGGAGTATACCCGCCTCACGATGCAGGAACAGCCGGCTCAGGCCGCCATTGCCGCGGCTGACCGGTAGACACGACGCGGGGCTGCTCGAGGGTGAGCAGCCCCGATCGATTCGGTGGAGGTCTCCGGTCAGCGCGTCTGAGGCCGGAGGTCCTGGAGCAAGCCGCGCCGGCCCTCGGATAGCCGGGCGCCCGGCTGCCATTCGCCGGTCAGGGCCTGGCGGACGCGCTCCTCAATGCCGGCCAGCATCCGGTTGGTGCGGGCTTCCACGCCGTTCATGATGGCGCTGACGGCGACATCGACGCTGGAGCCGTTGGCCTCCAGAAGCGCCTGCATCGTCGCGCCGCCGCGCAACTCTCGCAGGAGCGCCACCGGCTCCAGCCCGGTTTGCTCGACCACGCTGGACACAATCTCGCGGGTGACATCGGCGACCGGGCCGCTGCCGATGGGCAGCTCGTGATCGACTGCATTGGCGAAGTACTCACTGGCGCGGGCCAGAAGCGCATCGGCCTGTTCCTGGGTCAGGGTGCCGCCGGCGACGGCCGCGTTGATGCGTTCGGCCGCAGTGGCCTCGGCGGCGGCGATTACGTCCTCGACGGGGATGTCATTGAAGGCGGCAATTTCGGCCAGGGTTGTCAGGTCGTTATCGCGGGCCTGAGCCAACAGGTCGGCCGGGCTGAGGCCGGTCCGGTTGGTGAGCGCGCCGATCAACCCTTGCCCGCCCAACTGGCGAATGCGCTCCGGATCGAGCCGATCGGCCAGGGGACGTTCCGGCACCGGCCGGGCCATCAGATCGGTCAGGTCGGCACCCAGGGTGGCGAGGACTTCGTCGGCTTGTTCCTGGGCGAGGTGGCCGTTGGCGACAGCCTGATTGATGCGCTCGGCCAGGTTCGCGGCGGTGTGGTCGACGACGGCGGCGGGATCGAGGCCAAGCGCGGCGGCGAGATCGTTCAGGGTCTCCCCTTCCTCGACCTGGGCCACGATGTCCGGGATGGACTGGCCGGACATTTCCGACAGGGTCTTGAGCAGGGCAACGCGACCGACCAGCACGCCCTGGGGGCGGCGCGGCGGGTTTTCCTGGGCGGCGGCGACCCCGGCGCCCAGGGCCATGAGCATCGAAACAACGGCGAGAGTCGCGAGCTTTCGATACCAGTGAGTCATAGGACATTCTCCCAAACTGCGATAGGCAACGCCCGGTCGGACGAGCGCGTGCGAACCTGTGCATGACCTATCATCTGGCTTGCCTGTAAAAAATGTGTGTTCCAAGTGCATAAACCCGGTAAAATCCCCGACGCCGTGCCATCTGCCGAACCGGGCTTGCCCCGCGGCGTGGGGAGTGATCTATGGTTGACCTGTCGATCGTCATTGTGAGCTGGAACGTGGCCGACCTGCTGGCGGCCT
This sequence comes from Aggregatilineales bacterium, assembly GCA_029976005.1. Classification (GTDB taxonomy): domain Bacteria; phylum Chloroflexota; class Anaerolineae; order Aggregatilineales; family Ch27; genus JARKOQ01. Next base: position 15,569 of record JARKOQ010000218.1, on the reverse strand, counting down.
GCCTGCGGAGCATCCTGGCCGGGCCGCTGACCGTGATTGGGCCGGACGAGACGGCTCCGGACGAAGCGGCGGGCCCGCTGGTCGAGATCATCGTTGTCGAGAGCGCGAGCACGGATCACACCCTCGAAGTGCTGGCGGGCTTTCCGATGGTGCGGGTGTTGGCCCAGCCTGAGAACGTGGGCTTCACGCGGGGCAACAACCTGGGGCTGGCCGTGGCGCGCGGCCGCCATCTGCTGCTGCTCAATCCGGATACCGAGGTGTTGGCGGATGCGCTGCCGGTTCTGGTCCAATATCTGGATGCGCACCCGGAAGTGGGGATCGTCGGGCCACACACGCTCAATACGGACGGCTCGACCCAATCCACGCGGCGGCGCTTCCCGACTCTGGTCACGGCCCTGTTCGAGAGTACCTGGCTGCAACGCTTCGCGCCGCCCGGTGTGCTGCGCCACTACTACGTCTCCGACGCGCCGGACGACGGTGTGTTCGAGGTGGGCTGGGTGCAGGGTTCGGCGCTGATGGCGCGGCGGGAGGTCTACGCTCAGATCGGCGGGCTGGACGAGGGCTACGTGATGTTCGCCGAGGAGATGGACTGGTGCCGGCGGGCTGTCGCAGCCGGGTGGCGGGTGGTCTACGTTGGGACGGCCCGGATCATCCATCACGGGGGTAAGAGCACCGACCAGGTGGTTGCCAGACGGCATATCTACTTCCAGCAGAGCAAGGTGCGTTACTTCCGCAAGTTTCATGGCCCGCTGGTGGGCGAGGTGCTGCGGCTGTACCTGCTGGCCCATTACGGGGTGCAGTGGGGGCTTGAATGGGCCAAGGGCCGCCTGGGATCGCACCCGGAACTGCGCCGGGAACGGACGGCGGCCTATCGCGAAGTCTTGCGCTCAGGATTGCGGCCTAACCGTTAGGCCGCCAGGGGAGTATGATGCGGATCGGGTTGATCAGCGGCGAGTATCCGCCGATGCAGGGCGGGGTGGCCGATTTCACGCGCACACTGGGCCGGGCCTTCGTCGGGGCCGGACACGAGGTCTTCGTGCTGACCGGGCGGGATGGCGTTGGGCGGGGCGACCGCGGGATTCATGTCTCGGCCGACGTCACGAACTGGAACCGGGCCTGTCTGCGGGCCGTGCAGCGGTGGGCCGCGGAGCGCGAGCTGGCCGTGGTCAACTTGCAGTACCAGACGGCGGCGTACCAGATGGCCGGGATGATCCACCTGCTGCCGCGCCTGAAGGGGTCGATTCCGCTGGTCGTGACGTTCCACGACCTACGAGTGCCGTATCTGTTTCCCAAGGCCGGGCCGCTGCGCGAGCGGGCGGTGCTGGCGTTGGCGCGCGGAGCGGACGCGGCGATCGTGACCAACCCCGAGGACGAGCGCCAGCTAGCGCTGGCGGGCGGCGTGACCCGACTGCGGCGGATTCCCATCGGCTCGAACATCGGCGGGCAATTGCCCGATCACTTTGATCGCACGGGATGGCGCGACCGGGTCGGGATTGGACCGGGGGACATTCTGATCGGGTATTTCGGCTTTTTGAACCGCAGCAAAGGTGTGGAGACGCTGTTGCACGCCCTGGCCCGGCTGCGCGAGCAGGGGCAGCCTTGCTGGCTGGTGATGATCGGCGGGCGAACGGGCGATAGCGACCCTACCAACGCTGCCTACGCGCTGGAGATCGAAGCCCTGGTCGACCGCCTAGGACTGGCCGACCGGGTGATGTGGACGGGTTACCTGGAACCCGGCGAGGTCAGTGCCTACCTGGTGAGCTGCGATATGCTGGCGCTACCGTACGAGGACGGGGCGTCCTTCCGGCGAGGGAGTCTGATGGCCGCGCTGGAGCACGGCTGCCCGGTCGTCACGACCCAACCGGCCGTGGCGATGCCGGAACTGCGCGACGGGGAGAACATTTGCCTGGTGCCGCCTGGGGACGCGGCGAGTCTGGCGGTCGCCGTGACGCGCCTGGCCGGGGATCATCGTCTGCGGGCGGCCCTCGGCGCGGGGGCACGGCGGCTGTACCAGGGTTTTGCGTGGGAGAACATCGCCGACCTGACCCTGGCCCTGTTTGGTGAAGTCAGCGGGAAATTCGTGTAGTCATGATCCTAAAAATCGATACATCCATCCAACGCATGATTAAGCGCTGGCCGGATCAGGCGGCGCTGCTGGTTCTGCTTGCGGTGTGGGCGCTTTTTTTCTGGCGCTTTCTGACGCCGGTGGAAGCGGACCAGGTTTCGCTGGCCGAGGGGGATTTCTCCGGCCAGTTCGTCGCCTTTGGCGCTTATCAGGCGGCCCGGCTGTGGCAGGGCGAGGTGCCGCTCTGGAATCCTTACAATAACGGCGGGCTGCCCTTCCTGGCCGATACGCAGTCGGCGGTCTTCTATCCGCCGCGCCTGCTGACGGTTGTCCTGGCCGGGCTGGGCGGCGGCTGGACGTACCATGCGCTGGAACTGGAGATGATGGCCCACGTGCTGGCGGGCAGCCTGGGGATGTACATCTTCGTCCGGCGGCTGACGGTTGGGCAGGTGGGCAGCGTGATGGGCGGCCTGGGGGCGGCCCTGGTGTGGGCTTACGGCGGGTTCATGACCGGCTATCCGCCCCTGCAACTGGCCCTGCTGGAAGCGGCGATCTGGGGGCCGCTGGCCCTGCTGGGCGTTCACGAGGCCACGCGCGAGGCGCAGCCGCGCTGGCGCTGGCTGGCCATGGCCGCGCTGGGCCTGGGTTTGAGTGTGCTGGCCGGGCACTCTCAGACCAATCTGTTGATTGGCTATCTGACAGTCGCATTCTGGGTCTACCGGGTCTACGCTCGCCGCTGGTCGTGGAAGGCGGCACTGGGCGGCGTCCTGGTGATCGGAATTGGGGCGGCCCTGCTGGCGGCCGTGCAGCTTCTGCCGGCGTTCGAGTATCTGCTGCACGCCACGCGCATCGACCTGGGCTTCGAGGCCAAACAGGGCGGATTCCCGATCTACGACGTGATTCAGGCGATCCTGCCCGGCGTGATGTCGGTATGGTCGCCGCTGTACGTGGGGGTGATCGGGCTGCTGCTGGCCGGGCTGGGACTGGCGTGGCGGGTGCGCGACGCGGCCTTCTGGGGCGGCGCGGCCCTGATTGGACTGGTGCTGAGCTTCGGCGGGAATACGGCCTTTTACGGCGCGCTGTACAACGCGCTGCCGGGACTGAGCTTGTTCCGGGGGCAGGAGCGGGCGGCGCTCGTGGTCGCACTGGCGGCCAGCGTCCTGGCCGGATTGGGGCTGGCGGCGCTGGTGGACGGCAGCGGCGAACAGCGCCTCCGGCTGGCCCGGCAGGCGCGGCGGGCCGTGCTGATCCTGGTCGGGATCGCCGCGGTGCTGGGCCTGGTGCTGTTCGTGATGTGGCTGGGGCCGGATCGCGACCTCTACGGCGCCGGTCTGGCCTCGGCGGCGTTCACGCTGCTGCTGGGTGGGTTGGCGCTGGTCGGGCTACCCTGGCTGGCCGAGCGGCCGGATGGCGGGTGGCGGCAGGCGGCAGTGATTGGTCTGCTGGCTTTCGACCTGCTGAGCTTCGGGCAGAGGAATCTGCTGGCCGAGCCTGTCCCGGCGAACGAACGGCTGGCTCGCCCGGCGGTCCTGGACGTGGCCCTGGCTGACCCGGACCTGCCCGTCCAAAGGGTCGATGGGCGGCGCGGTCTGCTGGCGAACTATGGCAGTCTGTGGGAAATCCCGGACATTCGCGGCATCAGCCCGCTGTGGCTGGCCGGGCCGCATGCGATCGTTGAGGGCAGCCTGCCGGAGACAACCGCCTGGGAGTTGTTCGCGGTCAAATACGTTTTCTCCGACTGGATGGAACTGCCCATCCCCAGCACGATCGTCGCCAGCGGCGAAGACGGGTATGGCCCGGTCAACGCCCACCGGCTGGACGATCCACGCCCGTTCGCGCTGCTGCTGGATCGGGTGGATTGGGTGGACAGCGATGCGTTCGCTTACGCCCTGCTGGCCGATTCGCGCTACGATCCGCGTCGCAGCATTATCCTGCTGGAAGAGGCGGGGTTGAGCGTGCCGGACGGGCTGGCGATTCAGGGGGAGGCGCGGGTCACCGCATTTGCGCCGGAGGCGATCACGATCGCCGTGACCGGGCAAGATACACCCGCCGTGTTGAGCATCGCGCTGCCCAATTATCCAGGCTGGCAGGCCACGATCGACGGCCAGCCGACGCGGATCCTGCGGGCCTATGGCGCGTTGAGCGCCGTGAGCCTGCCCGCCGGGGCGCGTCAGGTCGAATTGGTCTACCGGCCCCTGAGCTTCGCGGTCGGGGCGGCGCTGAGCCTGGCGGCCTGGGTCGCTCTGATCGGCGGCATGGTCTGGCTGGGCTGGCGGCGCTATACTCCCGGCCGGCGCAAGGAGAGCTAGGATGCGTTCTTTACTGTCCCGCGAGGACTGGTGGATCACGATCTTCAATCGCACGGGAAGCCGCGCGCGGGCGATCGCGCTGGGCGGCGTGATTGGCGTCGCGGGTGTGGGCATTGGCCTGGGACTGGCGCTGATCGGCCCTGTGTACATGATCGCCGGGCTGGTTGGGCTGCTGGCCGGACTGTATATCCTGACGGATCTGAACGTCGCGCTATACGCCGTTATCGTGGTGTTGGGGCTGCTCCCGTTTGGGACGCTGCCCTTCAAGATCGGCCTGACTCCGACCTTGCTGGACGTCGCGCTGGGGGCATTCTTCCTGGTCTACCTGTTCCAGTGGATGACCGGACGGCGGCGGTTGTTCCAGATCACGCCGCTGCATCCGCTGGTCGTCGGGCTGGTGCTGGTGCTGGTCATGGCCTTTGTCCTGGGGTTGGGCCACGCCGGGCTGCGCTCGGACATCCTGCGCCAGTTTGCCGAAATGCTGCTCAACATCGGGTTGGCGCTGGTGCTGTCCGACGTTATTCGTGAGGAGGGCGTTCTCCGCCGGGTGATGGTGGTGTTTCTGGTGATGGCGGCGGCGACGGCGCTGATCGGGATTGGCCTGTACTTGCTGCCGGATGCCACGGCCGAATCGGTGCTGGTTCGCTTCGCGCAGTTTGGCTATCCTAACGGCGGGGTGATCCGCTATGTGGAGGACAACCCCGCGCTGGCCGAACGCGCGATTGGCGTCTGGATCGACCCCAACGCCTACGGCGGCGTCCTGGCCGTGCTGGGGGCGATCACGCTGCCGCTGGCCTTCAGCCGCCAGACGAGCCGCCTGGGACGCTGGTTGATCTGGGGAACGCTGGGATTGGTCGGGGCGGCGCTGCTGCTCACCTATTCTCGCGGCGCGCTGCTCTCATTCGGCGCGGGCGTGGTCTTCATCGCCGTGCTGCGCTACCGCCGCCTGCTGTGGCTGATGTTGGCCGCCGGGGTGTTGATCCTGATTCTGCCCGTGACGCAGGGTTACGTGCTGCGCATGATCGAGGGCTTTCAGGTGGCCGACCTGGCGACCCAGATGCGGGTGGGCGAGATCACGGACGCGCTCAAGCTCATCCAGCGCTATCCGGTGCTGGGGGTGGGGTTCGCCGGGACGCCGACCAGGGACATCTACCTGGGCGTCGCCAACCTGTACCTTACCCTGGCCGGGAATGCGGGGCTGGTGGGCCTCGGAACATACCTGCTGACGATGGCGGCGTATTTCCTGTATGGCCTGCGGGCCTGGAATCGTCCGGGCCGTCCGGCCCGCTTCGAGGCGCTGTGGCTGGGCACGCACGCCGGGATTCTGGCGGCGCTGGCCGCCGGGGTGTTCGACCATTACTTTTTCAAACTGGAGTTCCAGCCGTCGGGCGTGCTGTTCTGGCTGGTGTTCGGACTGGGGCTGGCGACGACGCGCCTCTGGCTGAAAGCCGAGCCTGATCCAGGCGCGGCGGAGGCAGCCGCCGGGACGGGGTGATCGAATCGCGGTACCGAGTGTAAAGACATCAGGGGCGCTCCACACGGAGCGCCCCCGTTCGTATGAGTTAACCGCCGAACGCGAAGCTGTTGATCATCACCGAGAAGGTGTCGTTGAAGGTCTGGTCGAAAGCGGCGTCGCTTGTTTCCAGCCAGAAGACGTATTCCTGACGGCCGACCGTGGTGACGAAATAGGCTCCGGCAGTGAGTACCCCGGTGCTTTGATTCGTGTACGTGAAGCCCACCAGGTACCACGTCTCGTTGGCGATGAAGTACGGCTCCGCGGCGTAGATCTCGACGTTGACGATGTAGTCGCTCTGCTGGAGCACCTCGAGATACTGGGTCGCCAGGGCTTCATTGCTCAGTCCCTGGGTGGGGCTGACCTGCACAGCGACGAAGGTCGCCTCGTCCCCCGGCGCGTGATAGATGCTCCAGTTTTCAAGGCGCTGTTCCACCCAGCCGGCCGGGACCGAGAAGGATGCCTGCCCGCCGGAGAGAGTCGCGGTGACCCAGTCGCTCTCGCCAAGCTCGGTCTGGGTGTCGAAGAAGCTCACCGAGTTGACCAGCAACTGGAAGGCCTGGGTCGCGGTATCGATCTGGTTGGCGGGCGAGTCGACGTCAAAACCGTAGCCAAGCCGGCGTTCCGGCAGATAGACGGCCAGGACAACCCCGGATCGGTCTTCCCCATTGAACTTGTAGGTGTAGTCGACCACGTAGGCGTCATAGCTGCCCAGGGTGACCGGCTGCTGGTCGACCAGTTGGGCATCCTGCAGCGCGTTCCAGCTATTGATGACCTGCTGCGCGACGTCCTGAGCGGAGCGCACCCCATCATAGGGCAGGACGCTCAACACGATTCCGGTGGCCGGATCGCCGGTGAACAGGCGGCCGCCCTCGTCGGTCGGGATGAAGCGCGGCTCGATCCAGGTGGCGGGATAGAGGAAGTTGAGGCCGAATTCGGGATCGGTGAACCCGCGCTGAGTCGGGTCCAGACTGGTGTTGTTGACGTTGATGTCGGCGCTGTCGCGGCTGGTTGCGCCGGTGACGTTCTCGGCGACGATCGTGATGGTGTAAGACCCGGTCGGAGCGGGCATCAGGCGGTAGGTGAACGGCGCGTCGCCGAAGGTCAGGGTCACGTCCGCCGGGCGTGGCTGAAGGTTGTTATCGGCGTCCAGATAGAGCCAGTACGGCTGGAACTGGTCGCCGTTGTTGATGGCCAGCTCATAGGGCACGTAGCCGTTGGCCGTTTCGCGCACGCCCCACACGGTCTTGACGGTGCCTGCCGCCAGATCGTAGACCAGTTGGGCATCGACCGGGTCACCGGATTGGGGCAGGAAGCGGCCGTCCACGACGGCGGAACCCGGATTGGTGCGATTCTGGATGAGCAGGGCCGGGGTTTCGACCGTGCCATCGGAGATGACGGGCATTTCGGTGTCCCAGTTGAACGTCCGGGTGAACACCCCGTCAGCCCAGTCGGTGACTTCCTCGCCGCTCGTGGTGGTGGTGCGGGAGACCAGGCGCTGGTATTCGATCAGGATGCTGGTGCCATCAGCCTGTTTGAGGGCCGCGCCAAAGGCCACATCGACAATATCCCGTCCGGAAATTTCCATCTGGATGGCTGCTGGCTGGTGGATGCTGGCGACTGCCGGGAAGGTGCCCAGGATGCGAACCTGCGGCGCTTCCGGCACGGTCGTGGTCGCGGTGCCGTAGAAGGTGTCCAGGAAGTCTGGCCACAGATTCTCGCCACCCGGACGTTCTTCCATGAAGCGATCCGAGAATCCATATTGGGTGTAGGCGTTCAGGTTGCGCGGGAAGTAGATGGTCATGCCGGTGGCGGCCGCCAGGGAACTGCTGGACAGGTGGTTGATGACCATCCCCTCAACGGCGCTAACCACGTTCCGGGCCGCCTGGGCGACGGATTGTTCACGGGTTAAGGTGGAGAGCAACCGCATGAACTGGGCCAGATCGGCCGCCGACCAGATGTCGAAGTACTGCGGATCGTCGAAGCCGCCGAACATCAGGGTATTGTTACGAGCGTCGGCGATGGCGCTCAAGACCGCTGCCGGATTGGCCCGGACGGAGGTCACGAAGGAGTCGATGGCTGAGGCGAGCTGGTCGGCCTCGGCCAGGCGCACCGCGCCCAGGTCGAAGGCGTCATAGTAGGTGACGACGTCAGTGTAGAAAGCGACGAAAGCGTCGACGAAATTGCTGCCCAGCGCTTCCGCGTCCATGCCCGGATTGCGCGCCAGGGCCTGAAGCGGGGTTGCATATTCCCAGCCGAATCCGGGGATGGTCTCTTCGGCGGCGACGGCGACCTCGGCATAGGGGGCAACCGTGCGGTAGACTTCGAATCCGCCCATGAGGCAGGCATCGAAGCCAATCAGATCGAGGGGATGGCCGATCCGGCTCAGGGCTTCGTCCAACTCAGGCATGCTCAGGTCGTTGTCGCGAGAGGAGCTGTCCGTGGCGACGCCCAGCCACGAGCCGCCATGATCCCAGAGGATCAGGGCATAGCGCTGGGCCGGGAAATTGTCCATCGTCCACGTGACGAAATCGGCCAGGACGGCCGGATCGCCGGTATTGGTCTCCGGCAAGGTCTCGACCACTTCCGAGTTGATCCGGTCGACATCCCGGTCGCGCGTGATGTACAGGCGGCGGGCGTCGGTCCAGTTGCCGTTGGTCGAGTCGTAGCCCGGGGCGCGATCCATCTGCACGACCACATTGACATTGGTCGTGCTGCCGACGACCTCCATCTCGTTGACATCGCCAATGCCGTATTCCTCCAGGTCATTGTCGGCGGCGAGGTAGATCATCACCGTCCATTGAGCCTGCCGCTGGCGGGCCTCGGCGCTGGTGGTTGGCCGGCCGGCCGGGTTGGCCATCAGGCCATCCAGCCAGCGATTGAGGTTGGTTGCGGAAGCCTGGCGCTCGGCCGGGGTTGGCGCGGCCAGGCGATCGGTATTCAGGCGAAGCGCGGGGCGGGCGTTCCCGGCGGCCTGCCCTGCGGATCCGGGACTGGCAAGCGCGGGATAAGAGACCGTCATCGTCAATACAACCAGGGTGAGCAGGGTCAGGCGAAGAATTCTCATCCGATTCACTCCTCAAAAACAATCGATGTCTGCCGAGTCTAGTATAGATTGGGGCAATGTGCGAACCCGATCCCGGCTGATTCGGGGGATGCAGACCGGATGCCGCAAAATACGAAGCCTTGTCAAAGCCGGGGTTGTAAGGTACTATCACCCCTGCGAAATAACCCGGTTGATCAAACTCACTGGCAACCGGCTTTCCGTTCCTTGCGGGCACACCCGTGCCCGGCAAGGGATAATCCCGAGGAAAGGAGGCAAGACTTCAGCGTGCGCAAATACGAACTCACCTTCATTGTACGCCCTGATATCAGCGACGACGCAGTTAATGCAGCGGTCGAGCAGGTCCAGAACTGGATCACGAACGAGGGCAACGAAGTGACACGCGTCGATCATTGGGGCCGCCGCCGGCTGGCCTATCCGATTCGCGATCAGCGCGAAGGACACTACGTGAAACTGGATGTCTCGGTCAAGGCCGAGAGCATCGCGGAAATTGAGCGTAATCTCAAGCTCAATGACGCAATCCTGCGTCACCTGCTGGTTCGGCTGGACGAGAACTAGGCTGGCGAGATTCAGAAAAGACACTGATCGATCGACGTGACTTACCGGTTAGAGGAGTGGTCGGAATGGGTCGGGGTCTGAACAAAGTCATGATCATCGGCGTCCTGGGACGTGATCCGGAAATGCGCTTCACGCCGAGCGGACGACCTGTCACCAGCTTCAGCGTGGCGACCAGCCGCAGTTGGACGTCGGCTGAGGGCGAGCGTCGAGAAGAAGTCGAGTGGTTCAACGTGGTGGCCTGGGGTGCCCTGGCGGAGATTTGCAAATCGCATCTCAACAAGGGCCAGCAGGTGTACATCGAGGGTCGGCTTCAGACGCGCGGGTGGGAAGACGAGACAGGCAAGAAGCACTACCGGACCGAACTGGTCGCCAACGAGATGATTCTCCTTGGCGATCGCCGGGCGACCGAGTTCAACCAGTACGACCCGACCGATTCGTCGGAAGACGAAGAGGACTATGCCTTCTAGACCAGGGGCCTTTTGACCTGAGCCTCCTTCCGGTACAGGCTGTAAACCAGGAAAACCAAGGAAGACCATGAGCGACTATGATGATCTGATGGATGGGGCGGAAGAGGGCGGTGCCAGAACCGCCGGCCGCTCTGGCGGCCGGGGGCGGCCCATGCGTCATGCGGGCCGGCGCCGTGTTTGTCCGTTCTGTGTGGAGAAGGTCGACCGCGTCGAATACAAGGATGCGGATTTGCTGCGCCGCTTCATCAACGAAGAAGGCAAGATTCGTCCGCGCCGCCAGACCAATGTGTGCGCCAAGCATCAGCGCAGTCTGGCGGTGGCGGTCAAGCGCGCCCGGCACCTGGCACTTCTGCCCTACACCGGTCTGCACGAGCAGGAAAGCAGGGCCTAACGAGGGTGGAACACCGGCCTCTTTAGAGACCATAACTGGCGAAAAGCAGAGTGCGCTGCGTAAGTGGCGCTCTCTGCTTGTCGCGCAGTTGCAGATGGCATGTTTTTCAGGCAGTCATCCATAGGAGAAGAGAACCGTATGGCCAAAAAAGCCACCACGGGCGTGCCTACCCGGCGCATAACGACGGATGAAAAGGATGAACGCTCCTATCTCTCGCGCGCAGAGCGGGAAGCCCGTGCTCAGCGCTGGGTGTTGTTGGGGATCGGGGCGGCTCTGGCTGTGGTCATTCTCGTCCTCCTGGCCGGGTTGGTGTTTGAGGGGGTGATCTACCCCAACCAGGCGGTCGCCGTGGTGAACGGCGAATCGGTCCGGACGGCTGACTTTCAGGCGCAGGTTCGTTTGACCCGCTGGCAGGTAGGACGCCAGCTCGCCAACGTGGCCGCGCTCTATGGGGCTACGGCATTGACCAGCCAGGACAGCCCGTTCTACCAGCAGTACGTCATGCTGCAACCGGGGCAGGAGTACATGGTCGGCGACCAGGTCGTCAACCAGATGATCGACGACATCCTGCTGCGCAATGAGGCCGAGGCGCGCGGTCTGAGTGTTGACGAAGCCGCAGTCGAAGCCCGGGTTCAGGAATATTTCGGGTACGATCCCAACGCTGGCACCGTGACGCCCACCGTCGAGCCGTCCCCAAGCCGGACGCCGATTGTGTCCCCGACGCCCTCGCCGGCGCCGACCGTGACCCCGACCCCGGAGCTCAGCCCGACGCCGGAATACACGCCGTTCCCGACCGTGACTCCGCAGCCGACGCTGACCAGTGAAGAACTGGCGCAGCGCTACAACGATTACGTCGCCAGTTACATCTCGGAAGGGGCGGCTATCTCTGGCCTGAGCCAGGAGCAGGTGCGCGCCGTGTTCGAGCGCCAGGCGCTGCGCGAACTGATGCGGGATGAGATCACCAAGGATATCCCGCCCGAAGAGGAACAGGTCAACGTCCGCCACATCCTCGTTACGACCGAAGAGGAAGCACAGGATGTCATGACTGCCCTGGCGGAGGGCGAATCTTTCGCCGAACTGGCCCGTTCCGTGTCCATCGACACCGGCTCCGCCTCCAGCGGGGGTGAATTGGGCTGGGCTGGTCGTGGCAAGTTCGTCGCGGAGTTTGAAGATGCGGTCTTCAACGCCGAGGTTGGGGCGATCGTGGGGCCGGTGCAGTCGCAGTACGGCTATCACATCATCCAGGTGCACGCGCGTGAAGTGCGTCCACTGAGCGCCGACGAGCTTGACAGCAAGCGGGATGACGCCTTCAATGAATGGCTGTCTGGCCTGCGTGACGCCGAAGGCGCCCAGGTGGAAATCTACGACTACGCCGATCGCACGCCCAGCGACCCGACGGTGTTTGAGCTTGGGCTGGCCTCCGCTTCATAGCAGGGGCGATCTGGCTGGCGGGGCGGTGCCTCCGGCAACTCAAGCCTTGACCAGCACAGTGACGGTGGTATAATCACCTTCGTTAATCGGGGTGTGGCGCAGTTTGGCTAGCGTGCTTGCATGGGGTGCAAGAGGTCCCCGGTTCAAATCCGGGCACCCCGACTGACGAGTGAAAAGGTCTTGTGCAAACAAGGCCTTTTTTGTTTGCTGGTGAGCGCCAACTTGCCTTCGAGGTGTTCCCCGACCATACTTAGGCCGCGCGGACAACGATGGACAGGACATGGCATGCAACTGATCGACCGGCTTCGAAGCCTCCTACATCCTACGGGTCCTTCTCAGGCAGGCCTGCCTGAACCTCCTTTCCAGGCGAACGCGCGCCAGTTTGCGGCCAATGAGTCTGGCAGCGGGATATTCGGCCGCTGGATTCTGGATGGCGATGGGCTGCCGGCCTACCGCTACGAGATCGACCAGTATCGGGACCGGCGGGCGGCCTATCCCAATTCGGAAGGGCTCGACCGGCGCGATCATTGGCATCTGTTTGGAAACGACCGGGTGAACGTCCTGGCCTCGAACGACGGTACGGTGCAGGTCTACCTGGGTGATCGGGGCGGCGTTTGGCTGAATTGGATTCCGCCCCACGAAGCCAGCCTGTCCGCGCCTCTGCGCGCCATCCGGTGGATTGTCCGGCTGGGCAGCCAGATCGTTCAGTGGTTTGCCCGGCGGCGCGCTGGACGCCAGGCACTGATTCCGCCGCGCGGCACGAGTTTGATTCAGCCTCAGACCCCGGTTCGTGAAGCGCCGCAGGATCGGAAAGCGACGCTGCATGCCTATGGCGGCGGGTTCAGCTACGTGGACGACGGCGAGCGGGTCTGGGCGACGGCGTTCCGGTACCGGCCGGAAGGAGCGACGGTCGAACGTATCTTCGGGATGGGCTATTTCGAGACGGCCACGACCTATCGCGGCCTGCGTGTAACGCGGCGGGTGCACGCGCCGTCCGGGGATGATCCGCTGGTGCTGGCCGATGTCGAAATTCGTAACCTGCGAGTCAGTCCGGTCCAACTGCGCCACTACGAATACTGGGATGCCAATGTTCACCAGCTCCGGCTTCAATGGTTCCGCACGGGGCTGTTCGCACCTTTTGGCGACAGCGAACGCCAGGCGATCAACGCGCAGTTTGCCCCCTCGATCACGTGGGAGCCGGACGATCAGGTACTGCGCTTTCACCAGCAGCCGCCCGCCCATTGCCCCAGGCCGGAGGCGGTCGATCTGGTCGACTGGTATCCCGCCGACGTGATTCTGGCTTCGCTTTGTGGTCCGGCAGCGGGCTGCTACACCGACCGGCTGGCGTTTTTCGGGAATGGGGGCCCTGGCTGTCCGGAGGCGGTGGCGCGGCGGTGGAACGGTGTGGTGGGTGCGCCTTCCACGTCGGCGATGCCATACTGCCTGGTGCTGCGCCATGACCTGGAAGTGGCGGCCGGGGAAACGGCCAGCCTGCGCTTTGCCTATGGGGCGATCCGGCCCGAAGCCGATGGCTGCTGGCGGCGCTATCGGGAGGGCGATCCGCTGGCCGATTCCCGAAACCGGCGGCGCGAGTCCCTGGCCTATTTCCGGACACCCGGTGAGGATGCCCTCCAGCGAGAAATGGCCTGGCATGCTTACAGCTTGCTGGCCGCGACCACGTACAATGCCTACTTGGCGACCCACGTCACGCCGCAAGGCTCGGCCTACCTCTACCTGCATGGCGCGGACGGCGCGCCGCGCGACCAGGCGCTGTTCTGCCTCCCGCTGACGTATCTCCGCCCGGAACTGGCTCGCGAAAACCTGCGCCTGTTGATGAGCCTGATGTCGGCCGAGACTGGCGGAATGCCCTATGCGTTCACGGGATTCGGCGCCCAGGACGGCGCGACGATCCATACCAACCCATCCGATCTGGATTTGTTCTTCTTGCTGGGCCTGGGCGAATACCTGGCCGCGACCGGCGATCTGGCTTTTTTGAGCGAGGACGTGCCCTTCTATCCCCAAGGAAAACGTCCGGTGGGGGCGGGCGGTTCCACGGTGCTCGATCACGTTCGGGTAAGCGTCGGGCACCTGCTCAACGAGATCGGCTTCGGCGAGCACGGCCTGCTCCGGATTGGCGATGGGGACTGGTCGGATGCGATCGTGTGCGAAACGGCCCTGCGCGACGGGCCGCTCGGCGTGCGGTTTGAGAATTCCAGGGAGCACGGCGAATCGATCCCGAACTCCCAGATGGCGCTCTATGTGCTGCCCCTGATGGCCGATCTACTGGAGCCAGTTGCCGGAGTTCTGGCCGAACGGCTGCGCGCGGTTCTGCCCGGTTTGCGCGCGGCGGTCCAGCAGTTCTGGGCCGGGAACTGGTACGCGCGGGCCGTGCTGCGCGATCAGGCGAATCGCCCGGTGGTGATCGATCGGGACCACATCAACCTGGAGGCGCAAATCTGGGCTTTGATCGGCGGGCAGGCGGAGGTCCAGGGTGTGCAGGCAGACTTGATTGCGGCCGTCCTGGATCGGCTGGACGAGCCGTCACCCATTGGCGCGATGCTGCGCGAAAAAGGGATGGTCTGGCCGGCGATCGGGCAGCTCCTGACCTGGGGGTACAGTCTGTACCGGCCCGACCTGGCCTGGGCTTCCTTGAAAAAGCAGACTTTCGCCGCCCATGCCGAGGCCTTTCCGGCGGTCTGGACGGGGATCTGGACGGGGCCGGATGGCTTCAACGGCAAGCAGATGCCTGACCCCGGTGGCACCTGGGCCAGTCCGATCACGCCGATGACCGACTTCCCGATGGCCAACGCCAACCCGCATGCGATGGCCCTCCTGGGGTTGCTGCGAGTCTGCGGGGTGCGGCCGGTGGCGGATGGGCTGATTCTTGCGCCGCAAGCGCCCCCCCAAGCGTTCGTGCTCGATCTGCCACTGCTGCGTTTGGAGGTCGAGCCGGGCCGGATTGGCGGGGAATACCGGGCGATCGTGGACGGCAGCCGGGCGCTGCACGTACGCGTCCCCGCCGGGGCGATCGATCTTACGGCCAGCCTGAATGGACAGGGCGCGGCGATCGAGCACGGCCCGGCGACAGGAGTACTGCCGGCGGATGAGGTACTGCTGCGCCTGCAATTCGCGGCCGGACAGGTCATCCCCTTCGAAGTCCGCTGGAACGCGGCGGGCTGATCAACCGCCCGGCGAGGCGGCCGGCACTTCGTTGGTCGCGGGCAGGGCGATCTGTTGTTCGTTGCGGATCAGGTCGATGAGCGCGATCCGGTAGTGGGCTTCGTCCAGGGATGGGTTTAGCTCGAGGGCGGTGGTGTAGTAGTCCAGGGCCTTGTCGTAGTTGCGGGCCAGCAGATTGTAGTCGCCGCGCCACATCACAAAGACTTCGGGCTGGGCAAGATACTCGCGAGTCATCTCGTCCGGGTCAGGCAGCACGCTGCGGCTTTGGACCGGGCCGAACTCGAAGGCGAGCGCCCCCGGCGGCTGGTTGCGCGCGCCGCCCATCAGCCGGAAGTTGATCATCAGAGTCGGCCCAACAACGTCGTAGCGCACGAAGTTCTCCGCCACCGGTAAATCCAGCTCCAGATCACTCAGGATCTGCCGGACATCGATCGTCTGCAAGCTCCAGATGCCACGCGGCGCGGGCCGCATCCAGTACCACAGGTTGTCCTGCAACTGTCCCTGGGAGGCCTCGTCCCCATACAGAATCCAGATGCGCTGATCGCTGCGGGTGATCACGACCTCGAATCCGTAGAGCACGTCAAGTTCGGG